>JBCDFE010000007.1:0-36269 GCA_039178745.1 Bacteroidota bacterium | reverse complement strand
TTTCGCAATACGCCATCTTGCTTGGCTCCCAATCTCAAGATGGCTTCACGAGATTTGAAGTTAAACCAATTGGTTTTGAACTCTACTGCTATGGTTTGGTACTGTTCGAAAGCTTGCTTGAGTAGTAGGTACTTGCATTCTGTATTTACACCAGTACGCTGATAGCTCTTGGCATACCAGGTATAGCCTATTTCGAGCCTCCGGTTCGGTTCGTCTATTTGACAATATCGGGTAGAACCGATGATTTTACCCGTCTCTTTATGCACCACAACAAAGGGTAAGGAGCGCCGCTCATGAAGTTCCTCCAGCGCAGCTTCAACGTATCGAGCCACGGTCTTTTCCGAGGGTACTGAGGTATACCACAGATTCCATAGCTCTCCATCGCTGGCAGCCGTCAGCAGCTCCTCTTGATGGCTACTTTCCAATGACCTTAAATCAACTCTTGCCCCACTGAGCACGATGGGGTTTTGCCAGTCGATCATGCTTTAGAGGTTTTGAGTGTTGCCGGGCTCAGGATGGCTACCAAGCCAACGAATAGAAGTAGAGATCCGACTACCGGTATCATGGCATTTTGAAAAACCATATGCCCCAGACCAATGAGCAATGCGCCTGCATTGACACAGATGACCTGCCACTGATATCTGGGAAAGAGTCCGTAAGTCGCAATGCAAATTCCGCCATAGAATAGGGTTGGACCTACAATCAAAAAGGGAATCTGAATAGCCGGTGTGTTAAAGATGAGCCCAAACAACTCGTTCTTTAGCTCAGGTTGACCATCAGCCGCCCACAAGATGAAGTCGATCATACACATCCCGGCTATACCTGCAATGCCAAAAGACATAATGGTCAGACCTATACTTTTTGTGCCATGATCGGGTAGCTGAAACCACAAACCAAATAGCAAGACTGCTCCCACTAGCAAGGTCCAGTGTGCATAATCGATAGGCTGCTGAGACATGAGAAACTCATAGCCAAAAGACATTAACAACTGACTTATGAAAATGAGAATTAGAGCTAGAAAAATGGTCTTGGAGGATTTCATGACGGGCCGTGTATTGATTGTTAAGTGCAATTTAGGGAAAGACGCCAACATGAGTGTAGCAAATACAATTACTCCCAAACCAGTGTTAAGCACTAGACGTAAGTAAAGACTTAGCAACTAGCCTTTGCACTCATTTGATATCGCCCGATTAGACCGAAATCGAATGAGGCCTAATGCTTCAAATTCATCATCCATGTCTACGTTCTTCACAACCCCCATGCTTTTCAAAACCCGGTTAATTGCCTTTTCTCCGGGCGGACGAATATGAAAAAGTCCCAATTCCTCATCCCATATAGTCTCTGTAAAATATGGGCCTTCTAAAATATCGCCTTGCCCTAGTAATAAAGAAGCCTGACAACCAGTACCACCGAAATACTCCGTCTCTAAATAGGCTATAAGACCTTTATTGGAAAATGATTTTAAGACTGAAAGTTGCTTAGAGGTAATGCCACTGAGGCCCTTTAGCTCAGTGTTCATCAAAAGGTCATCAGCATCCACAAATGAAGCGGACACGTCCAACTCTTCTATAGGTAGAATGGACAGTCCAAAGCCTAGATCAAGAATCGATTTCTTATCTGACATGCTAGGTAGAGCAGAAACCAGACTTTTTCCGGCAACTACGATTTGGATATAATGCATAACTAATCACTTTCTTGGCTAAGCTTGACTAAACTATAGTATATCAAACATCTCTCTCTCCAAGCCTCTCCACCTTAACTAACCATCTCTTCCTAAATTCATCTTTTGACAATCGCAAAGGCCCAATAGAAGAAATCTTTACAGACTTTACGCCTATAAAATTCATAGTTAGCTTTTTCATGGCGTGGTGTGATGGGCTGCGGTTAAACCAGCGGTAGTACCACGCGGGCTGATCCATGGTGCAGATCAAGCGGGACGTTTTGCCCGTGAAGTATTTATCCCACCAAACGGAACCTTCCCTTTTCTTAAAGGCAAATCCAGGCAGCAAAACCCGATCTAAAAAACCCTTCATGATGGCGGGAACTGATCCCCACCAGACGGGATATACCCAAACGATATGATCAGCCCATTTTAGCGATTCCTGGCTTTTTACCAGATCTGGTTCCAGCTCAGTACGCTTTCTATAGCCGTATTGTAGATTGGGATTGAATGTCAGGTCCTGAATTATGATCTCTCTAACCTCTGCACCTGACTTTTCAGCACCCTTTTTATATGCCCTGGCCAAAGCAAAGTTATAGCTCTCTTTATCGGGGTGACCATTAATGATAAGTATATTTTTCATGGCGTAACTTATTTTTCAATCTACGATCCCCCGATATGCTACACTAAATGCTTTAGGTCGAGTATTTAATCGGCCGAGCGCTTTATTGTCCATACTCGGATAGGTGCGGTTAGACAAGAATATGAATACCAATTCCTCTTCGGGGTCTGCCCATGCGCAGGTACCCGTAAAGCCTAAGTGGCCGAAAGCGCGTTCGCTGGCCAGTGGCGACATATTCATGTTTCGATTGGGGTTGAGCTGCTTCATGTCAAAGCCCAAACCTCTGCGACTCTCTCCGGGATAGCGACGGGTAAATAGATTGACAGTTTCTGCCGACAGATACTGCCGACCACCGTAGTAACCGCCCTGTAGCAACATCTGGAAGACGACTGCTAAGTCTTGTGCATTTCCGAATAATCCCGCGTGGCCACTTACACCACCCAGCATGGCAGCCCCCATATCGTGTACATAGCCGTGAATGAGCTGAGTACGGAAATAATTGTCGCGCTCAGTAGGTGCGATACGAGCAAGGGGAAAGCGCTCTAGCGGTCTGTAGAGCAACTCATTTAACCCCATGGGTTCGTAAAAATGCTCGTGTACATAGACATCCAGTGGCTGGCCACTCAGGCGTTCGACCAGGGCTGCCATCAGATAAAACCCCAAGTCGCTGTAGTAGTATTGATTGAGATTGGGCAGTGGCGATTCCCGGATCTTCTGCCACATACTATCTACATAATCACGATGCATGTAGAGTCGCTCCGTTACGGGTATGCTAAAAATATCATCGGCCTGTGACCGGTACCATTGTGGGTCTCTGCTGAAACTGTTTCTGCCCTTTATAAGCGTACTATCGTAGAAGGGAATCCAGGATCGGAGACCAGCGTGGTGGGCCAGCATGTCTCTCAGTTTGCGATCGGCCTTGTTGCTGCCTTCCAGCTCTGGCAGATAGGTAGCCAGGGGCGCATCCAAATCAATCTTACCCAAATCGAAGAGATGCATTATGGCCAGAGTTGTAGCCGCTACTTTGGTCACAGATGCCAGATCGTATAGGTCTGTTGTCTGCACACGTCTACGCCTATTATAGGTGTGATAGCCATAAGCTTTCTCAAAAACGATCCTCCCTCGCCGGGCTACCAGCACCGACATACCCGGTGTGGCCCTGGCGCGCATGGCCTCATTGGCTACTTGGTCCATGAGCGTTTCGAGGCTATCCTCATTCATACCGACTTGAGCAGGCGGTGCAAAACCCAATCGGAGACTAGGTGCCAGATCGATGCCCATATTGTATGCAGCTCGATCGCTAGCTGTAACGGGCAGACGCCCATCTATGCGTGTGATTCCGAAAAGTGCCTGTGCGGCTACATCCTGCATTAATTCATCAGCCGTGTAGGCGCATACCACTGTTTTTAGAGGATCGTAAAGTCTCAGATCGTAAGGATTGCCAAAGTGAACTACCACCAAACGCGCATGGGCATCGACTTGGGCTAGTAGCGTTTGCAGCTCTTCGCTAAGCTCGATGCGCTCTTGAAAATTACTACTGGGATTAGTAATTGGAACAACTACTATTTGACCAGGATCAATTTTTTCGAGTAGCTGGTTCGATTGGCCAGGCGTTGGGCGAATGGCCACGGGTAGCCGCTCGACTTGGGTAAAATGTGTTAGTCCAGTAAAAAAGTCCGTTTCCCCAGTATTGCCAATATCGAGATAAACCAGCTTTTCTGTGATAGCTGGATCTATCGGCAATATCCCATGCTCATCCCGCACTAGTGTCAGAGCGGCCTCGAACAATCGGGTTTTCAAATTAACACCCGCAGGGTCATTCAAGTCAGCCTCTATGCCCGAAGCACTTTGGTCAGTGTAGCTGGTTAGCCCCAAGCGGTACTTGGCCAGCAAAACACGCTTTACACTAGCGGCCAGTTGCTCTTCACTCAGCATGCCATCAGACAGATAAGATTTTACTGCATCTACTGCTGCGCCCAAGTCTACCGGCAGCAAGATTACATCATTGCCCGCAAGTAGGGCCTCGGCTTCGGCCTCACCAGGCGGAAAAAACTTGCGTACTCCTTCCATCTCCATAGCGTCGGTATAGATGAGTCCGTCGAATTGAAGCCTATTGCGCAGCAGGTCGGTTACAACCGGTTGGCTGAGGGTAGTAGGTCTGTTTTCTCGCTCATCGAGTTGGGGAACATTCAGATGGGCAATCATAAAGCTGCCAATACCGTATCGGATCAGTGCTTCGAAGGGATACAGCTCTATACTATCTAATCTGGAGAGATCATGCCTGATGATAGGTAGCTCACTATGCGAATCGCGGTCTGTATCGCCATGCCCTGGAAAGTGTTTGGCACAAGCCATCACACCGTGATCTTGCAAACCCCGCATATAGTTGTACCCCTTGGCAGCTACCTGATAGCGATTCTCGCCAAATGAGCGTGTATTGATGATGGGATTAGCTGGATTATTGTTTACATCCAGCACTGGGCTAAAACTGGTATTCACACCAACTCGTCTCAGCTGCCTAGCTATCTCGGCCCCCATGTCATATATCAGCTCATCGCGCCTGATGGCACCAAGAGCTAGCTGCTTGGGAAAACTCATCGTACCACTCAGTCGCATGCCCAGCCCCCATTCTGCATCCTGAGCAATCAGCATAGGCAACTGACTCAATGTCTGATAGCGATTGACCAGTCGCAGCTGGGCTGCCGGATCACCCTGGAAAAAGCACAGGCCACCTACGTAATAATCCCTGATCTGACGCTCGACCTCGGCTATATGATCCCTTCCTTTGTTAGAATGCGCCCGAATCATAAAAAGCTGACCAATGCGCTGGTCTTCACTCATTGCCCCATAGGTGGCATTAACCCAGCTAGACTCTTCTTCCGAAGGCGCACTCAGGTCTCCGTTGTAGGCAAATTGAGCAGTAATAGATAAGGTAACTGCGTAGAAAAAGCAGCACAAAAAAACACGCATACGGGATAGGCTAAATAGCATTTTAAGGGCGAAAGAGTACAATCATATTAAAGATTGGCCCAATATACACTATTCAATCAGCCGCCCAACTACATATTGGTGGGGGTTTTAAATTTGTACTCCTTTGCCTATTGCTCCCATCCTTGCATGATCTGTGCCAGCCGATTTCGCATATACTCTGACTCTGGGTCGTAGTGATACTTGTGCTGCTCGCCATCCTTTAGAAAAGAGATCCATGGTACTTCTATGGTAGTAAAGGGAAATCGCCACCAAGGCTTTTTTCGCTTACCCACAGGATGCAGCTCATTGCTCCTTTTTAGATCTTCTAGCTGATCTATGTCAAAAGTTCGGGTGTCTTCACCTTTGGAATCTTCAAGTACAATTTGATTAGTATCTACCAGAAGTACGCGACTCATTCGGCTTTTAAATGCCTTAAAAAGTAAAACAGTTGCCGCAGCCTGGCCAAAAATGATGACTCCATAAAATACGACCTGACTAGAGTCCGAAAAGACCGTCACTGCCAATAGTAAAAGTATATTGGTAATCGTAGAAACCACATTCGCTTTATTCAGGCGATCGTGATAGTTGGCTGGTACTTCTTTTAGCTTTGCCCTGAGCATCTTGGTCTATTACATTTTAGGATCTCACATTTTAATGCAAAACACCCAAGCGGGGTTGATGTTGTAAGTATGCTAAATTACACTCCTTATTGTCAATGCGATCTTTTCCTGCTAAAGTTCTTTTGTTTGGTGAGCATACGGTATTGTATGAGGGGCAGGCATTAGCTATACCATTCGAGCGCTTTGCAGCAAGATGGGTGCAAAAAGCAGTGGTCGACCAACGCTTATTGGATTTTGGCAACTACCTGCGGAAGTCCGAAAAAATAAACTGGCTTTTGACAGACCAGCTGCTCGAAGATGTGACCAATGGCTGGCAACTGGCGAGCAATGTGCCGCTGGGCTATGGGGTGGGCAGTTCGGGCACGGTCTGTGCGGCAGTATATGCACGATATGTACTAGAGGGCGACAAAGATCTGACCAATACAAGGCATCGATTGGCCCAGATGGAGGCGTTTTTTCACGGTAGTAGCTCAGGCCTCGATCCCATTGTCAGTCTGTGTAATTCGCCCATTTTAGTCGATGCTTCGGGCTGCCGTGAAGTCGCCGTAAGTCAGGATGCGCTAGAGCCATTCTTTTTGCTGGATAGCGGACAAGCACGCAGTTCGGATAACATTATTTCCGAGCTGAAAAGACGCTTCGAAACCGATGGCGAGTGGCAGGATTTGGTTCGAGAGGCATGGATGCAACCAAGTCAAAAATTGATAAAAGCTGTAACAACAGATCAGAATAAAGCGACCATAGAACGACAAGTGAGGCGCTTGAGTCAATTTCAGTTCGAGCAGTTGGGGCATCTGATTCCAATGCTCTTTCACCAATACAAACAAAATGCTGGTTTTTGTTTGAAATTGTGTGGTGCGGGTGGTGGTGGTTTCTTAATTGGCTATGCCTTTGATCGAAAATTGACCATGTCTGTACTCAAGGAGTATAAGACATACTGGCTTTTCAATGACTCAGAGCTATAAAATATCATCTTTTTGATGTTAAAATATCCTTTTTTCAACTTTTTTAGAAAATTTTAAGCTAAAACGCTACAAACTGTTGCAAGTTATCAACAGCTTGTTTATATTTGTTGCATCAAACAACAAAACAGCTCTTCAAGGGCACAGCAAAACAGCGAATCATGGATAATGCTAAAGACAAGGCAGCAAAGCTAAAGGCGCTGCAAAACACCATAGATCGATTAGATAAGACTTATGGCAAAGGAACGATTATGCGTCTGGGTGAAAGCCAGGCTGCCAATGTAGAAGTTATCCCAACCGGTTCTTTAGGGTTGGACATTGCTTTGGGTATTGGAGGTTTGCCGAGAGGTCGCGTTGTTGAAATTTATGGCCCGGAGTCTTCTGGTAAGACGACCCTTGCCATTCACGCTATTGCAGAATGTCAAAAACGCGGTGGTATAGCTGCCATAGTAGATGCTGAGCACGCCTTTGACCGTTTTTATGCGGCCAACCTGGGCGTAGACACGGAAAATCTATTGATCTCTCAGCCTGATAATGGTGAGCAAGCCTTGGAAATATCTGAAAATCTGATTCGCTCTGGTGCAATAGATCTACTGGTTGTTGATTCGGTTGCAGCTTTGGTTCCGCGCGCGGAAATAGAAGGAGAGATGGGCGACAGCAAAGTGGGTCTGCAAGCGCGCCTCATGTCTCAGGCAATGCGCAAGCTGACGGGTACTATAGGAAAGACCGGGTGCTGCTGTATTTTCATCAATCAGTTGCGCGAGAAGATTGGTGTCATGTTTGGCAACCCAGAAACAACGACTGGTGGTAATGCGCTCAAATTCTATGCTTCTGTTCGCTTAGACATTCGCAGGTCGGGTGCCGCCATCAAAAACAAAGAAGGTGGTGTGGTAGGTAACCACGTAAAAGTAAAAGTAGCTAAGAACAAGCTGGCTCCACCATTCCGCGTAGCAGAGTTCGACATTACTTATGGCATGGGAATCTCTAAAGTCGGCGAAATTGTTGACCTAGGCGTGGATACGGAGATCATCCAAAAGAGTGGTGCTTGGTATGCCTACGATGGCGCTAAGATTGCTCAAGGCCGCGAAGCAGCTAAGCAATTTATGCTCGACAATCCCGAAGTAGCCGAGGTTATCGAAAACAAGATCAAGGCCAAACTGATGGGCTTTGAAGAGGAAGAACAACCTCAAGCCGAAGCCAATGGCAAAGGCAGCAAAAAAGAGGTAGAAGCCCAAGCCTAATGAAGGGTTTTCAATTGGCGAGATGAGGCCCGGCGCAAAGCGCTGGGCCTTATTGTTTTACTGCCACTTAAAGGTTTCCAACATCTTGTAAATGTCTTCTTTCACAAAGGCCACTACTGGTGCCAGGCTATCGGGCCTGGCTTGTGTGTTGAAGTAGAGTGCACCACGCACAAAGTGGCTGACACTATCGGTTACAAAAAACTGGAATGGACTGGCAGCTTCCCCTTCAATATCAAAAGCCATACCTCCGAAATCGGGATCGCGATCAATCCTGATCTCGTCGGTATAGTTGGCCCGCACATTGTGAAAACCGGCAAGTCTGAAACCTTCGTCTCTCCTGCGTTCCCAATCGGCAAAATCAGCTATGGGGTAATACGTAAAGTGTATTTGACCATTAAAAGCAGGCATCTCTAAGTTGAACCAGCAGGGGTCAGCCGGAGCTTCGTCAAAGAAAAGATCCTTTTGCACAGTTTGGGCGTAATCCGGATGCTGGAAGCTGAAGCTGCAATAGTCTGCGTCGAAGTCTACGTAGTTGCGTTCGGGGTAAATGACACGGGGAAAGCTACGTGGCTTGGGAATGGATGTGGTTTCTCCGCAGGAGGTGAAGAGCAAACTTAAAAGAGCAAATAGGATAAACGCAATAAGTGCACGCATGCTGAAGCTGATACTTTAATATTGAATCAAAAAATTCGTGGATTATTGCCCTAGATAACGCACAGTATTCTCAACTGTTGGCCAAGCGGGCGTCGACTACTGTTCTACTCGTATTTCTCCGAAACCTCCGGCAGCGTAATTAGTATCTCCTCTACCCTTCTGAGCCCGACCGACAGTATTTTGAAGCGATAATCACCATATACGATCTCTTCGTCCATGGCGGGCAGTTTACCTACGATCTCCAGGATGAGGCCCGCAAAGGACTGAGACTCTCCCCTGATCTCGTCAAATGTATTGGTAGGTAGTTTGGTCAGGCGGCAAACATCGTTGAGCGAAGTTTTTCCTTCAAATATGAAATTGAGTTCATCGATTTGTTGGTAGATGATTTCTTCCTCATCGTCAAATTCATCCTGTATATCTCCAATCACCTCTTCGAGTATATCTTCCAAGGTTACGATTCCCTCGCTGCCACCATACTCGTCTACAACCACTGCCAGATGTGTTTTCTGCTGCTGAAACTCTTGCAGCAAATCACTGATCTTTTTGCTCTCGGGCACAAATAGCACTTCCTCTCGTATTAGCTCCTGCCAGTTGTATTCGGCAGATTCGTGTCTATGGCCCAGCACATCTTTTACATACAGTATACCCTTGACGTGATCGAAGTCTTCTTCAAATACCGGAATACGACTGTAGCCACTTTCCCTCAAGACTTTGAGCAGCTCTTGAAAGTTGGTAGATCGATCAACGGCCACTACATCGACTCGGGCGCACATAATCTGTCTGACAGTAACATCGCTAAAAGTGAGAATGCGCTTTAGTATATCCAGGTCTTGTGTACCGCTTTCTTCATCTGAGTAGCTTACGGTCAAGTCTATAGCTTCGTCTATATCCTCGCGACTCGGCAAGTTGTCTTGGTGGCGTCGGCTCAGCCGGCTTTCTATAATGCTAGTCCCGCCTATTAACACCCAACTTACTGGTCTGAAGAGCCGCATTAAAAAGAGCATGGGGCCAGACATGCGCCTAGACATTTGCATGGCATTGAATCGAGCGTAAACCTTGGGCGCTACTTCACCAAATAAAACCAACAAGAAAGTAATACCCAAAACCGTGATCAGGAACGAAAAGACACCTCCAAGCTTTTCCGGGCTTGTCATACCTTCTATGAAGGGCAGCAGATCTATTAGTCCGGCCGCCCAAGACCGAAAGACCTCTTGTGGAAACAATTGGTTGAGCAATAGAGACGATACCAACACGATGGCGATGTTGATAAAGTTGTTGGCTATAAGTATGGTAGCGAGCAACCTTTTAGGATGATCGCGAAGTAAAAGTAGACGCTTTGCAGTAGGATCTTCTTCTGCCTCTAGCTCTTCGTAGTCTTGAGTGCCCAGCGAAAAAAAGGCAACCTCTGACCCCGAAACCAGAGCAGACAAAAACAGCAGCAGCAGAATAGCCGGGAAGCCTAGCCATAAAGTGGCCGAGAGGAAGACTGCAAATATATTTCCGGAAATGAATTCCGCGATCTCCAAGGGGAAAGGTCTAGTCAGATAATAAGAGCTTGGTGCATAGATTATACTTTCTTATGCAACAAGCTCTAAACGTATGTAAAGATACGTATTGAAGGGCAAGCACTAAAACGGCAGGTCGTCATCTGCTTCGCCAGCTGCGGGGGCAACAGCTTCAGGCTGCTTCGGCTCAGAAACCGCTCCAGCACCACTAGGTGCAGCGCTGCTCATACCGCCAGGTTCTTCACTGGGGAAGTAGTTGCTTCCGCCCGTTCCATCGCGACGAGCTCCAATCATGCGGAAATAGCTTCCTACGACTTCGGTGGTCTTGCGCTTATTGCCATTTTGATCTTCCCAAGTACGGTGAGTCAGTTTTCCCTCCAGATATACTTGAGAACCTTTTTTTAGAGAACTCTGTGCACGCTCTGCCAAACTGCGCCAAAGTACGACCTCGTGCCACTCTGTTTGCGTTTGCCACTCTCCGCTGCGGTCTTTGTAGTTCTCATTGGTAGCTACGCTCATCTTGGCAACCATAGCACCACTTTCGAGTGTGCGTATTTCGGGATCACTGCCGAGATTTCCTATGAGTATAACTCGATTTACCATGCTGTTGTCTTTGTATTTCCTAAGGCAGCCGGGGAAGTTTAGATCAAATCTGGCAGCCTCAATTATGGTTTTAGAATAAGTTTAAAGATAAGGATTTTTCTTTGAAAAAATCATCAATTAGTTTAGGAAAAGCTAGTTTTTCAATTTTTTGTTTGTCCGCCCAGATGTAACCAGATGGGGGCTTGAAGTTACCACTGAGCTGCAGTTCGTGAAAATGGCCAATTATTTTTTGATGGGTCAGCAGTTGTGCTTTCGGAGGGTGGGTGTGTATCCAATCCAAATGGCCATCTGCAAGCCATCTGAGCTGGTTTGGCCAACCGGAATATTCCATTTGCTTGGGGTGCTGACCGACCTGCGGAAGTTCCAATAAAGGAGGCTGGTACAAGCCTGCCCAGATATCGCCTTCACCCCGCCGCTCGATCAGCGTTTTATTTCCCTTTTTAATCAATAGGAAGTGGAAGTAGCGCTCCTTCCTGGCCCGCTTGGGCTTCTTCACCGGCCGCTGGCCAATGGTACCCGCCTGCAGCGCTTTACACCTGGAGCTCAAAGGACAGCGCGGACAGGAATTCCCCTTGGGTTTGCAGACCAAGGCGCCAAAATCCATAATCGCCTGATTGTAAATAGCGGCAGGCGAATTGTCCATGGCCTTGGTCGCATATTCAGCAAATTTTTTCTTCCCCGCTGTAGAATCTATAGCTAGCGACTCATCGGCATATCGCGCAAGAATGCGATACACATTGCCATCGACAACGGGCACCGGTAGATCGTAAGCAAAAGAAGCTATAGCTGCAGCCGTGTAAGGGCCCACACCCGGCAAACGCAATATGTCGGCATGCGCCTTCGGGAAAACGCCACCAAACTCACTGACGACCATTCTGGCAGCCTTGAGCAAATTGCGCCCACGAGAATAATATCCCAGACCCTGCCAGAGACCCAGCACTTCGTCTTCAGAGGCGGCAGCCAGATCTGCTACTGTGGGAAAGGTATCTCTAAAACGCTCGAAGTAGGGCCAACCCTGTTCCACCCGGGTTTGCTGCAAAATGATTTCGCTGAGCCAGATGAGATATGGATCTCGAAGCCCCTTCCATGGCATAGGCCTACGATCTGGCTCATACCAATCCAGTAGCTGCTCTCTGAAAAATTGCCAATCCTCAGTCTTCATCAGGTAGCGAATTTTGATAGCCAATGACCGCCAGCCCTCGACCGTTGGCCTGGCCCGCTGCTGCACGATGACTGAATATTAAATCCGAATGGGTATAGGTCGAGATCGGGCAAACTTCGATTTGGGCCTGGGGTATACCCGCTTCTGCGAGCTGAGATCGATTGGCTCCTTTTAAGTCGACCAGGTGTTTACCTGCATTAGCTTTCTTTCTCTTGTGTTGAGTATCAAAATGTTCGGCCACCTCAGGCCCAACTTCATAATCTTCATAGCCTATAGCTGCTCCGACAAACGCCCAGCAATCGGCAGCTTCAGTTCCGAATTGATCGCACATATATTGAAGGGTCTTTGACGCAATCCTGGCTACCGTACCACGCCAGCCCGCATGTACAGCCGCTACAGCCCTCAACCTATGATCGACGATCAATACGGGCACGCAATCAGCAACGGTAACTCCCAGCAGCAGGCCAGACTCAGAGGTAACAAACGCATCAAAGCCATCGTATCTGCCGCCCTGATCAACATGAGCAATGGAAGCACCATGCACTTGGTGCCCCCCAGCCATATTATCTACCTCAAAGCCCAGTGTATCAGCCAAAATCTGATGGTTATTTTGTACTTCCGCAGGTCGGTCACCTACGGCCACCGAAAAATTCAAGCTGCTATAAGGCGGTTTTGACACGCCACCTGCCCGCGTAGTTTGAGCAACGGTAAGGCCTGGAAACTGTTCTACCCAGGTCGGTTTAATCAACTTCAAGCTCACCCGACAAAGATAATTAGAATGGTCCGCAGCGGAAAAGACTAGCTTTGTGGAATACCACGAAATTTCGATCGATGAAAAACATCTCGTCCTTCACATGGATCCTCATACTGGCCACACTCTTAGCTACATGTTCGAGCCCAGCCAGCGAGTCTGATGTCCCATTCCTGACAACACCACACGAGCAAGACCCCGACAAAAACTATACAGCAACATTCGAAGAGGTCGTCAACTTTTACCAGCAGCTAGCAAAAGCCTATCCCAAACAGCTGCAAATAGGTGAGGCCGGCCTTAGTGACATAGGCGAACCACTGTACTATATGACCCTGAGCACAGATGGTATACACCGTGCAGAAGAAGCACGCCAGGCAGGCAAGTTGGTCGTATTCATTAACAATGCCATTCACCCCGGCGAACCCTGCGGAGTAGATGCTTCTATGATGCTCGTGCGCGACTACTTGCAGAAGGACGATGTGCGGCTACCTGAAGAAATCGTTTTGGTCATAATACCGATGTACAATATTGGTGGGATGATCAATCGGAGTGCATACAGCAGAGTCAACCAGAACGGACCGGTCGAATACGGCTTTCGAGGCAACGCTCGCAATCTGGACCTGAATCGAGACTTTATCAAGTGCGACTCCAGAAATGCACTGGCATTCAACCAACTATTCAGTAGGTGGCAACCTGAGATCCTGATAGATAATCACACCAGCAATGGAGCAGACTACCAATACACCCTCACCCTCATTGCCACTCAAGCAGAAAAACTCAGCAAGCCACTGGGACAGTATTTGCGCGAACGCATGCTCCCCCATTTCTATGAAGACCTCCCCAATAGAGGATGGCCGATCACACCCTACGTTTACTCAAACGGACCACCAGAAACCGGTATTTACGGTTTCTTGGACCTGCCAAGATATTCGACTGGCTATGCTACCTTGCACCATACCATAGGCTTCATGCCTGAAACCCACATGCTCAAACCCTTTGGCGATCGGGTAGAGTCGGTTTATCAATTTATGCAATCGGCCATAGAGGTAGCAAATACAGATCGAGAACAAATTCAAACAGCCAGATCAGAGGCCATAGCCCAAGATAGACGTGCCGACAGTATGGCCATCAACTGGTCTTTGGATCAGAGCAAGGTCGATACCTTTAGCTTTAAGGGATATACTGCCAGTAGAAGACGCAGTGAAATCAGTGGACAGGAACGATTGTTTTACGACCGCGATCAGCCATTTGAACGCGATGTGGCTCTCTTCGATTATTATCAGCCAAATCTGACCGTAGACGTACCTAGAGCATATATCGTACCTGCTACTTGGGGCGGAGTCATCGAGAGATTGAGGAATAATGGCGTGTTCATGACTGAGCTGGAAAAAGACACAACCCTCAACATTGAGCATTACTACATCGAAGATTACGATACTCGCGACCGCCCATACGAAGGACACTACTTACACCGCAATATAGAAGTGAGACAAGTGCAGCGAGCGTGGCCTTATCGAGCAGGCGACTTCTACATCCCTACAGATCAAGATGCTGTGCGATATATAGTAGAAACGCTGGAGCCCCAGGCTCCTGACAGCTACTTCGCCTGGAATTTCTTCGATGCCGTACTGCAGCAAAAAGAAGGGTTTTCAGACTACGTTTTCGAGGATCTGGCCCTAGAATATCTAAATGACCACCCAGAGATTGCCGAAGAACTAGAGCTTGCCAAAGCGTCAGATCCCGACCTGGCAGCCAATGGACGCGCCCAGCTCAATTTCATCTACAAGCGAAGCCCTTGGTATGAGCCTACGGCATTCTTGTATCCGGTGGGGCGGGTGTTGGAGTAAAGTCTGTAAATAGCGTTGATCAAGGGACAGTGCAACTAAACTTTAGAGAAATTCATTATTGTAGCAATCAAGACAATGTGCTATGCAAAAGGCAAATCAGATTCAACTTGAAATTATAGATATGATCAAAAGTATATCTGACTTAGATAGACTACTTGATATTCATAGCAGCTTACAAACGAAACCACAAAAGCTGCCCTCTCCCGCATTTGAAGAAGCAATAACCGAAATACGAAGCGGCGTAACTTTCGAGCAAGAACTAAGTAACCAGAAGTATGTACCCATAACTTATGACCAGTTTGGCGCCATAGCAGAAAAAATCCAATGGGAACAATCTCTAGATGATTTGCTGGCTGTGCTATAGAGTAGATAATGAATTACCTCTTATATACTAACATAATTGTTTCCTATAGCAGACAATCTGAAATTAATAGAAAGATTGAAGATGAATACCAGCTATTTGGACTTGGAAATAATCTAGCTATTTCTATTGTATCAGTAGGAGAATTAAATGCTATCAAGGAAAAATTCAACCTCGGTAAAAACAGGAGAATGGCCATTGATGTCATGATAGGACAATTTGCCAAACTCAATATAGACACGAAAGAAATATTGAACTTATATGGGAAAATAGATGCTTTCAGTCAAGGCAAATCATTGTCGAAATCTTCAAAGTTCTCTTCTAGGAATATGGGTAAAAATGATCTCTGGATCGCAGCAACTGCCAGCGCCTACGATCTTACACTAGTAACTATGGATAAAGACTTTGAGCACTTAGATGGTGTGTTCCTCAATTTAGAGTTCGTTGACATAGAACTATTCCGATAATTTGAAAGGCCTGTATTCACCACTCAAAATCCTCATCACCCGCTTTTCCTCTATAGGCGACATCGTGCTTACCACGCCTGTGGTGAGGGCGTTGAAAGAACAAACGGGGGCAGAAGTGCACTACCTCACCAAATCCAAATTTGCGGGCATACTAGAGCCCAATCCATACATAGATCGGGTTTGGACCATAGAAAAGAAAGTTGGCGAAGTAGCGGCCGAACTCAAAGCTGAAAGTTTTGACTACCTCGTTGATTTACATCACAATCTCCGCACCTTCCAGCTGGGTTTCTACCTGCGGAAGTCCAAAAAATATAGCTTCGACAAGCTCAACTGGCAGAAGTGGCTGCTCACCCGCTGGAAGATCAACAAAATGCCAGACCTCCACATCGTAGACCGGTATATGGATACTGTCGGGCCGCTGGGCGTATCTAACGACAGAAAAGGGCTGGACTATTTCATACGCCCCGAAGACCGAGTGAATCTGGCCAGCGAAAGATTGCCTACCAGGTATCTGGCCTTTGTGCTGGGTGCAGCCCATGCCACCAAAAGAATGGAAGAAGATCAAATGGCCGAGTTCTGCAAGAGATGGCAACAACCTATAGTCTTACTCGGTGGGCCGGCAGAAGAAGCAGTAGGCAATCGGCTGTCAAAATTAGGTGACCATGTTCACAATACCTGTGGCCGTATGCGGCTTGGGCAATCGGCAGATCTGGTCAGGCAGGCTCAGCTCGTACTGACTCACGATACCGGACTCATGCATATCGCTGCTGCCTTCAAAAAGCCCATCTTGAGTGTCTGGGGAAATACTGTGCCAGGCTTTGGGATGTATCCATATTTGCCAGGCCAGGAAGAAATAGAAAAAACAAGCCGGCAGGAAGTCGAAGGACTCTCCTGCCGGCCCTGTTCTAAAATCGGTCACGACCGTTGCCCAAAAGGGCATTTTCGCTGTATGCGTGATCAGCCGATCAGTGATATGGTGGCTAAGCTTAGTCTTATCTGGCTGGCCGAAACGGGTGCGCCCATCAACGGTTAGGCAACAGCTGAAATCTGACGACCTCTTCGGTTTGTCCGTCGGTGTATTGCAATACATAGCTGCCCGCAGGCTGATCACTCAGGTCTACCCGCGCCTGACTGGCATGAGCCGCCAATCTGTCCGTTAATATCACCCGCCCATCTGCATTGCTGAGGGTATAGATTGCAGACTGATTGGCTATCTCTGCCGGACGGCTGATGTGTATCTGGCCAGAAGACGGATTGGGCCACAGACCGATCTCGACTGCTGACGCATCGAGCGATTGACTATTAGTCCGATCAGATCCAGCAGTTGGTCGTTCTTCGCAAGCAGCTCCTTCATACAGTCTTATGTTTCTGAAATAACTATTGCCATTGCGCAATCCATTGTCGTGATCGGCCACAAAAAACATGTACTGGGCATCACCCAATAAGTACTGGCCCACCGGTATGGTAAACTGCTGCCACTGGCCGTTACCGGAGTAGTTGTCGAATGCGGCATTGCCCCAGTTTTGGGTGCCGTGCAATTTGAATGTGAACTGAGCGGAGATACTCAGGTCGTCGTCAAATCCTATGCCGTGTATTTCGCCTTGTATAGTTGATCTGAAGTCAAATTCCAGCACCGTCTCAGGTGTAAGGGTGTAAGGCAGTTCGATGGCTTTCCAGGCGTTGTTTCGCATATATATCTGGTTGCCCTGCTGCTGCACGCTAATCTGGCCATTGTCTTGATTCAGGCCATAACTGATGGGTGGATAAATATCAAAGTCAATCGCCAGGCAGTCATCTCCACCCGGTCCACTCCCTCCGGGCACGCAGAAGGTCTCATCTAGCTCATCTTCATAATCGTTGTTATTTAGAATAATCTGGCCATCTGCTTCCGTCAGGCGAATGCTGCCGTTGCCATACGCACAGCAAATACCGTCTCCGTAACTATCCGATATGGTAAAATCGTAACAACCGTCTGGTAAACAAAGGGTGTCGAGTATCAATGTACCTGCCAGCATTTTATCGTAGGGTCCACCAGAAGCGATGGTTGTCCCGGCTTCATTCCTGATCCGCCAGCGGGTCTCTGGTCCATAGTTGTCGGGGGCCAGGCGCAAATAGACCGTGTTGCTGGTGCAATCTTCGGATGGCGGAGGAGGTGGTGGTGGGTTGTCTCCGCCCCCGCCGCTGCAATTTCCTGTGAGGCAGCTTGCTGCATTGACTGTATTTGAGATTATAGCTGCAGGTTGCTGACCAAATCCAACGTTAAAATTGATCCCCACTTGATTCAAATGGCAATACGACATAATGTTGCCTCCACCTGCGGGCGATCCAGGAATCGGGCAGTTGCCCTCCGTAAAATTAGGGCAGCCATCAATGGCGGTACCATTGCCATTCCAAACGCATGCGTGGGTGTGCTGGCTCCCTAATTGATGACCAAACTCATGCGCCATCACCATAATGGTCCAGCTGTAGGTAGGCACCGACGCAAAGCTCGTGCCTATGCTGGAAAAGCTCATCTTGGCTCCGGTAAATGGATGACACAAGCCGTTGAGAACCGCAATGCCACCACTAGCTCCATAGCTCAGTAGTTGGGCTAGATCTCCGTTAAAAGAGGTTCGCGTAGATTGAAACATACTCAGGCGTCCACTCGAGCTATTGGCGGTGTATGGACTAGGTGTATCCCACACGAGTATCTCGCTGATGGTCAGGTTTACATTCAAAACCTGATAAAGCGCAGCCACCTCATTAAATGCGGCACTGATGTATGCCGCCGCCCCGGCAGTTCCCCCTTTATTGAGATAAATATCGTGGTCTACCTCCAGGTAAATGCGCACACAGCTATTGCTAGATCTGCCAGAGTCAGTACCCGTAGGCGAGCGCAAATCTCCAGGATCATAAGCCACCTCCGTATCTGCTGTTTGGCAAGTAAAAGATGCCTGATCCGCCAGTTGATCGTCGGCGTAGAGCACATAGGCCTCATCGCCAAGCAGCGGGTCTTTTACAGGGCCAAGCACCAGGTTCTGATCGGGCAGTGCAATGAGGGAATAAATGCCCCCGTGCTCGCTGAGACTGAAGGCGACTGGCACGTCTGGCTGGGCGCGGAGGTGGCCCCTGTAGTGTATGCCAATCGATGCCTCGTTCAGCACTTGACCACTACCAGCCTCTCTAACACTAAATCCCTCTGCCGCCAAATCTACTCGGTGAAGAATCAGGTCTAAGGGTTCGTCTGTTGTGGGCAGACTCAGTTCCAGCAGATCCGGTGCTTCAGCCAGTAGCTGAGCCGCACCCTCTGGGTCCAACTCCAACAGCTCGTAGTCGTCGAGCTCGGCATTTAGCACAGTAGAGCGCATAGCGGTAGTCATAGGCGCAAAAAGCGGATCTGGCATTTCATAACTTTCGCTGAATGGCTGATCGGTATTTGTACTTCCGCGGGATCGGTCTCCTTCCGGGCTTTCTTCTGTTCTAAATGCTGCTCTAGGATTTTCTGTGGTATTTCTCAGTTGGTTTTGACCATAGGCCATTCCCGTTCCCAGTAGGAACAGACTGCATGCAAAGCTGCATATTGGTATTAGATAACGGTACATGTTGATTGCGTGTCTTTGAGATTTGTTGGTTAATGTTCAATCGTAGCTTATCCATAAATCTGCGATCAAGATCAGTAGAGGTACAGACACAGCTCCGCCATCGCGATGCCAAACATCACGAGCCAATAAGCATGCACAGAACACCCTCTAGCAGACAGCAAACTTTAATTTTGGCCATACCAGACCAAATCCAAAGTCAGCCTTACTAGAGGCCGAGCACAGCCATAGACCCAGGTGTTAGCCCGAGCCATGCCTAACCAAAAAGTTCATGGGTTGCACCAAAAGGGTGCCTAAAAAAAACAGGGGGAGGGGAAATTTTACTCTACGGGATCAGTCGTTTGCTACTTGCCACCAACTGAGTATAGAGTCTATATAACTAAACTACGTTCGTCCGTCTTAACTGGAGCTGTTTTGGGTGTTCTTCTGCTGAACCTGAAGTGTATATATTGATTACAAATCAGACAATGCACAAGTATATGAATCAGAAACGCCATTGCGTTATTATTGGTCTAAGCACCGATCTAAAAAAAGATCTGCTTTACGATGCGGTGCCTAAAAGGCCATAAGCGGCATTTAGTGAGGCTGTTCTACCCTTTGTTATAGAGTCACTTGCATAAAAGCAACTTATAGCTCATTTAATGAGTTAAGATTAGTACTCCTTAAAAAAGTAACAGGACACTCGAATATTTATGGCGCAAGAATGGAATGTAGGCAAACAAAAAAACGGCCAAAAGCAAGGTACGGAACACGCCGTCATGGTTGGTGCTGTCTTGGGTCGCCAGCTAGAAGATACCGTTGAAGAGCATCTGGACGAGTTGGAATTCCTGGCCTTAACAGCAGGAGCTAAGACCGTCAAACGCTTTATCCAAAAGCTGCCTCATCCAGACAATCGCACCTTTGTTGGCAAGGGAAAAGTAGAGGAAATCGCCGATTACCTAGAGCGCCACGAAGAAGTGAATATGGTCATTTTCGACGATGACCTAAGCGGAAAGCAAACCAACATTCTCGAAGAGCAGCTCAAAGTAAAGATCATAGATCGAACCAGTTTAATACTTGACATCTTCGCAAGGAGAGCTCAGACCGCCCAGGCCAAAAAGCAGGTCGAGCTGGCTCAAATGCAGTATTTGCTGCCCAGACTCAGAGGACTATGGACACACCTGGAAAGACAGCGAGGCGGTATAGGAATGCGAGGCCCGGGAGAAACCGAAATCGAGACTGACCGCAGAATAGTAAGAGACAAAATCTCGAAACTCAAAAAAGATCTCGAAAAGATAGATCGCCAGGCAGAAACCCGGCGCAAAACCCGCGATCAGCTCATCAGGGTGGCTTTAGTGGGCTACACCAACGTAGGTAAGAGCACGCTGATGAACTTGCTGACCAAAAGCGATGTGTTTGCAGAAAACAAGCTATTTGCCACACTAGACACTACCGTTCGCAAGGTGGCTTTCGACCGTACACCATTCCTGCTGACCGACACCGTTGGCTTCATTCGCAAATTGCCTACACACCTCATCGAAAGCTTCCGATCAACTCTAGACGAGGTGCGCGAAAGCGACATCCTCCTGCACGTCGTCGATGTCAGTCACCCACAGCACGAAGACCATATCCGAACGGTCAGAGAACTACTGGTCGATATGAAATCTGACGATAAGCCTACCTTGCTGGTCTGCAACAAGATTGATCTATTCCGGAAAAAAAACTACGACGACCTACTAGACGAAGAAGGGCGCGAAGAAGTAGAAACAGCTCTACGGGAAAGCATGAAACACCAGTTTGGCCAGGAAGTCCTTTTCATATCTGCGCATACCAGGGAAAACATCGACAAACTTCGAAAGCACCTGACAGAGATGGTCCAGTCTGCATACCAGGTCAGATACCCCTATATGACTAAACAATGGTAGCCTAAACGCAATTACACCACAGATTCAAGTCGAAACTATTGGACAAGTTACACCTCAAGCGGTATGCAAACCTCTTAGTGAAGTACTGCTTAAACATTCAAACTGGAGATAGGCTGCTGGTGCAGTCAACAACCCTCGCCGAGCCATTGATCGCCCAGATATATCGGGCGTGCCTACAAGCCGGTGGGCATTGCGAAGTACAAATGAGCATGAATGGCCAGGCTGAAACCTTGCTGGAGCTTGGAAGCGACGAGCAGCTCAGCTATACGCCAACGGTCTACAAAAAGGCCATGGAAGAATTTGAAGCATATCTCGTGATCAAGGCCCCCTTCGATCAAAGGCGCAAAGCCGTAAACCCAGAACGCGCAACGATCAGGCAGAAAGCTATGCATCCGCTCTGGCAGACTTATTCCCGAAGGACAGCCACCGGAGAAATGAAAAGAAGTCTCTGTCTCTACCCATGCCAAAGTCTGGCCGATAGTGCCGGAATGGATCTCGAAGATTACACCCAATTTGTCATAAAAGCCTGCAAACTCGATGGCGTTCGCCCAATAGAAGACTGGCAGACTCTGGGTCAACACCAGCAGCACATTGTCGATTATCTAAACAATAAAGACCGATTTAGGTACGTAAATGACCGCATGGATGTCAGCTTTAGTACTACTGGCCGAACTTGGATCAACAGTGATGGCAAAACCAATATGCCCAGCGGTGAGGTCTACACCAGCCCCGTAGAAGAAAGCGTGGAGGGCGAAGCCTATTTTGACTATCCCGCCATACGAGAAGGCCAGGAAGTGCGTGGAATTTGGCTAAAGATTTCAAAGGGAGAAATCGTTGATTGGTCTGCCGAAGCAGGAAGTGAAGTCCTTGAGCGAGCGCTTCAAGTACCCGGAGCCCGACGGTTTGGAGAAGCGGCCATTGGCACAAACTATCTAATAGACCAATTCACCAAGAATATACTATTCGACGAAAAGATAGGCGGGACCGTACACATGGCCATCGGTCAAAGCTATCTGCAGGCTGGCGGGAAAAACGAATCTAGCGTTCACTGGGACATGATAGCAGACATGACCAAATCAGGCCGGATATATGCCAATGACGGCCTGATTTACGAAAACGGCCACTTCCTTCCGCATATACTTGGTCAATGAGTACAAAACCCTAATATTTCGGGTATATTTGTCACTTGATTGTGACTAGCGCAAACAAAACAAAGTCGTAGCGGCAAAAGCAGCCGGCGCATTATCAAATCGAGAACCACTACCAAATTAACCTCAAACCGTGAATAACAATATTGGTTTTTTAGAGCTGAAGTACGGCAATATTTATGGAGGTCCCCCTAACTTTTACGCCATCAGCGAAATTGCCCTACTCGTATTCGAGCAAGGGACAAACAAAATATTTATCGAAAGCTGGGTCAACGGTGTCAATGTAGACATCGTAGATGTTTTTGCTAAAATTGACGATCTAGGCCATACCATCGGGCGGGGCAAAGAAGTCATCAATATGCGCACAAACCGACGCAGCGACTTCGATGAAAACTTCCGCCTGGAAGAGGAAGAACTCGGCATGGCTTTCAGAGCACTCAGACCAACCAAGCCGGCAGTCAAGAACTTCTTATCCAAGCAGTTGCGCAAATATCGATTCAGAGAGTTGATCGTATTTGACGGGCGAAGAGACATTTTCCTATGCGAGCGCTCTGGCGTGAACTTTAGAAATATCGAGATCATTGATATTCAAAAAGATCTCAACAGAGAGACCGACTACTTATTCAGCTTAAACAAGCTATCTGTCGTTACTGGATTCGAAGTAGATCGTTCTTATTTGAGGTCCAACAACCTCGAATATTGGTTACACCCCATCGCCGCCCGCCAAATTCTGCCCAAAACGGCCGCTTTTGATGCTGCCAGACTGCTTATGGTCTTCAACGAGTACACCATGCACCACGAAGACTTCCTGCGAAAGGCAGCCTTGCTGCTCAACAAAATCCAATCTCGAAAGGAAGAGCAAGCGCCGCTAGAAGCAGCAGCCAGCGAAGAAGAGTAAGTTTTGGCAAACGGTAAACTGGCACGACAGTTGTCCGCCATGGATGGCCGTGAACGAGAGCGCTTCCGCCAGTTTGTCAATAGCCCCTACTTCAACCAACACAAGCTGAGTAAGAAGCTACTCGATCTCATGCTGGAAGGCATAGAACTGGGTGGACAAGCGCTAGATCGAAAGCGATTGCACAAGAAGCTATTTGGCAAAGAGTCGGAGTTTCAAGAACAGCGCCTGGCAGACATCATGTCGGGGCTCATGAAACTCCTCTCTAAATTTCTGGCGGTAGAACAACTAGAAGAGGAGCCCTTTCTGGGCGAAGTTCTTACCCTGAAACGAGCAGATGCCAGTGGCCGCTACGACCTGTTCAAGAACAGAGAGAAGCGCATGCGCAGGATCATAGGGAAAAGCGACCACAGGGATAGGCACTTATTACAAGCCAACTACCAGCGCCAAGCGACTTACGTATACTACTACGCCAACCATGAAAATCGCGAGAACGTCGAAGCTATGCAGCAAATGCTCGATGATCTCGACAAATACTATCTGGCCGAAAAACTACGCCATGCTTGTCACCTCACGGCCAACACCCTACTGCTCAATACCAGTTTCGATTTTGGCATTCTCCCGCAAATGATCGAAGTCCTGACCAGCGAACGTGGTCAAAAGTTATTCGGCAACGAGCCCTCCATACAGTGCTACTATCATAGCCTCATGAGTATGCGGGATGGCGAAAACCCGGAGCATTATAAAAAAATGCGCTATTTCCTTAACGAGGAGCTACACCGGTTTTCAGAGAACGAACAACAAGATCTGTACCTATTTGCCAACAACTACTGCATCTTGCGCATTCGAAAAGGCGATGGAAAGTTTCCCCGCGAACTCTTCGACCTGGTCAGGCGCGGAATAGATACCGGACTCGTGTATCGCAAAGGCCTGATCAACGAGTGGAACTACAAAAACTTCGTCACCCTAGGCAGCAAGCTGGGTGAATACGACTGGACAGAAGACTTCCTAGAGTCCCACTACGAAAGGCTACCTGCAGATCGTCGTGATAATGCCTACGCACTCAACAAAGCTCAGTATTTATACAGCAGAGGCAAATACGACGAAGCCGGAGACATGCTGCTACAAGTCAACGATAGCGATGTAAAATACCACTTGGCCAGGGTACAGCTAGAGGTACGCATTGCCTATGAGCAGCGCGAGACCACCTACCTGCTCAACCAGCTAGAAACATTTAGGCTCTACGTGCTACGACAGCGGAAAATCAGCTCGAACGATAAGCGCTCTTACACCTCCTACAGCCGCTTTGCCAAGCAGCTGGCCAACCTGAGGCTTCAATCAGACTTCATGGATAAAGACATCTTCAAGAGAAAACTGGCTAGCCTCCACAAAAAAATAAACGACGCGCCACTACTGGTAGACCGCGAATGGCTCTTGAAAGAAAGCCAACCGGTATGAGCAAGCAAAACCAGCAACTGATTTACGGTCGGCATCCCGTTTTGGAGGCCCTGCAATCAGACCAGTCCATAGACAAAGTATACCTACAAAAGGGAACGCGAGGTGAATTTGAACGCGAACTCCGACTGGCCTGCAAAGCGCGCGAGATCCCGATGACGATCATACCTAAAGAAAAACTGCGCAGATTGGTACGCGGCAACCACCAGGGCGTTGCCGCCCAGCTAGCCGCCGCAGCCTATCAACGTATAACAGATGTTCTTCCTTTCCTCTTCGAGCAAGGCAAGAATCCGCTCTTGCTCCTACTCGACGGGATCACCGATGTTAGAAACCTGGGAGCTATAGCGCGTTCTGCCGAAATTTGTGGTGCCCACGCCATCATAATCGGACAGAAAAATAGTGCTGGTCTAACAGCCGATGCCGTCAAAAGCTCCGCTGGTGCCTTGGGTCGCATTCCGGTATGCAGAGAAAAAAGCTTGATCAACACCATCGAATATCTTCAGGAAAGTGGAGTTCGTGTAGCGGCAAGTGATCTACAGGCAGAGCTTGACATCAGCGAGCTTGACTCTTCGGCCCCCATTTGCTTGATTTTGGGTTCAGAAGGTGATGGTATTTCTCAGGGTGTAGCGCGGTCATCGGATCTTAGGTTCAGACTTGCGCAGGTAGGCACGCTCAACAGTTACAATGTGAGTGTTGCCGCTGGCATTATGCTCTACCATTGTATGCTGGCTCGTATGGCCCATCAATAGTGTGTCAAACCAACATTTTCTTCTCCCCGCCTCAACCGATTGACCAGTATATGGGCCTGGCGAGTGGGCTCAGGTATTCGGTAGCCTTTAGAACAGTGAAGAGCGATGTTTCGAGCATCTTCATTACTCATCCCCGTCCCCGAACTTACGTAGACGGGTTTTACCTTGTTCTTACTACGCAAGGCATAACCGACCTCTCTACCATTGTGCATCATGAGATTGTAACTCCCCTTTTCCAAACCAGGCTCTTCAAACTCGCCCACCAGCACGGACTTAGCTATCCCAAGAGCTGAAACCCCAGCCAGCAAACCAAAGTGAGAAGCGATACCCAAATTCCTCGGATGCGCAATACCCTGGCCATCACAGGCCAGTACGTCGGGCTTGATTTCAAGCTGTTCCCAGCACTTCATCAGACTCGGCAATTCTCTATAACTCAACAAACCCGGCACATAAGGAAAAGTCATTTCGTCGGCAACAGACGAGGACGCTACCATCTGCATACTTTCATAATCGAGCACGACTATAGCTGAAAAGCACCGACTGGAAAAACGATTGTAGCTGATGTCACATCCACCAATTAATGAGGGCCGCTCTTGAAGTGGAGACAGGTCAACTTGCTGCGCCAATAGCTTTTGCTGATCCACTGCTTCGCGCGTACTAACCGAAAGTTGTGTATGTGCCATGCACCAATAAACGAATACCTTCGTTAATAGGTACGTCCCAAAGACGAACTGTTGAGAATAGCTTTTGCATATCTATTGATTCTGGCCTTTGCGTCGGGCTTAAATTCTGTTCAACCCGATGAAACCAACCCTAAGTCATCTCATCTAAAGAGGGAAGCGGAACGACCTTCTTCTGGGGGAAAGGCGGCCTATAGGCACTACTATTTGGGCGTCTACTACTATCAAGAAGATCAGGCGCAAAAAGCCCTGGGCCATTTTCGAAAGGCGCATCAAGCCATACCCGAACAACTCAGTTTTGCACTTGCTTATAGTTTGGCCTTGGGTGCTACCGGCAAACCAAATACCGGTATAGAACTCCTTCAAAGTCGCAGACTACAGATCAATGCCAATGATGCCGACTATGAAGAAATGCAGCACCTGCGCACCTACACCATTTGCCTACTGCAAACGCAAGCAGGGCAATTTTGGAAAGCACGAGCCAGACTCCATGCCATTATACAAACCGAAGAAGCCAAAGAAGATTTCAACCCAGAAAGATTGGCGGGTATGTACAATTTAGCAGGTTATCTGCGGATCGTAGACCAAGGCATGCCTACCAGCCACCTAGGGCGACCACTGCACAACCACCTGCAAGTAACCGACCTGGAAACCGCACTCCCCTACTTCGATAAAGCACTAAGTATAGACAGCAGCCGAACAGACACCAAATTCAACGCCCAGCTGATTAGAGATACCCTCCAACGAGAACCACCACCCTATGTAATGGACCCAAGGACGCTCGAACTTCAGACCCCGCGCTTCGATGCCCCCGTAGGACTAAACCACCTACCTTATGGTGCCGCCAGCCTAGACGCCTTTGGACAATATGACGAAGTACTTTTCCTCGTAGACATTAGTGGCTCTATGGTTATGGAAGAGGTGAGCTGTATGGCTACTGACCGATTCAACATCATGCGCGATGCCGCAGCCTATCTCATCGATCGACTACCCGAAAATTGCACAGCTGGACTGGCAACTATAGGCGGAGACTGCGAAACAGAACCCACTTGGTGGATCGCCGTGGACAGTATGGAAAGGGCAGCCCTGCGATTTGAAGTCAGATACCTCAATCCCGATGGAACTACGCCTCTACTCAACACACTAGTCAAAACCCCAAGGCTGTTTTCAGATACCCCCGGAAAAAGCCGAGCCGTTTTTTTCATCAGCGATGGCGAAAACGTTTGTTCTCTACCCGGAGTCGATATCTGCGATTGGGCCAATAGCCTGAGAGACCAAAACATTGAACTGAATGTGCTGACCTTCCTCGATCAAGGCCTACAAAATAGTGGAGCATTCGCCGAATACGCCTGCCTGACAGACCGTAGCGGAGGCGAAATCCGGTACTTTAATCCAGGTTCCTGCATGATCGATCACTTCCGATTCGACCTCTTAGACCGCGTACAGTTTGAGCTGCCGCCCATAGAAAAAGTAAACTGTTGGGGCGGAGCTTTCGAAAAAATGTGGGCTATTTTTGTCGAATAAATCGAATAAGCTATGCCACGTCAAAGTACCCGAGTAAAATACAAGACCCGAAAGGAGCGCGATAAACGCGTTTTCAGAACCATCAAACTCATTTTGATATTTGCCATACCCGTAGGCATACTCCTCATATCAAAAGATTGGGAAAGCTGGAAGTACTGGTTCCTATCGTTTTTTCAATGACAACTCATTAAAGTGGACTCACTAACAGACTCTACCAAAGATCAAACTTCAAAGATCTAAGCACACAAAGATTTCTACTCCAAAAAGCGCCAATCAATCACCTAAAAGACCAACAGACTCTCCCGCCAATCAAACCTAAAAGCTCCAAGCCAGTAAAAGATTCCCAATCAGAAGAGCCTAAACCAATCCCCCAAAAGACTAACTGCTACCTCCTTCGCTTGCGTCTGATTCTCGCTTGCCAGGGTCCGGTTTTCTCTCGCGCCACATAAAAATATCGATCGTCATAAAAGGAAATCCCCTCTACCTGATTGGGTATGGCCCAGCTCAAATTTCGGCGACTCATCTCCCCCCTGAAAAATTGCGTGCCCGGATAGGATGTAAAGCTGATTATGCTGCTAGCTGCTGCCGGGAAGAAGCCAAGAATACGCTTGTAGTTGTAAGCAGTCAATATGAGTTGACCGCTTAAACTATCCACATCTGCAGCCGTCACGACTCTCCTGGGTAGGTAAATACCATCCTGAAGCGTTGCAATATGATAGCCAGCATGAGCGGGCACCTGATAATGGAAAGTCCAATACTGACGGCGCAGGCCTGCTTTTGCCTTGGTAAAAAGGTGCAGCTTTCCCCCCTGAAAAACCATAGCCTCACAATCGTGATATCTACCTCCGGGGTAGCTGTAAACAATCGTATCTGTACGAAAAGTAGCAGGTGAGTACCTGTATATTTGTAAGCTATCCCTTTGGCGGCGGTTGTCACCAAAATCACCCAGATACCAGTTGCCAAATGGGTCGGTTGTCATGTCTTCCCAATCTACCGCCCCAGCTGGAATTTCTCTTTTTTGACTTCCGCAGGTCGAAACACTCGGAACAAGGCTGTCTGTATCCACCTGCGGAAGTACATATAAAAAAGCTCCATCACCGCTATCATTATGGGCCAATGCACAAGAGTCTACAAAAGCTAATCCCGATATTTCGGTAACGGATTGGGCTCCAGGCCATCGCATTGGTGGTTTGCTGACCGATGCACAGGCAGAAAGAAGCAGACAAACATATACGCATAATCGCATATAAGACGGTATTTTTGCACAAATTACGCATCGCCAGATCATGAAGGAGCCCGATATGCCGAGTTGTCCTATTCCCCGTTGGGAGTTGCTGAAACAGCAGCTTAACAATGTGGATGCAACAGCTTTCGAAGCCCTTCGACACGCACATCCTGAATATCGATTGATCGATGTGAGGACGCCAGCAGAGTATACCGAATTTCACCTACCCGACGCCCAATTGCTGGACTATCTGGGACCCGATTTTTTAGAAGGTATCGAGGCGCTGGACATCGATGCAACTTATCTGGTTTATTGCCGAACAGGTCGAAGGAGCGTGAGGGCATGTACCTTGATGCGCAATCAAGGCCTTAAAAATTTGTACCACCTGGACGGAGGGCTTCAAGCCTGGTCGGCCAACTTTAAATAGTAGTGCTATGAAGTGGATACTCGGTATCGCGATACTCTCTTATACCGCTTGCCAGGCGCAAAGTGAAGGTAGTGGAGCAGAAGATGATGCTCTTTTCCAAGACATCGATTTAGCAGAATTTGAGCGCATTAGGGCCGATTATCCTGATGCCGTGCTGCTAGATCTTCGCACACCTGAAGAAACCGATGCCGGTATTATCCCAGGCGCAGAGATCGTGAATTTTCAAAGTCCAAATTTCGTAGAGCGGCTAAACCAACTGGACCGAAAGAAAATATACGTCGTTTACTGTGCATCTGGTGGGCGCTCTACGCGAGCAAGTCGGCAAATGCAGGAAGCGGGATTTGAGCGCGTGTACAATTTAAAGCCCGGATATCGTGGCTGGAAGGCTGCTCAATAGCGATCATATAGGTACTCAAGTACCTTCTCCATTTCGCGAAAATAGGTAGTATTACTTTTCTGTGTGTGATTGTGCAAAAAGCTGAATAGCAGCTGCCTGCCCGACTTGGTCTTTACCACCCCCGATAGCGCCAACACGTTTTTAAGCGAGCCCGTTTTTGCCCATATATAAGGTGGGCGAGCATTTCTGAATCGGCTTTCCAGTGTCCCACTAATGCCATTGGCTGGCAAATAGCCTTTCAGCGAGTCCATCCCCATCAACATTTGCAAACGATCTAAGACCCAGACCAAATGCCTCGGGCTGAGCTGGTTGTACCTGGATAACCCACTGCCGTCTACCCATTGCATTTCGGTCGGGTTTTCCCAATCAGCCCATAGGCTGTCTGTAGCATAGTGCAGCAAAGACTCGGTATCTAAATTACTTTGGCGCTCTGCCGCACAGAGCAATAGCAGCTGCTCGGCCCAAAAGTTGTCGCTCTCTTGGAGGGTGTGAATCAGGATACTATCCGGTAGGTGTGTGCGCAGCAAATTCAAACCAGGGCTCGGTGCTGGCAATGCTTGCCTACCCAACTGTAGATCATCTTGCCAAGCACTACGCCACAAGGCCAGCTGCGTAATGCGATCTAAGTGAAGCGCAATATTGCGTTCAAAATCTATGGGGAACTTCCTAGTCGTATCTAGTACAAAGCGGTTACTGTTTTCTTGACGTGATATCAGAGGACCATCTGCTGCATCGGTAAAAGACACACTATCTGTCAGCAACGCGGGCTTGAACTGTAGATGCCCGATAGTGTCTAAAGAGATTTGAAGTCGGTTTTGAAAGGCCGGCAGACAACTTCGCTCATAAACATACCCGTAGTTGTAATCATCGTAGCTCCAACCGGGTCCGTATCGAGAAACCTCACCGGCATCGTGTATGGTGATTTCCTTTCCCTCGGCCTCCGCAAAGGGTATTTCGCTAACCATTTCTATGGGCAACCCTGTGGCCCATGCATCTATCCTATGGCCAAAATCTTTGAACCATAATGCAGGTACCCTATTGGTATCCAGAATTTCTTGAACCAACAAAAACGTGAGTAATTTTACGTTGCTGGCTGGTGTAAACCTATGGTCTGCACGGTATTCGTATAGGTATTCTCCCGCAATAGGATCGTACAGACAAAAGCCAGAATAAGCCTGGTTGAAAACGGGATTCTCTTCGATGAGTCTTTCCAGTACCGTAGGCGATTGGCCGCGCAAGTCAAAACATAATGCAAAAACGGCCAAAACAATAGCCAACTTATAGTAGCTATTCATTACCATAATTGCTCTTCTTTCCAGCTTTTGGGTGTTTCGATGCAACTCGTATCTCCAGCTGGAGACCCTTTTAGAAAGTCATTCATCCTATTAGAAAAGGTATTATCCGGATTTACCTTGATTAAGGTGATTACAAATTTCAGATCTGTCCTAAAAATAAAAAAGCCCAGGAGTAAAGACTCCCAGGCACAAACAAATCATAATCTCATGAAAAAAAGACGACCTAAAAAAATTCTTAATACAATCGCGGAAAATCACGATTAAAGCTCTTGATTAGATTCCTCGCCCCCGAAGGGGCAAGGAAGCTAACGCTTTTGGGATTGTGACTATTGCACGATTATTGTTCCTTTAGCAATTAGCTGACCGTCGCCCCAGAGTTCGTACGCATACGAACCGTTGGCTAAGTTCTGACGCTCGATCTCAAATTGGTCACCTCTTGGGTGAAGGTGGCGGAGTAAGCGGCCATTGCCGTCATACAAGCGCCATTCGAGTTGAGTATCGAGTAGATTCCCTTCCTTTACTCTAACTGTAGAAATATCAGTTAGGGGATGTGGGAATACATCAACTTTAACGCTGGTTTTGCTCGGAAAGTTGCTCGAATTTGTTAATAAACAGTTAGGATCGAACAACTGCTCGCAGCCGACAAAATGGCTGACCGAGTTGGTGAAAACCGGCGGGCGGTAGTCAAAATAAACGGCGGCACGATTGTTGATTTCCGTACCTACGGAATTGTTCGGTTTTTGGGATAGCCTGTATTTGACATATCCTTGCCGTGGGTTTGGATCAACTCCCCCTGTGCCGCCGTCTGCAAGTAATTGGATTGAATCGAACGTAATCTTTAAGACCCCATTTTGAGATAAAACGAAATCATAGGGATGACTCGACGCTCCTACCTCAAGGGTATTGAAGTCAAGCGCCGCAGGTAGGGTATCTCGGATTACAACCCTCTCCAATGTACTCGTATCTCCAAGACCGAAGAAAATGGTGTATTCCAGGTCTGTGGAAGGTGTAATGATGGAATCCTGATAGCCACGTGGATAGGCTCGCATGGCTAAAGCAGTTTCCTCATTCAGTACAAGTACTTCTTGCGTGAGTATGTCAATGTTCAGATCCCCGTCGTTATCGGGAAACTGGGCAACCTCTCCGGTGGTAAACTCGAATTGGCCGCCTTCGTCACAGCCCTCCACTACTGCTGTAGGGAATAAGCTGCCGTTATAATTTGGCGATTGCTCGGCAATCAGGCGGAAAGTTCCGCCAGTATTTTCTTCTGCTAATACCAGGCCGTCTCCACCAACAGAAGTCTGATCGAAGTTGGTAGGTGGCCTGAGCAGTATTTGATCTTCAATGACGATGTACTCGAGCTGTGAAGTCAGCGGGTCTCCGATGTTGCGGATAGCAAATCTGATGGAGTCTCCGTCGCACTCACCTTCAACTTCGATGATGGCACCGTCCCAGTCTGCTGGCGGCGGAGCACAAGTCGCGTTGAAGTCTGGCAGAATAACTGCCATCGTGCTGATAGACTCTTCATCGACTAAACCGCAGCTGACCATTACTGTGAGGGTAAACTCACCGCCTTCATTTGGATTGATATCAGGTAGATCAAAAGTGAGCATGTTGCCATTCTGATCGCTAGGGCTGAGGGTACTCCCAAGGAAAGTAAGGTCTGGATCCAGTTCGATTTCGAGTGATACATCTGTAGCTGTAGCTGCGCCTTGGTTTCCGTATGTGACGTTAATCAGTTGCTCTTCGCAGGCCAGTGCAGGCCCCGCGCTCAAATCAACCTCGAGCAATGGACACGCGATGGATGTAGATAGTGGAAACTCGTGGTAGCTACTGTCATACAGCTCTGGTATACTCACTGAAAACCCTGCGTCATCGCAAATTTCCCAGCGGTTATTCTTCTGAAGAAGAGTGAGCTGATAATTGCCGGTATCAACCTGTATGTCAAAGAAACCTTCGCCGTCTGTAGAGCCGAAGAAAACAGCATTGCCATCTTCTCTTTCTGCCCGTACTAGCCAATCTTTAAGTCCGAGATCTCCCTCTTCGAAAGGATTACATCCGTCTTCAGAGTTGTAGACCCGGCCGTTAATTTCGTTGGTGAAGAATTCGCCTTCGCCATTGGTCTTGTACAACGTAAGGTCGTTGAATACAACTCCAAATTGACTGTTGTAAGCTGCGATGGCGTATCCTCTCTCAGGGGTTGTCACTACATCGGTAGCTGTGTTGAAGACATCGGCATCTCCGAGCAACCTTTGCCAGATTTGCTGGCCATCATCGGAATTTACCTTAGTGAGCAGTACATCACCGTCGAGCGGGGTGCGAAATGCATCTCCAGCGGCCGTGATGGTTGTACCGTCATCCTCTTCGATCAGGCTTTTGAGTCCTTCGCCGAATTGGCTGGCATCGATTTCAGTTATCCAAAGCGTATCTCCATTGAGATCCGCCTTTGCAATCAAAGAAAGTCCTGTGTTGTTCGTGGAGCCACAAAAAGCAACCTTGTCATCGCTTGTGAGAATCAGGTCATCGACTCTTTCGTCTCCATCGACTGTTCCCCAGACTACCGTTTCTAGCTCGTTGCCATCTTGGTCAGTTCGAAGCAGTACAATGTCGAGATTGCCATCGGCATCATCTCGGTTGAGTGCGAGTAGGTAACCGTCCTCTAGTGAGACGGCTGCCATAGCTCTATCGATATATCCTCCGGAGAAGGTGCGCCGCCAAATCTCATTTCCTTCACCATCTATAAGTATGGCCAGGGCTGCATCTCTGCCGGTCTCTGATAGTTCCAGAGAACCTATCAAAAGATAACCCGTGCCTGTACTAGATGGTAGGATGCGCTTGAGACGCAGATTTTGATCGTCAGCAAAGTAATCTTTCGTATCGATTAAATTGCCCTGCTTATCGATTCTGACTAGGTAGCCGCTAAATGGATCACCAAAAGAAACTTTTCGATCACCTACGATGAAAAAATCTCCATCGGGGCGTTGTATTAAGTCAAAACCGTACTCTTCAAAACCAGCATCGTAACTTTGAGACCAAATCTCGGTGCCGTCCTTGTCCGTACGAACAACAAATATGTCAATATCATTGTCATCGCCCTGCTCACCTTCAGTAAACCCGACCTCTATATAGCCGTGATCTGAAGTCGCCAGCAAGGCTTGACCTTGATCCTCTTTAGGACCACCGAAAGAAAACTCAAAACCTTGCGCACTTCCCAACACAGTGGTTAGGCAGGTGATCGTGACCACCATACATAGTCGGGCAAAAAGCCCACGGTATGATTTGGTTCTGTTGATCATGCTAGGTCGCTTGAGGTCGCTTCCGTTTGCTTGCGTTACAAAAGTGCAGCGAGAATAGAGGGAGGACAAAGACATAAACACGATATTGTTGAGCAATTTGATGTATTTTTGTTACTGTTTTTAGCAGTCGACCTGCGGAAGTCCTATATTTTATTGGACTTTCGCAGGTAAGAGCACATTGGAAATTGTTGAATAAATTTACGCCAACTGTTGTGAAAAAAAGTGCAAATGTTGCTATTTATCGTTCTCTAGACAAAGCTGAGCGGCGCGAATTGGGCAAATGGGTGGAGTCTCCGGTGCACAATCAGCGAGAGGATGTCCGAGCCTTGCACAATTATTTGCTGGGGGGAGACCGTCTACACAAAGAGTCGTCGCTTAGTAAAACGCGCGTATGGAAGCGACTGTTTCCTGACACGCCCTACGATGATGCCAGAATGCGCCAAACGCTGCATTTTCACCTGAAGTGTGTGGAAGAGTACCTGGCTTACCAAGAGTGGCAGAAAGATGATGTTGGTCAGTATCTCTCGCTCAATGTACAGCTCAGGCACCGCCGATTGGATCGCCACCTGATGAAAAACCTCAGACGGTTAGACAAAACCCAGGACAGCAGCCTATATCGCAACGAGGTGTTTTTCAGAAACAACTATGCGCTGCAATTGGAGCACTACACCTATCTGGCCTTTCGCCAAAGGCGTAGCAAAGAAGTCAACCTACAATCAGTTGCCGATGCCCTGGACCAAGCCTACCTGATCGAAAAGCTGAAAGTGGGCTGCCGCATGCTCTTCCACCAAACGGTGAGTAAGACAACCTATGAAATAGGCCTGCTGGAAGAAGCTATGCAACAGGTGGACCGCAGGAAGCTGACCGACATACCTGCCATAGCCATATACTATTATATCCTGAAGGCCATACAATCAAAGAGCGACGATCAGCAATATTTTGCCATTCTGAGAGATACTGTTGCCGAGCATGGCAACTTACTGCCCAGTGACGACTTGCGCGAAGTCTATCTGATGGTTATCAATCTCTGTATTCCCAAGATCAATGCGCGCTTGAAGGCCTATGAACGAGAATCCTTCGAGTGGTACAAGCAGGGCTTTTCCGAAGGCATCCTTACCCCCAACAACCAGATAACGCGATACACCTATGTCAATGTAATCTTCAATGGCCTAAGGCTGGGCGAGTATGAGTGGGTGGCCAACTTCTTGGATGAATACAAAGAAATGCTGGATCTCGATTTCAGACAGCAAACCTACTTATTTGCCAAATCGAGGTTCCATTTTAGCAAGAAGGAATACGAGGAGACCATGGGCATCTTGATCAGAATAGACTTTAACGACGTGCTGTACAACCTGATGGGCAAGACGATGCTGCTCAGGATGTACTACGAGGAGGAGGAATTCGACGCCCTCGACAGCTTGCTAGAAAGCTTTGCTACTTATATAAGGCGCAAGGATCTGACGGCTTATCATAAAAAGAACTACGGCAATATCGTACGCTTGTCTCGACGTCTGGCGCGCCTTTCTTCATACGATGACAAGAAGAAGCGAGATTTGAACGAGGCCATCACCAATGCCAATCCTTTGAGCGAGCGAGCCTGGCTGCTGGAAATGCTGGAGAAGAAGTGATGACTCCCTTCGGTCGCGGGACTACCTCGCCTTCGGCATCGCGGGGAAAACTCGGGCCTTTGGGCCCTCGCGGGACTTGCGTAGGCTATCACCCTACGCTTGGGATTAGCTCCCTTCGGGCGCTGAGACTCTAAAGTACAGGAGAATATCTTTTGCGTGAAATGTTTATCCCGACGAGCGATAGCGAGTCTATCCCTATGCCGCCGATAGGCGCATTAATCCCACTCGGTGTAGCCGAGTAATCCCGACTTGCGATAGCAAGTTAATTACTATCTTTGCGCCCTCAAAATTTATATGTAACGATGTCTGCATTAGCAAAGATTCGCAATAACCCACTTCTGGTCCTTATAGTAGTAGGCTTGGGTACAGGTCTTTTCATCTTAATGGATATGACCGCCGGCCAGAACCTAGGCGGAGGCGCCGTTGGGCCATCTATGGGTGCCGTAGGCGATAGAGAGATCAGCCGTCAGGAGTTTGAGCGCACTAAGGCTGCTGTATTTAGTGGTGGTGATGACCTACAGAATCGCGAAAGCCTTTGGGGTTTCTACGTGACTGAGGCTATGATCCTCAACGAAGCTGACGCCCAGGGCATGATGGTTCCTGAGGAAGAAGTAGAGTCGCTGACCTTTGGCCCCAGATACAGCTC
>JBCDFE010000006.1:0-39336 GCA_039178745.1 Bacteroidota bacterium | reverse complement strand
GATCACCTGGGGCAACTGGACAAATACGACATTCCCACCATCGACCTCATCGTAGTCGATCTCTATCCCTTCGAAGAAACGGTAGCAGCCACCGAAGAGGAGGCACAAATCATAGAACAGATCGATATAGGTGGCATTGCGTTGATAAGAGCAGCAGCCAAAAACTACGGCGATGTAGTTATCGTACCGTCACGGGCAGATTACGCCACCCTAAAAGATATTCTGGATCGCGAAAAGCCCGTTACCGAAATGGAAGAACGCAGAGCACTAGCCAGACGTGCTTTTGCGGTAAGTAGTCACTATGATACGGCCATCTTCAACTACTTCAATGCCAGGGGCGAGGAAGACTACTTTAAGCGGTCGGAAATGACAGCTCGCTCGCTTCGATACGGCGAGAACCCCCACCAGAAGGCGACTTTTTACGGACCACTGAATGAAATGTTTGAGCAGCTTAGTGGTAAAGAGCTGAGCTACAACAATTTGGTCGATATAGATGCTGCTGTGCAAGTCATGTCAGAGCTAGAAGAAGGAGATCCGTCCTTCGCTGTTTTAAAACACACCAATACCTGTGGCCTGGCCGTAAGACCTACTGTAGAAGCTGCCTGGGATGCCGCTTTGGCCGGCGATCCGGTATCTGCTTTTGGTGGTATTTTGATCAGTAATTCCGAGATTGACCTGGCGACTGCCACGAAGATCAACCAGCTTTTCTACGAAGTTTTGATTGCACCTAGCTTTGCCCCTGATGCTCATGACCTACTGACTAAAAAGAAAAAGCGTGTTTTGTTAAAATACAGCCACCTGAGGCGACCTGCGCAATCGTTTAAAAGCCTACTCAATGGGTTGGTTGCACAAGACACCGATTTACATCAGGATAGCAATGACGATCTCAGATCGGTCACTGAGCTAGAGCCTACTGAAGAGCAGAAAGCTGATCTGCTGTTTGCTGCCACTGCAGCCAAGCACCTCAAATCAAATACCATCGCGCTGGTCAAGAACCGCCAGCTGATCGGAATGGGCTGTGGCCAGACCAGCCGAGTAGATGCTTGCAAGCAAGCCATAGCCAAAGCGCATGCTTTTGGATTCGATACCACAGGAGCCGTAATGGCCAGCGATGCCTTTTTCCCTTTTCCAGATTGCGTAGAAATTGCAGACAATGCTGGAATAAAGGCCGTCATTCAACCAGGTGGCAGCATCAAAGATCAGCTCAGTATAGACTACTGTAATGAAAACGGAATAGCTATGGTATTTACGGGCTACAGGCACTTCAAACATTGAGCTAAAACAGTACTGACCAAACCTTATATATCACGGTAAAACTGCCATATTACAAGCTCGAATTTTGGTATTGACACTAGACATAGGCAATAGTCGGATCAAGTCAGCCCTTTTTGGCCCATCTGCTGATCTAGTGGAAACCAAGACCTGGACGTCGGGCAGCTGGCGTGAATTAACAGATTATTCAACCAACCACTCTACGACATTTGTCATCTATTCAACAGTGGCTGACGAGCCACCAACGAGCTGGTCTGAGCTGTTGGCGAAGAAGGGTATCTCCCTGAAACCTTTGACTCATCTCAGTCCCCTCCCATTTGAATCGCAATACAGAACCATGGATACGTTGGGACGAGATCGAATAGCTGCCCTGGCAGGTGCCATCGAACTCCTGCCGGGTACCAACTGCCTGATCGCAGATATGGGTACCTGCCTGACTTTGGATCTGCTCATACAATCTGAGGATAAATTGGCTTCTTCAGAAATGGAAAGCAATTCTGGCAAAGCAGTTTTTATGGGTGGAAATATTAGTCCTGGACTGCACATGCGACTCCGTGCTATGCATCGAGACACCAAGCGTTTGCCAATGATTGAGGCTAGACCTTTGGACGATATGCTCGGTCTGGATACCAGCTCTGCTTTATTGCACGGTGGTCTTGGCGGGATGATATATGAAATCGAGGGTCTTTTTGACCGTCTGTCTTCAAATTTTACCGATCTTCGCTTGCTCATTACCGGGGGCGATGCAAGATTGGTTCAAAAGCACCTCAAGCCCGCTAGTTTACTTCAGCCCCATCTGGTCCATTATGGACTCTACCAAATCTCTACGCTATATGCCGCTTAAACGGTACATCTTTGCTTTCATTTTTGGATTGAGCCTACTCGGCTTGAATAGTACGCTGCAAGCTCAGCGCACCGACTTTGTAGAACTGAGGCCCAAGCAAAACAGCCCGCTATCCAGGTTTGGATTGGGGGACCCACTAGACCAGTGGACGGCCACCTCAGCCGGTATGGGCGGTATTACCACCGTATGGCAAAATCCCTTTCTACTCAACTTAGTCAACCCAGCCAGTTTGGCCAATTTACAAACGGCCAGCTTCGAAGTCGGTCTATATGGAAGGGTTGGAACACTATCAGACAACCAAAGCGAAGCCCAAACAGCAAGTGGCAACTTGCAGTATCTAGCCCTAGGCTTTCCACTTCGCAACCCCATCAACGTCAATCTAGATCGAGGAGATACGCGATGGAACGCTGGCATGGCATTTAGTATAGCCCAAACATCATTGGTAGGCTATGATCTGGAACTCGAAGAAGCAGATAACAATTTAGGTGTTACGTCGAATCTTCTAAAAGGAAATGGAGGAACATATAAAGTAAGCTGGTCTAATGCCTTTAGGTATCAGGGACTTTCTGGTGGTATCAGCTTCAATTACAACTTTGGCCGTCTGACCAATGACCGCGTTGTGGTATTTGACAGTATCGCCACTGCACTTGCTACCGAAGTCTTAGAAGAGTACAATGTAAATGGTTGGAGCTTAGGTTATGGCCTACAGTACGCTTTGGACCTTAATTCTATCGATAATGATGGCGTGAAAAAGCCGAATGGCAAAAGATTGCTTTTTGGTGTTCAGGGCACCTTACAATCCGAGATTCGTACGAAGAGTGATTTACTTTTCCGTAGATTTTCTCCCAGCAACAGCCTATTCGTCTCCGATACGTTGCAGTTTATCGAAGATGAACCCGGCAATGTAGTGCTACCTTCTTCCGTTACCTTTGGCGTCGGTTATCAGGTAGCGAACAAGCTGTTTGCATCGGCTGAGTACGGACTGAGTAACTGGAGCAACTACAGGAACGATGCACAAAATGATCGACTTGTGGATGGAAACAGATTAGCTTTTGGTCTGGAATACATTCCAGATTTTGATAGCTACAACAGCTATTTTAAGCGTCTGAGATATAGGTTTGGTGTTCGTCTGGAAGATGACCCAAGGAGCCTCGAAGGCGAACAAGCCAGGCGGCAGGCCGTTACCTTTGGGTTGGGTCTTCCGATAATTATGCCAAGGCAACAAGTGTCTTTTTTAAATATTGCCGTCGAAATAGGTAGGTTTGGCGTCCCTGACGTCATAGACGAAAGCTACGTTCAGTTTACCGTAGGCTTCTCACTTAACGACAACACCTGGTTCTTGAAACGTAAATTCAATTAACGCCATGACATTAACGAATCGCTTTTTAATTCTCTTCTTTGCCGCTCTAGGTATTACTTCTGGTATTGCAGCTCAGTGTGAAAACTGGGTAGGCAAAGACTTTAAAGATCGTGCGGAGAGTGCACACGTATCTTATCGAAATTTTGTTCGAAACGTACAAGACTATTCTACCCTATCGGCCGAAGACTTCGAATTGGCCTTTGGGAACTGGCAAACTGCCTATGAATTGGCACCTGCGGCAGATGGCGAGCGAGCCTCTCACTTTAGAGATGGTCGTGAGTTTTACCGCGCCAAGCATAAAAATGCTGCGGATGCTGCTCAAAAAACAGAATTTGCAGATGTGATCATATCGCTTTATGATCAGGAAATGGAGTGCTACCCAGATAACCGAGCTTTTCTACTGGGTCGTAAAGCTATGGATATGTTCTATCTGTATGGTGACTACCGCATCGGCACTATAGACGTTATAGAAGAAGCCATGGAAGAGGGCGGCCTAGAGACAGAATACGTGGTCTTTATCCCACTTGGAGAGCTAATTACCTATCACTTTGGTACCACCCATGAGTTGGAGGCCGATCGCGCACGCGAGCTCTATGAAGAAGCTGTAGAAATTGGAGACTATCACGTCGAAAATGATGAAACCTATGGCGAGTATTATCAAAGCGCTGAGGAAAACATGATTGCCAAAGTAAGAGAAGTAGAAACGGATCTTTTCGATTGCGACTACTTCAAAGACTTACTGCTGCCGACGCTCGAAGGCAAGGAAGAAGACCTGGATGCCATCTTTGGCGTGTACCAGCGATTGGTCGCTCAGGGATGTGCCGAAGATGATCCTGTATTGGTAGAACTCAAAGCCGATTACGACCGAATCCACGAAGCCAACGCAGAGCAGTACGAAGCGGAATTGCGCCGCGACAATCCTGGCTACGATGCCAGCAAATTGGAACAGGAGGGAGAGTACGCCCGCGCAGTCGAGCGCTACGAAGAAGCCGTAGCTACAGAAGAAGACGCCGAGAAAAAGTCAAACTTCTTGTACCGTATGGCAGCTATACAAATGAGCCGCCTAGGCCAGCTGAGTTCTGCGCGTTCCAATGCCCGCAGGGCTGCAGAAGCTCGCCCGGGCTGGGGTAAGCCCTACATCCTTATCGGCGACATCTATGCCAGAATGGGTCGAAACTGCGGCGATAGCTGGAACCAAAGATTAGCCATCCTGGCCGCTCGGGAAAAGTATCGCTACGCGCGTAGCATTGATTCAGGCTCTGCCTCCGAGGCCAATTCTCGCATCAGTCAGTATAATGGCTCTTTGCCCACCAGGGAAGAAGCCTTTTCTCGCAACCTAAATAGTGGTGCAGAAATCACTGTAGGCTGTGGTATTAATGAGACCGTAACCCTGGAGCTGGGCGGGAAGTAATCGCCAAGCTGATAAAATCTTTGCAAAATCACCGAGTCGGCTGCCAGCCGATTCGGTGATTTTTTTTGCCTAATTACTAAACACGCTTTCTGACTCCTAAATCAGTTTTCTACAAAAGCAAACTCGTCATTTTCATCGAGATAGAGCGCTGTAGCTGCTCGCTCGCCTAAAACTTCCTTTTGTCTCCTGCAAACCACATGGTCTACAGACCGCAAAAGATCTGATCTTACTTTTCCAAAGCTCGTCGGCAAAAGGCTACCTCTTGGCATAGCGAGCGTCGCCAATAGCGGTCCATCTATTCTTTCATTGAGCCGGTAGCAAAAGCTATCCATAATCAGGCGCACACCAACCAGCCCTTGCCCATCTTCTAATACCCTAGGTATACGCTCTGGTCTGGGAAGCAGAATGGTACAAGGCCGTTTGTGATAGATCAGTAAACTATCTATCTTGGGATGCAAGCCTGGAAACCACTCCTGAAGTTGGTCCAAATCTGCAAAGAGCAGCTCTGGTCTGTTCAACTGGCCGGGCGGGCAAAGTGCCAAGTGCCGATGGAGCACACCGGCTTTGCGCACATCGCTCAGTACCTGCCAAAGGTTCGCTGTGGGTGCTAAAACTAGGCCACCAGCACCGATGGTCTGGAGAGCTCGGTTAGCGGGCGGCGGCAAGAAAGGGTGCATATCTGGGGTAAAGTTCTTACAAATCTGCATGGGGCAGTAAATTTGGCAGAACGAACCTAAAACGTGCTCTCTGATCCAACTCTAAAGAGATAGACTTAGAAAGCAAACCAAAGTTTTTGGGAAATGGAATTGACCTATTGGTCGTTGTAGGTGTATATATCCGAGTAAGGGCACTTAGCTAAAAGCCGACATAAAACCGGCACAACAATTTTGGCTTTGTGCGTTTCACAATAGGAAACTGTATTTTGGATTAAAGATTGTACAGCCCTGAAAATTTAGCGTCCCCCTATATGATGAGCTCGACAAATCGGCATTTACTTCTTACCACAGCTTTGTTCTTAGCAATTATGCTCCCTGCTTCAGCCAGACACATCATCGGTGGGGAAATCACCTACGAATGCCTAGGTCTAAACCCTTCTGCCCCCGGTGAGATGCAGTATAGATTTACCATGACCGTGTACCGAGACTGCTCTACCGATGGCGGTCCCAATCAAGGCGCAGGCTTTGATAGCGATCCAAACTCGCTAACCCAGGTACTGACCGGAACAGTAACCGTATTCAGAGGTACTAGCAATACACCCTTCATCCAATCCATCCCTCTCTCTATGCCAGATATCGCACCGGTATCTCCTGATATAGGCAACCCATGCCTGGTATTGCCACCTAATGTCTGTGTCCAACGTGGTATTTATGTTTTTGAACTCAGCTTGCCCATCAGCAACCAGACCTATACCATTGCTTACCAAAGATGCTGTCGAAACGAATCCATAGACAACCTAATTGCACCAGGTGAAGTAGGCGCTACCTACAGCATAGAAATCACACCTGAAGCACAGGAATTGTGCAATAACAGTCCGGTTTTTATCAATTTCCCACCCATCGTACTTTGTGCAGCAGAGCCTTTCGAGCTCGATTTGTCAGCTACAGACCAAGAAGGAGATAGCCTATTTTACTACTTCTGCTCGCCTACCGTAGGAGGAGGATCAAACGGACAAATGCCATTTATATTCTCTGGTGTTGCGCCCGATCCAGAATCACCACCACCTTATGGAGCCGTTACTTTTTCACCAAATTTTTCCTTTGACGAACCTCTTGGTCCAGATGGCGCATTTGTCTACGACCCACAAAGCGGCCTGCTAAGCGGAATGCCCCCCATGTTGGGGCAATATGTCGTTGGTATTTGTATAGACGAATACCGGGGAGACACTTTGCTCAGCACCACCAAACGCGAATTCCAATTCAACATCGCCCCTTGCGAACGAGCCGTTTTTGCCGATTTGCGCGAAGACAGCATCACACCAGATGGCCGGTTTGTCATCGATATCTGCGGGCCCGGAGAGTTCACGATTGTCAATGAAAGTACCCTTGAGCAATTTATCAATACCTATTCCTGGACCCTGGGCACCGTTGGTACGGATACCGTATTCGCCAGTACGGAAAATTTGACGACGACCATCAATGAGACCGGAACCTACCAAGGCATTATGATCCTAAACGAGGAGAGTAGTTTCAATTGTAGCGATACGGCCTTATTCGAAATCAATGTTTTTCCTGAGCTGGTAGCAGATTTCGACTTCGTATACGACACCTGCATAGCCGGGCCAGTTGCATTCTTCGATTCCAGCTTTTCCGTAGAAAATGTTCCCATTATTGACTACAGTTGGAACTTTGCAGACGGAACTATGCCTAACAATGCACAAAATCCAGAACACCTCTACGTAATTCCAGATGAATTTCCCGTATCCCTTACCATAACCGATAGCAATAGATGCCAAACAACTACGACAATCCCGGTCACTTATTTTCCGGTTCCACCCACCCTTATTCTTAGCCCTTCACTCACTGTAGGCTGCGAGCCAGAACCCATCGTGTTCAATAATTTATCCATTCCCATTGACTCGACCTACGACGTAATTTGGGAGTTCGGAGACGGTGGAACGAGTATGGAACTGAACCCTACATACATTTACGAGACCGCTGGCAATTACGATGTGTACATTGCCGTCACTAGTCCCATAGGCTGTTTTACGGACACCATGTTCCCAAATTTGATAGAAATACGGGAATCTCCTACAGCGGGATTTAGCTTCACGCCTACCAATCCGAGCAACCTGAACCGAGACGTGTTTTTCCAGGACGAAAGCCAGGAGGCCATATCTTGGCTATACGACATCGGTGGCTTTTTTGGAACCAGACAACCCAGCTTTGAATATACCTTTAGAGACACGGGTATGGTGGCCATTACTCAATATGTAACTCACCCCAGCGGTTGCGTTGATTCCCTGACCCAGTTTATCGATATAGAGCCCATCATTACCTTCTTTATGCCTAACGCCTTTACGCCAAATGCAGATGGGCTGAATGATGTACTCATACCCAAAGCTTTCCTATTCGGATATAGAGATTATCGGTTTACCGTCTGGAATCGATGGGGCCAACGCATATTCGCTACCAATGATCCCGAAGAAGGTTGGGATGGAAGCTTTAATGGTCGAGATAGCCCAGGTGGAGCCTACTTATGGGAAGCAGAAATCACCGGCCCAAGAGGTAGAGTAGACCGATACAAAGGGACAGCGACCCTACTGAGATGATGGAGATTTGAAAGCCAGCCCAAAAAAGGGAGATACGCTAAGTAAAGGCCATGAAAAAGGGAAGTTTTTCATGGCCTTTTTCGTTTGGAAAAAACTTTAAAAAACTTTGGAAACTATGAAACTAATTCTAGTTTCTATAGGTTTTTGTAGTCAATGGACGAAACTAAAAGTCAAATTATAGACGAAGCAGAACGACTTTTCATGCGCTATGGCCTGAAAAGTGTCAGTATGGACGATGTAGCCCGGAAGTTGGGCATATCCAAAAAAACCCTGTACCAGCACATCGATTCAAAAGAGAAATTGATAGAACTGGTCATGAACTGCAATGCAGAGAAGGACATGAAGCAGTTCATGGACAATATGAAAGCGTCTAAAGATGCTATAGACGAATACTTGGGCAACAGCCGGTACTTCATTCGAGAGATGAGACAAATTTCGCCCACCCTGTTCTATGACATGCAGAAATACTATGGCAGCATCTGGCAGCAGCAAAAACAGTCTCATTTGGGCCATTTTGAGGAGCAAATCAAACACAACATTATCAGAGGACAGCAAGAGGGGCTCTACCGAGAAGATGTGCATGCAGACGTCATCATGAAAATGCACAATCAGACCATTATGGCCATAGTAGACACCAGCCTTTTCCCTGCCATGGAAAATTCCATGGAAGAATTAATCAGAGAACACGCCCTCTACCATCTGCATGGCATACTGACCAAAGCGGGTCGAAGAAGATTAAAAGAACACCTGCAACGCGAAGAACTATAAGCCAATCACCCCCATCAACCACCCGATATGAAACACTTCAAAATACGGTACTTTTTATTAGTCTGGCTTGGCAATCTCAGCCTCGCAGCCCAAGACAGCAGCCAGCCAGTCATGAGCCTGCAAGAGGCCATAGACTACGCATTGGACAACAGCAACAGCATGGCCAATGCACGCTTGGGTATCCAAGACGCAGAGCTGCAGATCAAAGAGCGATTATCGACGGGACTACCGAACATTAATGCAGGGCTAAACTTCCAGCACTACCTCCAGGTCCCAGTACAGGCCATTCCACCAGAGTTCTTGCCGCCGGGCAGTGAAGGGCCAACCGAAGTGAGTTTTCTTTTGAAGAACAACTTCACCGCCGACATAGGGCTTCAGACTATGGTATTCGATGGCAGTTTCTTTGTAGGTCTACGGGCGGCCAGGGAAGCCCGTAATTACGCCCAATTACAGTTGGATACCGAAGCCAGAAAAGTAAAAAATCAAGTCGTAGATGCATACCTCCCCGTACTACTGATCAGCGAGAACCTTGCAGTCTTAGACCTGAATATCGGCAATCTGCAAACCCTCCTCAACGAAACCTCAGCTCTTTACGAGTCGGGATTTGTGGAACTGCTGGACGTAGATCGCTTACGACTATCACTAGACAATTTGCAGACAGAACGCGATAACCTGGAGCGGCAACGCGAAAATGTACTTAGGGCACTCAAACTCGCCTTGAATTTCCCTATGGATCAACCACTTTCTGTGGAAGATGACTTAGATCAAATGTCGGTGGCAGTTGAAGACGAAGACTTGCGCGGGTCGGTACCTTTTACTCAGCGACCAGAGCTCCAATTGCTGGACCGTACACTAGCGCTGCAAGATCTCAATACGGAGTTGCAGCGATCTGCCTATCTGCCCAGCGTTTATGCCAATGCCGGCTACCAGTATCAGTATCAGGGCAATACCCTCAGCGATGGCTTCTGGGCACCTACCGGTGTTATTGGCCTAAATGTCAATATTCCGATTTATGACTTCGGTGGCCGGCGCGCCAGGGTACAGCGCGCGCAGATCGAAAGGGACAATGTCGCCAATCAGCGAAACGATCTCCAGAACCTGATTACCCTGGAAGTGACCAATGCCAGAAACAGCTACATGGCTGCCGAACAAACCCTGGAAGCCAGGACGCGTTCGCTCGATCTGGCTCAAAGAATTTACGAAACCACCCAAATCAAATACCGCGAAGGCGTAGGCAGTAGCCTTGAAGTCGTTCAGGCCGAGCAGGCGCTATACGAGGCCCAGGCCAATGAACTCAATGCAACCTATGAACTACTCGTCGCCAAAGAAGAGCTACTTCAGGCTCTGGGCAAACGATAGTCAACAATTAAGTAACAAACACCCCAATTATTACATCGCCAATAATTTCAAAACCAATGCCAACAAATCACCCATTCTATGCTTTGCTCATCTTGATTGTCGGGCTCACAGCATGTGGCTCGCCAGTCGAAGAAGGCCCACAAGGACTTGAAGAACTAAATACCAAACTGCGCGAGAAGAGAGCCGAGCTGCGCACGCTTACCGCCGAAATCGAAAGCATCCAGGATTCTATCTATGCACTCGATCCCAGCCAAAAGCCATCGGGCACACCCGTGACACTGCTCGACTTGCAAGCTGCCAATTTTACTACTTTCTCTACTTTGCAAGCCACGGTAAGCGCCGATGAAACCGCTATGGCTACCAGTGAGGTTGCTGGCCGAATTACCAATCTGCGCGTAGATGAAGGCGACCTCGTCAGATCGGGCCAACTCATCGCTACTGTCGATGTGCAAGCATTCACCAACCAGCGCACAGAGTTAGAGACCCAACTCAGTCTGGCACAAACGGTCTTTGAGCGACAAGAAAGACTCTGGCAGCAAAACATAGGCTCAGAAATTCAGTACCTGGAGGCCAAAAACCGAGTAGATGGGCTGACTGACGCGCTATCCAGTTTGCAGACCCAAATCGACAAGCAGAGCATCTACGCACCCATCAGTGGAGCCGTAGAACGCGTTATGCTCAGAACGGGCGAACTGGCCGCACCCGGCATGCCCATCATATCTATTCTCAGCACCAACCAACTGATCATAGCTGCCGATGTACCCGAGACCATGATGTCTGCCGTGCGCAGGGGCAGCGAGCTCCAGGTGCGCATTCCGAATATCGACCTGGAATTCGAAAGTCGAGTAAATACATTGGGCAGCACCGTCGATCCAGCCAACCGCACCCTGAAAGTAGAGCTCGACGTACCTCGCCAGCATATCAGTAAACTGAAGCCCAACATGCTGGCAGAAGTAGAAATGGCCGCTGACGAATACGAAGAGGTTATCACCATACCCATCAACCTCGTTCAACAAGAAGTCAACGGACGAACCTTCGTATTTGTCGCAAAAGAAAATGAAGAAGGAGAGACCATAGCTGCAAAAAGATACGTAACGAGAGGAGCCAGCTACGACGGTCAGGTCATTATCGAGTCAGGCCTCACTGCCACCGACCGATTGATAGATCGCGGGGCACGCGGCCTGGTAGACGAGCAAGTAATAGAAATCACTAACACCCCTACCCCACAAGACAATGGCTAAACAACAGAAACAACGCAGTTTTGGCCTGACTAATCTGGCCGTAAATAATGGTACCAGTGTATTCCTGTTGGCTTTTATGATTCTAGCCTTTGGATTGCTGGCGTATCAAAATATCCCCAAAGAGCAGTTTCCGGAGGTTAGCTTCCCTACGGTATATATCAACACACCATACTTCGGCAACTCTGCAGAAGATATTGAGTCGCTGGTAACTCGCCCTATGGAGAAAGAGCTCCAATCGGTAGTTGGTGTCAAGACCATCAGATCTACGAGTATACAAGACTTCTCGGTTATCACCGTCGAATTCAATAGCGATGAAGACCTCGATGAGGCCGTCAGGAGAGTCAAAGATGCCGTCGACCTGGCCAAGCCCGAACTACCCACCGATCTGGACCAAGAGCCCACTGTACTCGAAATCGACCTTTCGCAGGTGCCCATCATGACGGTCAACATCTCTGGAGATTTCAGCCAGGATGACCTGCGTAGATTTGGAGAGTCTATACAAGACGAGCTGGAAAACATAGGTACCGTCAGTACGGTCGAACTTAGAGGTGCACAGGAGCGTGAAGTAGAAATCGCTGTCAACTACAGGGCCATGCAAACCCTCCAGGTCAATTTCTTCGATATCGAACGTGCCATCACTGCCGAAAACCTCACCCTCTCGGCTGGCGAGATCGATCAGGATGGCCTCAGTCGGGCCGTTCGCGTCGTAGGAGAATATGAAGATCCAAGAGACCTGGAAAACCTGATCGTAAAAGCGGAAAATCAGCGCACGGTTTTTTTGAAAGATATCGCCGATGTCAGCTTCGATTTCGAAAAGCCGACCAGCATTGCCAGATCAGACCTTTTACCGGTGGTCTCTCTCGATGTCATCAAGCGAGCGGGCGAGAACCTGCTCTCTACCGCAGACGAAGTCAACAGCACCCTGGAGCGAATGGCAAAGATTCTACCTCAAGACTTAAAAATCGCCGTTTTCAACGACCAGTCGATCAATACGAGAAACGAGGTCAGAAATCTCGAAAACAGCATTATTTCGGGCGTCTTGCTTGTGGTTTTGGTATTGCTGTTCTTCCTCGGTTTGCGCAATGCGCTATTCGTTGGGATCGCCATTCCCCTCAGTATGCTGATGGGCATACTTTGGCTATATCTGACAGGGGTTACGCTCAATATCGTGGTACTCTTCGCCCTGATTCTAGCCCTCGGTCTGTTGGTAGACAATGGCATCGTCGTGGTGGAAAATATATACCGCTACCGGCAGGAAGGCGCAGATTCTGTCACAGCCAGTAAGCTGGGCACGGCTGAAGTCGCCCTGCCTATCATTGCCTCTACTGCCACTACCTTAGCTGCTTTCTTACCGCTTGCATTCTGGCCGGGAATTATCGGGGAATTCATGAAATACTTCCCCATTACCCTTATACTGGTTTTGAGTTCCTCTCTGATCGTGGCTCTAGTCATCAATCCGGTATTTACCGAGCGCTTAATGACCATAGACGAAAGGGCAGAGACTTCCGCAGGTCGTAAGCGCAAGCGTTTCCGAGTATTCCGCAACGTTGCCATCATGGCCGTCTTAGGACTTACTGGTTTTGTGGCTGATATAGACTGGCTACTTAACCTCATGATCCTAATGGTGGGCGCTACCCTGCTCTACTTCTTCTTGCTGCGGCCAGGATCGTTTTACTTTCAGAATCGGGCACTACCCGCTCTGGAAAGAGGATATGATAAATTCATCCGATTTGCCCTGCGAAATGCTGGGAAAGTTTTCGCCGGTACTATTTTGCTTCTCATACTTTCTATCGCGCTATCGGTCATCAGTCCACCTAAGATTGTTTTCTTTCCTTCTGCCGATCCTGTGTACGTGAATGCGTTCGTCGAATTGCCTATAGGTAGTGAGATAGAATCGACAAACGGAATTGCAGGAACGGTTGAAGAGCGAATCCTGGGTGTCATTGAACCCTATGGAGAGGTTGTCGACGCTGTTCTCACTCAAATTGGTGAAAACACAGCCGACCCCAACGGCCTACCAGAGCCTGGTGTTACGCCTCACCGAGCGAGAATTACCATTTCCTTTGTTCCCTACCAAGAGCGCGATGGCGTCAGTACCGCCGACATTATGACCGAACTACGCGCTGCCGTAGGAGGCATACCTGGTGCGACCATTACAGTAGACAAAAATGCCGATGGGCCCGCAACGGGGAAACCTATAAACCTGGAAGTAAGTGGTGATGATTTGGATAAACTCGTAGATCTAAGCGATGATCTGATTGCCTATCTGAATGACCAAAATATCGCAGGCATAGAAGAGCTTTCCCCAGACATCAAGTTGGGCAAGCCCGAATTGATCGTGAATGTAGACCGAGAAGCTGCCAGAAGATTTGGCATTTCTACTCAAGATGTCGCATTGGCCCTTCGGACTGCTATTTACGGTAGAGAAGTATCGAAATACAAATTGGGAGAAGATGACTACCCGATCTTTATCCGCTTGCGCGAACAAGAACGCAATCGTATAGAAGACCTACTCAGTCAGCGGATTACATTTCAGGACCCTTCTAATGGGCAGATCAAGCAAGTTCCCTTGCTAACCGTTACCGATGTAGAATACAGTTCGACCTACAGCGCCATTAAACGCAAAGATTTAGAACGTGTACTGACGGTATTCAGTAATGTCCTTACTGGCTATAACGCCAATGAGATCATTGCGCAGTTGGAAGAAGCTATGGAAAACTACCAGTTGCCACGTGGCTTCACCTGGGAGTTTACCGGTGAGCAGCAGCAGCAAGCAGAAGACAGCGCCTTCCTGGGCGGTGCATTCCTGGTCGCTTTGTTTACTATGTTCATCATTATTGTTGCCCAATTCAATAGCTTGAGTTCGCCTTTCATTATTATGATGGCGGTTCTTTTCAGTACCATTGGTGTAGGCTTGGGCTACTTCTTCTTCGGAGGCACCTTCTCTGTAGTATTTACGGGTGTAGGCATCATCTCCCTGGCTGGTGTTGTAGTCAACAATGCCATTGTACTGATTGATTACACCAAGCTCAGAATGCAACAGAAAGCCGAAGAGCAAGGCATATCGGATGAAAACGGTATTGGCAAGCAAGCGATTCTGGATAGTATTATAGAAGGTGGTTCTACTCGTCTAAGACCTGTATTGCTTACGGCTATCACCACGGTTTTGGGGCTTGTGCCGCTAGCTATAGGCTTCAACTTCAACTTCTTTACCTTGGTGAGCAGGTGGGATCCACAGTTCTTCCTCGGTGGTGACAATACAGCCTTGTGGGGGCCTATGGCCTGGACAGTAATCTACGGTTTGGTATTTGCTACCTTCCTGACGCTGGTCGTTGTACCGGTCATGATCTGGGGGATTTACCGATTCAGGATGTGGCTACGCAGTCTAAGAGCCCCAAAAGCAGATAGCCTCTAGCGCTTATAAAAGAACTGAACATTTTGGATTTTATCATCTATCTAACTACCTTTGCCGTAACTTAACAGTCAAAGAAGTAATTTTTTCATGTGATATGTTTGTGGCTGGGTTTCCCCGTTTGGGAGACCCAGTTTTCGTATTAAGACCAGCAGTACCTTCAGGATGTGTTAAAAACTCAGGTCTAGCCCTGCCAGCTCCGTTAAATTTGTATTATTCTGGCCGCTAATATGTATCTTACCCTTATGGGAGCTAAACAACTAAGCAATTTCGGGAGTTAAACTCTCTAAAGGATAAAAGTCAACCCTCTTCTTCAGGGATGACTAAGCAAAGAATTGTGTTGTTCATAGTGTTTGTTTATTGCCTTCGGCACGTAGTCGAAGGCTTTTTTCATTTGCGCCACATACAAAATGAATGAAAGTCAATGGACGTAATCCAGAATAGCTTACCAAGCACGGAATTTAACTGATCGGTCGAGTATCGCTAGCCCGATAGTGCACCGATCATATTTAGTTTTTTTATCTATCTTTGATTATCTAATACCTCAATATTCATCTCAGCCTAAGTGATTGAGAACGAGCTAATCAAATACCAATGAAGAAGGTTAAAAACGAACATATCGTCCTCAGAAATGGGGAAGAAACCATTGAGCTTGATTACACCGATTTGCGCAAAGCTGTGCTCGTCCTAAGAGCCATCAATCACGAGCTGAGACAGCAAATCATCTCATTGCTGGAAGAGCACGAGCGCCTCACCGTAACAGAGATTTATATCAAACTGCGACTAGAGCAATCAGTCGCTTCTCAACATCTGGCTATTCTTCGAAAGGCAGGCATTGTAGAACCAGACAGACAGGGTAAGTTCATTTATTATTCTCTTGCTCGCAACCGCATGGGCCAGATAGCTCAGCTGGTTGAAAATCTAAGCGAATAACCGATTAATCATAAAAACATACCGTTTACCTACAAAAAAGACCCTTTCCCTTTTCAAATCACTTGATTAATCGTCTAATTTGTTGCATCTTTGTGTTCAAGAATGTATCCCTGAACATGGTTATTGATCAACAAGAGCTAGAATTATCTGCACAAATTTTACGTGCCATTGCACACCCGCTGAGAATGCGGATATTGAGTTTTATTGATGGGCACAAGTCAATTAACGTCAATAAAATCTATACCTCCCTGGGTTTGGAACAGTCCATAACTTCCCAGCATCTTAGAATTCTGAGAAATGCGGGCCTGGTCAGGACAGAGCGAGATGGAAAGTTTGTAAAATACAGTATAGACTATAGCAGAATGCGCACAGCAGGCGGTGCTGTTCAGCAGTTTCTTTCCATAGAGATGGGCGCACAGAGCGCAGCTTAGCGTTATTCTTATTCTTCTTCGTACAATTGGGTCTTTCTATTCGGTTTACCAAATAAGAATTCCCTGATGAGTAGCACCACGCCTAAGAAGATGGCTACATCGGCTATATTGAATATGGGTCTGAAAAAATGGAAGGTCGTTCCCCCTACTATCGGGAACCAATCGGGGTATACCCCTACCCAAATCGGAAAATAGAACATATCTACAACCGCCCCATAAAATAGCGGAGCATAACCTCCTGATGGGGGCAGGAATTCAGCTATACCTCCGTATATAGATGATTTTGAAAACAACTGCCCGTAGAATATACTATCGATTATATTTCCAATAGCGCCTGCCAATACTAGGCTAAACCCTATTATAACCACTTTCCTGGCTCGATCCTTAAGGGCAGATCGTAGGAAATACACGAGCAAAAACATGGCCAGAATTCTGAGACCAGTCAGCAATAACTTGCCGTAATGCCCCCCTAGTTGCCAGTTAAAGGCCATGCCCTCGTTCTCCTCAAATCTTATGAAGGCCCAGCTAAGTCCTAAAATAGATTGCTCTTCACCATGCTCAAAATGAGTCTTTACATAAATTTTTAATGCCTGATCGACAACTATGACGATTGTGAGGATTATCCAAGCCAACCGTTTTGAATCAGCCATAATGCCGTTCGTTTACCCAAACGAAATTAGCCTATTCTATCGGTTTTGCTTGGCCTCGATACTCAGGGTAGCATGTGGCACCACCATCAGTCGCTGCTTGTTTATGAGCTTGCCCGTTTCTCTACAGATGCCGTAGGTCTTATTATCTATGCGGATGAGCGCGTTCTTTAGATGCCCGATATACTTCTGCTGCCTCGAGGCCAAGCTCTGCAAGGCCTCAGCTTCTGCAGTGCCATTGCCGTCATCTAAACCCCTAAGCTTCGTATCAGGATTGTCGGCCCGTTCTTTGAGTTGTTCCTTGTAATAGTCCAGATCTTTTTGAGCACTAGCCAGCTTTTCATCTATTACGGCTTTAAACTCTTGCAGATCTTGGTCGCTGTAGCGAATTATTTCACCTTGTGCCATGGTATCAGATAGTATCAGTAAACAAAGTGCAAATATAACCAACAAAACCAACCTAATAGTTTAGCGGACGGTCTCTGGTTCGTAAATAAGCGGGAGGGGTACCCACCATCTCTTCACTTCGATCTGATTGCCCGAACAAGGCTCCTTTATGGTAAAAATGCGTTGTATCCAGTACTGCTCGTTTTTGACTGCGATTCGATCTTCAAAATCAATGGCAAAAAGTCCGTTATCTGTTCCGTCCAACTTGATCTGGTCAGATAGTGTGAGCAAGTCTCCATCCATATCGATGGTCGGCCACTCTTCCGGCTTATTAAAACTGAAATAGACCTGATTGAGGCGAGGTCTGTCAATGGGCCTTACCCGGGCAGGGCTCCAGCCATCTCTGCGATCGGCCTCGGTAACCCAAACACCACTCGAATTGCTGTAAAAGCTGATGTCCTCCAGATAAAATTCGCCTTCTGCTCCGGCAAAAGCGATACCAAAAGTACTACCGGCACGCAGAAAGGGAGAATAGAAACTTCCATTTGGAGAAGCTTGTAATTGGGTTCTGCTGCCGTTCATGATGAGAAAAACGTCAGTGTCGGTGGAGCGGATGCGCGGCGAAAGGAAGCTCCCAACTTTTTGCAATCGAAAGTACAAATAACCATCTGCAGGAACAGTAATGCGCAAGGCATAATCTGCACCGCCGAAGGTCTGCACAACCAACCGAGCGTCGGAAGCCCCTTCGGCAACCATCGCATTGGGAGCTTCGGTGACATCTACCCCACCGTCACCGGAGCTTATTGTTTCAAACCAGTTGTCGAGGGCAAAATAGCCCTTCCAACCCTGGTGCTTACATCCCAAAACGTAGTAAACCGACTGACCATCCGCATAGCTCGGCTCTGCCACCGAAGCTAAGGGCGCCTGAGCACTTACATAACCCGGTACCACCAGATTAAGCAGACAAAACCGCCAGTAGGATAATAGTTTTCTCATTGTTAATACCAACCCACCCTACCCGGACAGCTTCGGATAGCAACAGCTCAACCTCTGGTCGTCAGTTTTTGGTTATTGACAAGGCAGTTGAGAGACCGCTATCTAGATTTGACTATGAGGGGATAGCCAAAAGCCAGCTATAATTTGCCGGGCACAATATGTTCATGTAGTCGGTTTTGGGATTACGGTTTCCTTTCTTTAAAGGCACGTTTTTGGGATAAAGCGGTCGTTTTCGATAGGTGACCGCCTTACAAAAATAAGCTATTTTTATTCGGTTTACCTGCCTTTTACATATCCTTTTTTCACTAATCTTAAACATTGTTACACCTTCTGGCTTATTTGTTGGTATGCCTACTTACTATATGGAGTACCGACAAGTTGTCGAGTATCCGCGCCAACAAGTCTGGAATTTCTTTTCCCAACCATCTAATTTGAGTGTACTAAGCCCACCAGATGCAGGCATCAAAGTAGTGGCACCAGATAAGGATACAAGCATGTATCCGGGCATAATCGTTCAACTGCAGATGGGTCCGGCATGGGCACCGAAACTGAATTGGTTTTCCGAAATCACCCAGATACAAGAGCCTGATTACTTTATCGATATTCAGCTTAGTGGCCCCTTTGCCAATTGGCATCACGAGCACAGATTCGTAGCCCTGGGCCCAAACCAAACCGAGATCATCGATCGGCTGCACTACACCCCACCACTAGGTCCACTGGGTGCAGTAGCCAATTGGATTTTTGTTAAAGCTCAACTGAGACGCGTATTCACATACAGGCAAAAAGTAACTGAAGACTTCGACTTTTCTAGCTTCTAGGTCTGATTTTTTGGGACTTCCGCTGGTAGAAAAATCCAGGTATACGTTTAGCTCATATTTCAATCTGCAAGACCTCGCGCGAGGATGTCGAGATTCGGGGAATAACCAATCCCGCTACTCGGTCTGCAAGTACTCACGCGAGGATGTCGAGATTCAGGGAATACCAATCCCGCTACTCGGTCTCCAAGACCTCGCGCGAGGATGTCGAGATTCGGGGAATCTCTCCACCTGCGGAAGTCCTTATGAAAACTACCGCGCTACCATTGATTTATTTCCATCCTTGTGATTGCTGCGAATCAGATGATCATGCCAGAAGCCACCGTCTCGTTGGTCTGCTCGTCGATCAGAATGAGGGAGCCGGTTATTCTGTTGCGCCGGTAAGAGTCCACGAAAAGAGGCTGAGTGGTACGCAGCAAGATGCGGGCTATATCGTTCATCCCGATGTGCTTGTCCTCTTCATTGCGATGTAGGGTATTGACATCGAGTTTGTAGCGAATATCCTTGACCAGGCAGCGTACTTCTCTGCTAGTATGCATGAGTACGTATTTGCCACGCAGCTGTAGTGGTCGCTCGTTGAACCAGCAGATCATAAGCTCCAGGTCCTGAGTCATATCGGGCTGATTGGCAGACCGAACGATCATATCGCCCCGGCTTATATCTATATCGTCTTCAAGTCGTAAAGTAACGGACATAGGAGGAAATGCCTCTTCAATCTGGCCATCGTAGGTGTCTATAGAAGCTACTTTGCTCGTAAAGCCGCTGGGCAAGACGGTAACTTCCTCGCCGGGGCGGAAAGTACCTCCTGCAACACGCCCGGCATATCCTCGATAATCGTGATGCTCATCTGTGTAGGGGCGAATGACGTACTGCACCGGAAAGCGAGCGTCTATAAAATTATGATCACTGCCGATGTGCACATTTTCCAAATAGTAGAGCAGAGTGGAACCTTCGTACCAGGGCATGTTTTCGCTACGATCTACAACATTGTCTCCGGTCAGTGCGCTAATCGGAATGAAGTATACATCTTTGACATCGAGCTTGTTGCTAAATTGACTGAACTCGTCTTTTATCCGCTCGTAGGTATCGTAATCCCAATCGACGAGGTCCATTTTATTGACACAAACCACCAGGTGCGGGATTTGCAACAGAGAAGAGATAAAAGCGTGGCGACGGGTTTGCTCTACGATTCCATTTCTGGCATCGACCAAAATGAGGGCGACGTTGGCTGTGCTTGCACCGGTTACCATATTGCGGGTATACTGCACATGCCCGGGTGTGTCTGCAATGATGAATTTGCGCTTGGGCGTACTGAAGTATCGGTAAGCTACGTCTATGGTGATGCCCTGCTCGCGTTCTGCCCGCAATCCGTCGGTTAGCAAAGCGAGGTTTACCCCTTCCTCACCGCGCTTTTCGCTGGTTTTGGAAATGGCCTCATATTGATCTTCGAATATGGACTTGCTGTCATATAGCAATCGTCCGATCAAAGTAGATTTGCCGTCGTCTACAGAGCCTGCTGTAGTGAATCTTAGTAGTTCGGTATGGTCCATAATCGATATTAAAAGTACCCTTCTTTTTTGCGGTCTTCCATAGCCGTTTCAGATCGCTTATCATCGGCGCGGCCTCCGCGTTCGGTTTGACGAGCCACGGCTACTTCCTGAATAATGCCTTCGAGGTTGCGGGCGTTGCTCTCCCACAGGCCCGTGCAAGTGATATCTCCTATCGTTCTGCACCTAACCTGCATTTCCAGAATTTCCTCTTCTGGCCTGCGTGGAATAAACTCACTCTCAGCCAAAAGCATACCGTCTCTTTTGAAAACGTGACGGGAATGAGCAAAATACAAGTTGGGCAATTCTACGCCTTCCATCTGTATGTACTGCCAAACGTCGAGCTCTGTCCAGTTGGATATAGGAAACACGCGAAAGTGCTCCCCGTAGTGCTTCCTTCCATTGAAGATATTCCAGAGTTCGGGCCGTTGGTTCTTGGGATCCCATTGCCCAAACTCGTCTCTGTGGCTAAAGAAGCGTTCTTTGGCCCTGGCTTTTTCCTCATCTCTTCGTCCTCCGCCAAGCGCAGCATCGAATTTTCCTTCTTCTAGAGTTTGGAGCAATACAGGCGTTTGCAGGTAATTCCTGGAGGCGTTGTAGCCGGTTTCTTCCCTGAGTTCTCCCCTATCGATGGCTGCCTGCACCGAACCCACAATCAGCTTTGCTCCAATTCTTTCTACCAATCGATCTCTGAATTCGATGGTCTCTTTGAAGTTATGTCCCGTATCTACATGTACGAGTGGAAAGGGTATGCGGGCAGGCGAAAAGGCTTTGACAGCCAGATGCACCATTAGTATGCTGTCTTTACCCCCACTAAACAATAATGCGGGGTTTTCAAACTGGGCAGCTACTTCTCTGAGGACGTACATACTCTCGGCCTCTAGCTCCCGCAGATGGTTTATTTGCAAGTTCGAATCAGACATTCGATATATTGGGATTAATTCGTTCAACTAAGACTTGCATGATGGCATCTACGCACTGATCTACGGTGCGATCTACAGTGGCAAGTCGTAAAAAGGGCTTTTCCGGTGCTTCATAGGGACTGTCGATCCCTGTAAACCCCCTGATCTCGCCAGATCTGGCTTTGGCGTACAGGCCTTTGACATCTCTGGCTTCACACACTTCCAAGGGTGTATCTACATATACTTCGAGGAAGTCGCTATCACCTACGATTCTTCGGACCTGCTCGCGTATAGCCTTGGTGGGGCTGATGAAAGAACATAGACAGATCAGTCCACTATGCATAAATAACTTGGCGACCTCAGCTATACGCCTGATGTTCTCACTTCGGTCTTCCAGGCTAAAGCCCAGATTGGCGTTCAGACCAGACCTGATGTTATCGCCATCGAGCAGCTGCGCCTTATAATCTGCTGAAAACAGCCTCCTTTCCAAGGCGATGGCTATGGTACTCTTGCCAGAGCCTGACAAACCGGTAAACCAGACCACACAGGAACGCTGGCCCATTTTGGACTCGCGCTCTTCACGACCGAGCATACTATCGAAAACCGGATGGATGTTTTCCGTCATTTTGATTAAATGAGCCGCAAAGATACTGCTATAATAAAGATCTGAATAGCTTTAGGCAAAGCTTATCGGATTGCTCTGTATAGACTTTAGCTTTTCTATGGCTACAGTTGGATTATCTGCTTTAAAGACACTACTTCCAGCCACGAGTACGTCAGCACCTGCTTTGAGTACCTCCTGGGCATTGTGGAGACCAATGCCCCCATCAACCTGTATCAGACAATTGGCATTTCGCGTTTCGATCAGGTGCTTGCACTTGCGCAATTTAGGAATGGATTGATAAATGAATTTTTGGCCTCCAAAGCCTGGGTTAACCGTCATAATCAGGGCAATATCGATATCTTCGATGATGTGCTCCAACATAGAAACGGGCGTATGCGGATTGAGGGCCACCCCCGCTTTACAACCCAGCTCTTTTATGGCCTGCACCGTGCGATGTAAATGAGGGCAAGCTTCTACGTGTACACTAATACTAAAGGCACCAGTCCGAGCAAATGCCTCCAGATACTGGTCAGGATTGTCAATCATTAAATGGACGTCCATGGGTTTTTGGGCATCCTTACCGATTTGCTCGACAATGCTCATACCAAATGAGATATTCGGCACAAAATGTCCATCCATCACATCCAGATGAAACCAGTCTGCCTGGCTATTATTTACCAGTTCAATAGCCTGGTCGAGTCTTCTAAAGTCAGCAGCCAATAAAGAAGGAGCAATAAGATGTTGTTTCATGGCGGGAAAATACTACCTTTGGACATCAATTGATGCCGGAGGCACATACCATTTTTACGGACCTCTCCAAAAAAAGAAACCGGCTGACTTTCGTCAGCCGGCCCGAAAAGAGCTTTGAGAGGCTATCTACATACCAATCTTTGAGGGGCTTTTAACCCTCTTTTCGTCTGTCATGAGATTACATTGTTTGTGCCTAATTGCACAGATAGCCTGTGGGTCGTTCTAAGTAAAAATTTGTTAGTAGTGCCACGGTCGTTCCCGTTGACAATACAAATGTGCAGCATCCCATTACTTCTCACACGTACAATGCACCAACTTTTTGGATAATCTATTTTTGATACAAAATCATAATTACCTATAAATCAGTGATTTGCGAAAAGTAAAAATTTATAAAAATAGTTTTACATATATTATTTACATCATCCAGATTACGCTAAATTTTGCATGTCATGCCCTCTTTTTTACTGGATTTTGTGCGTGTGCGCATACGATTTCTGGGCATCCTCTTCCTTACCACTTACATATTTTCAGGTAAACTAGCCACTCAGGTAGCGGACTTTAGTCAACGAGACCCGCTTATCCTCTACCAGCCCAACTCTGTACTCAGACCATCCGACACATTGAGTAGCAGCAGATTCTGGACTGCTCTTGGAATTGGATCCGGATTGTATTTAGGATCTACCTACGCTTTGTATCAAACCTGGTACAAGGAATTTGATCGCGGCCCTTTCAGAACTTTCAATGACTGGCCGGAATGGCTTCAAATGGATAAAGCCGGTCACTTTTTCTCTGCTTACTTCCAGAGCCGGTACAGTTATTACGGGGCGCGTTGGACAGGCATGAGCAGATCTGGCTCCAGGTGGGCCGCCATAGGTGTATCGACCATTATTCAGAGTACCATTGAAGTATTTGATGGCTTTTCGCCTCAATGGGGTTTCAGTTGGTCAGACATAGCAGCCAATTCTCTGGGCACGGGATTCTTCATTGCTCAGGATCTACTTTGGCAAGAGCAAAGGATAGTCGTGAAAGTCGGCAACAATTTGCGTGACCACCCTGACTGGCCCATCAGTTCCAATGGTGTTCAGAGCAATCTTGGGGATATTAGCCGCGAACGATTCGGAGAATACCCCTTCGAGCGCTTTTTGAAAGATTACAATAATCAATCCCTATGGCTGAGTGCTAACCTACGCTCATTCCTGCCTCAATCCGGAATACCTCAATGGCTGAACCTAGCCGTCGGTTATGGTGCCGAGAACGTTTACGGTGCATTGGGAAACAACTGGACAGCAGAAGGGCAAAGTTTCAAATTTCCAGGAGAGAGGTATCGCCAGTGGTTTATTAGCCCTGATATTTACCTGAGTAGAATTCCCACCAAGAAAAGATGGGTCAGGTTGGTACTGGGCCTGCTAGACATAATAAAGGTACCGGCACCAACTCTAGAGCTCAGTCAGGGAAAGCTTAAGTGGCATTGGCTCATGTGGTAATTAGTTTTAAATCCAATTTTGCTTCTCCGAACCCATTGGCATTATCATCAATGGACACCCAGAATCCAGCCTTCGTGTTTTTCTACACATTTTATCTCTTTTGGCAAAAGCCCCTTTGCTGGCCCTGAAAATAAGCTTTCCATCGTGCCATTAGCCTGAGCATAGCGCAGCCATTGTACAAAAGTGCGTACCTGTTCTCGATCAGGTATACGATCTTTTTTAGGTCTTTCTATCAAGGATGGCCAAATTTCGGCCAAGACTACACCACCCTCTTCGGGATAGCGAAGCCCGGTTTCAAAGGGCCAGACTCTGGTCTGTTCTGCCAACCAGGCATGCTTAAACCGAAGGTGGTATAGGTAAGGTATGCCCAAAAGGCTTTGGCTGCCTACACTACCGATATAGGCCAGCTTCCAACTAGCCTGGAGTTTTTTGTTCGTCTGCTCGACTATCCTTTTCTCTTCGAGTTTAATTTTCCCCCTGACGAATACCGGATATGAAAAATCTTTAGTCGGTCCTAAAAAAATGCCACTTTCACCCCTTGGCGCGCCCCAAAATGGACCCAAATTTAGCCCTATGCGCCTATTTAATTCAGAAGCTACTCGAAAACGGTTGTTTCTATTGTACGTATCGTCTTCTATCAATCTATGCCACTCCCTCCATATTTGAACCCAGGGTTCTCCTTTTAATTTCAAGGCTTTTGACAAGCCCTTGGGATAGCCAAAGCTAAAGTCACAACCCAGCAGAACGCGTTTATTATCCGTTCGAAGATTGACCAGCTTTCTGTGAATGGCATCAAACGCCTGCTGTCTGGTTCTGTAATATTTACAATAGATGGGCTTAGAACGACCTGAGGCAGTGGTCAATTCCGAGCTACCACTCGCTACCCATATCGCGTCCTTTGCCGGCTTAGGCGGGCTTGGGGCATTTCTGGCACTCCAATCTACTATAATGAAATGATCAAACTTTTGAAGCATTTCCCAAACCTAATGAATCTCATCGATTGCAGAGGTATAAGTACAAAAAAGTAACACCGGCTACGGATGCTTTTATTATATTGCATCGTGCAACCGGTGTCTCTGGTATCGGTACACCTATCAGTTACCAATACTTTATGCCTCTGCCGTGGGATCGAAGTGTTTAGTCCCCTCACTGATGATCCAAGACTCTAGACAGAGGTCTCTTCGTGTGAAATGTCTGTGTTAAAATCTCTTATAGCATCACAAAGATAGAATGACCGAGCCATAAAAATTGACTCCTAAACGCATTTTATCCCATTGTTTTTTGCATTTAAGCTATAGATTCTAGATTCAAGCACCTTGTAAAACTAATTTTTTCACTTTCCGAGATCTAAATTTATCTCATGCAAGTTCCAACAGACTCTATAGCTGTTCAAGCAGCAGCTCGTATATCTTTTCATAAGGCAATATCTCAATCTCTATAGCATCGGGATTGGCCGTGCTTGGGATATCTTCCAAGGTCTTCAAAAGTCCTTTGGTTTTCTCTTCGAATTTTGCGCGGTTGAACCCAGCCGACCTCAGTTTGGCAATCGCTTTTAAGAAGTAGTAAGTTCTTTCTAGGTCAGGTGTCTTTTTAAGATTCCTATGCAGATAGCGATCTAGGGCCGTCAGTCTGTCTTCTGCTAGATCGTACTGATTTCTGGTGATTACCCATAGCAGTTGGATGACCAAGATGGAAATATTGAAACCGCGTTTTTCTTTCGAAAATTCAGGCACTTCATTCATAAACTTGCCCAACCTAAATGATCGAGATCGATGTTCATCATCGTCGATCATTCCGATTCTATTAAGCCAAGTCGTATATGCGCGCAATAGCAGGAATCTCTCTCTGATCAATCCCTTCTGGTTTCTAAATTTTCGGTGATTTATGACGTTGTTGCAGGTTTCAAAAGCCAGGGCATAATCTTCCGTATGTATGGCCAGATAAATGTAGAATTGCTTGGCCCTGAACCAAGGCCGGACACCTGGGTCTACAATTTTAAGCAGATGCTCGTACGCGGCCTTGCCTGTTTCAAAATCTTTAGTCGGTAGTGAAACATTGATAAGTTGAAAAAGGTAATTGCGTACGTGCCCGCGCGGATAAACGGGTTTGTCTTCCAAAATATCGATCTGTTGCCTGCAAATGGCCTTGATGGCGTCATAATCCGAGTTATATAGCTTAGCTGATATCTGTATCGTATTGTAGAACACATTGTACTCGATAGTAGATACGTCTGGATAAGCCTTGTCTAACTTAGTCAATAAGCCTTCAGCAAATCTGAGCTTTTCTTCATCTTTTACCTTTACATCCTCAAGTTTTTCCATCAGTTCTTGGAAACATGCATAGGCCTCGATCTCAGCCTGATACAAGTAGCTATACTTGCGTGCCATAGCAATGTACTCCTTCCTTTCCTCTGCTTTTGGATCTCCAAATAGATAGTAAGTCATCAACAGATTGGCACTGTGTAAACACAAGCCAGCCATTTCAGCTTCATCGGCTTTCTCTCTGACTTTTTTAGCTACATCGTAAACTACAGCGTACTTCCCTTCCCTACGCATGACATCGGCCACACATAGCTTTTTTCTTAGCACTGTAAAGGTCTCATGATAGTCGCTAAGCCCTTTCTCTTTTGGCTCCAGCAGCAAGACTGTATCTAACATTTGCTGTTTCAGTCTGTGCTTGACTTTAGCATAACGACGGTCTTTATCCTTGCCAAATAGCAGCTGGCAAGCTTCCTTATCATTTTCTATCTCATCATTGAAGATGGCGTGGTAAAGTTGTTGCATCTGGGTATTCTCATCTCCTTGAGAACTATTTCGAAAGAAAGAGAGTCTCTTGAGCCTGTTTGGCGTGACGTAGCTCACTAATTGCTGCAATTCCAACATAGTACGGTGCTATTTTCAGTGCTAAAATAGCAATATTCGTGGAATAGATTGAATCTATTTTAAAATATCATACCACTCATTATCAATTTGTTATCTACTCTTTTTTCTTTTTATCTGCAGTTAACCATGACATAATTGGCTGGTAGGTGGTAATAGATCTGCTAAAACGCCACCATAATTTTGAATCATCTTAAGACACGTTCCGTGTCTTAGCGACTCAAATTAACCCTTTACAAATTCACAAAAACGCATTCTTATGTTCACTTGGTTCATCTCTATTCTAGTTGCACTCAACGTTTTCGCCACACCAGTCGAAAGCATCGACATGCCTTCCGAAGCCCCTACTATGGAAAGAGGCGGCATCGTAGTCGAAGACATGGGCATGAATTAATGTCCAAACCAATTCATTTTAAAACACAGAAACTTCATCTCTTATGTTTACTTGGTTCATTTCAATCTTAGTTGCTCTTAACGTTTTCGCCACACCAGTCGAAAGCATCGACATGCCTTCCGAAGCCCCCACTATGGAAAGAGGCGGCATCGTAGTCGAAGACATGGGCATGAACTAAATCTACGCTTCGTAGCAAACGCTACGGCGTAATGGTTTAAAACAGCAGATATATACTATGGGTCAAAGTGTGAGTTGACCTGTAATGCCAGACTCAAGCTCCTATAACTGCTTCTTCAGACTTGGGCAAACCCTCAATTCCGTTGACAGTTGTGTACTTAAAAGACAATTTCTTATCGGGGTAAATATACTGAAATGCTGATTGTACAGCTAAGGTCCCCTCATGAAATCCACACAAAATGAGTTTCAGCTTGCCCTGATAAGTATTTACGTCTCCTATAGCATATATACCTGGAACACCGGTACTGTAGTCAGTTGTATCAACCTTAATTGCTGACTTTTCAATCTCAAGTCCCCAATCGGCTATTGGCCCTAGCTTAGGGGTCAAGCCGAACAGGGGGATAAAGAAGTCTGTTTCTAACTGGCTTTCTCCCTCGGTCTTGTGCTTGATGGTCACCGATTCTAACGCCTCTTTACCAGCTATGTCGATAACCTGTGCATTGGTAACTAATCGAACTTTACCGGCTTCTGCCAACTCCATAACTTTTTCCACGCTATCTAGCGCGCCTCTGAAAGAGTCTCGTCTATGTACGAGTGTAACTTCTCTAGCGACATCTGCTAAATATATGGTCCAGTCCAGGGCAGAATCACCACCACCTGCCAGTACGACCCGCTGATCTTTATAGATGTCGGGGTCTTTAATGATATATGCTATTCCCTTGCCATTTTCGTAAGCTTCCAGTCCTTTAATCGGAGGCTTGCGGGGCTCAAAACTACCGAGGCCTCCAGCGATGCATATAACTGGAGCTTCCATTTGAGTTCCATGGCTGGTTGTTATACGCCACATTTTCTCCCCTGCTTTTTCTAGCTTTTCTGCCCGTTCCCCTAAGGTAAATGTCGGGTTGAAGGGCGCAATTTGCTCCATGAGGTTATCCACAAGCTCACCAGCTAATACGGATGGATAACCCGGTATATCGTAAATAGGCTTCTTCGGATAAATCTCCGTCAGCTGCCCACCAGGCTGCCCCAGGCTATCTACCAAGTGGCATCTGAGTTTAAGGAGACCGGCCTCAAAAACGGTAAACAACCCAACGGGTCCTGCTCCGACGATGATGATATCCGTCTTAATCATGTCTAGATATAGTTTGATAGTTTGAGTCTTACAGTTTGCTCCTCATTATAAGCTAGAGGTGTAATCCACACTCGTCTTTTTTGTTATCCGCCCACCGGCCTGCTCGCCCCTTTCCAGGACGCGTACAGTGCGTACAACCAATCGAGCCGTACCCTAAAGCTTCTAGCGGGTGCCGAGGCAGCTTATTTTTTTCCAGCAAGTACAAAAACTCTCCCTCCGTAATATCGATCAGTGGATGAAAGTGAAGCAAGCCTTCGACCAGCTCCCAAATTTCCATGCTTTTTCGATTCATGGTCTGGTAGGCGTGAACACCCGACATCCATACCCGGTGATGCTTTTTGAACTCACGGAGTGGCATGACCTTGTTGTAATGGCAGCAACGATCCGAATTGGCGTTCCACATCTCCATTTTCCGAGTCATCTCATGCCTGGCAGCATCTGGCTTTACTTCCTGCATTGGCAATCCAGTCAGGTCATGGAGTGTCTGCCGGTAGGCCAGTGTTTCGGGAAAGTGATAGCCCGTATTGAGGATGGTCACTGGCTGCCGCTGGTTGGCTTGAGCAACCAAATGCAACATAACCACAGACTTAGTACCGAAAGAGGAGGTAAAGAGTACTTGGTCTACAGGAAAATAATCGTAGACTCTGCGGATCCTATCTCCAAAATCCAGTTTTAGAAAGTCTGCATTGAGCTGAGCTACCCAATCGTCGGTAAGTACAATGTTATCAGCCTTTATCATAATCGGGTGAAATCCTGGTTAATGGTCTTGCTGGTTAGGCTATTTGTCCTGCATGTAGGCTTTTGATCAACTCGATAGGGGGATTTATAACCAGTGCAAAGGTGCAAGATTATTTACCTTTAAACAACTGTAGTTGGTCCATTGGTTCATACATAGCTGTGGCGCACGACCGAAACGGCGACTTTGAAAGCAAAAACCCGGGCAACTGTTCGGCTAAGCTTTAGATTTCACAATAAGGTATGGCTAGTAGTAGCTAGAAGGCCAAATTATTTGACACTGCAAAGACAGATGCAATCTGCCCCAGACTACTGCTTGACGGCCTCGTACATGCGTTCTACTTCCTGCAGGTCAAAAATGTGTCCCATCCCATTCTGGAAAATGAACTCTCTATCGCCCTTGTAGTGTACATATCTAAAGCCGTAGTGTTGGACTGTATCGATTCGGCTTTCGAATATAAAACCTTGGGGATCTTCTTGAATTACGCGCTCAAAAAAAGGATTCTCGCGCACCAACTCCAATTGCTCACTTTTCAGGCGCGCCAGATCACTAGTGCTCGCCAGGCTACTGAAAATCTGTAGATAGTAACCCACCTCGGTATTGCGCAAACTCACATCGCGAGATATACCCGAAAGATCATTGGCCTTTATCTGCACACTATCCGGACCTTGAACACGTATGGCCAGGTTTTGAGCCATTAGATCGTGTTCTACCCAACTATCGGATAGATCAGAGCCACATGCGCAGCACAGCATCAACGGAAAAGCAAAGAATAAATATTTCATATTGGATTTTTGGGCACTCAAACTTACGGTATCCGGCTGAGTTGTGTAATTTTGCCATAGATTGTTGGGAAATCACTCAATAGCTATCATTAATTTGCGTGTATGCTCAAACGGCTATCCATTCGCAACTACGCCATCATAGACGAGCTAGACCTGGATCTGGCCGAAGGTCTTTCCATAATTACCGGCGAGACCGGAGCGGGAAAGTCCATATTGCTTGGTGGTCTGGGTCTGATATTGGGCAAACGCGCAGACACCAAAAGCCTGCTCGACCCTGACCGAAAGTGTGTCGTAGAGGGCTGTTTCGATATAGAAGCCTACGAACTTCGAGAGTTCTTCAAAACCCACGAGCTCGACTACGACGAAGAGCTGATTGTACGAAGAGAGATCACACCGAGTGGCAAAAGCCGATCTTTTGTCAACGATACCCCAGTACGCCTAAACCTGCTCCAATCCCTGGGTGCCTTCCTGGTCGATTTGCATCAGCAATTTGACACCCTGTATATCAACAACGGCGACTTCCAATTGGAACTACTCGATGCCTTGGCCAATCAACGGGTATTGGTTTCGGACTTCCGCAGGTCGTATCGCCACTACCTTGAGCTGAATAGAGAACTGGCAGATCTACAAGAAAAGCAACGCCAGGCTGCGCGCGAACAAGATTTTTTAGCCTTTCAGGTCAATGAGCTCCGCGAAGCCGAGCTACAAGCTGGAGAAATGGCGCAACTCGAAGCCGAGCAGCATCGCTTGAGCCAGGCCGAAGACATTCAACAAGTCTGTTCAGGAATTGCCCGCTTGCTGACCGAAGATGAGACCTCCATAGGCGAACAACTCAGTCAGGCGAGCACACAGCTGCACCAGCTGACCGGAAAAGATACCCACATCACCCAGTTGTACGAACGTCTACACGGGCTAGAACTAGAACTGCAAGCGCTCTCCGAAGAGCTGACCGACCTGGCCGATGGCACAGAAGGAAACCCACAACGCCTGCAAGAAGTAGACCAACGGCTGGCCGAGATTTTGAGATTGCTCCAAAAACACAGCCTGCAAGATGAGGCCGCACTCATCGAGGAATGGCAAAAACTAGAAGCTCAGCTGGCCAATTTCACGGCCATAGACGATGATCTGGCCAGCAAGACCCAAGAGCGGGACCAGTTGCTCAGCCAGCTCATCGAAATGGGAGAATCCATACGCGCCGGCCGCCAACGTGTAGCCCCAGATTTTGCCCACCAAATCGTCGATCAGCTATCTGAGCTGGCCATGCCCGAAGCCCAGCTCGAAATCGATTTTAAGCCACTCGAAGCCCCAGGACCGCACGGCCTGGACGAGGTCAACTTCCTATTCAGCGCCAACCGGGGCAGCCGTCTGCAAAGCATCAAGGACGCCGCCTCTGGAGGTGAAATGTCGCGACTGGCACTAGTTACTAAGCGACTCGTAGCAGCCGCCATGGCCCTACCTACCCTCATTTTCGACGAGATAGATAGCGGCGTCAGCGGAGACGTTGCCCAAAAAATGGGCCGCATACTGAAAGACCTCAGCAGCCACCACCAGGTCGTGGTCATCACTCACTCGCCTCAAGTGGCGGGTCGGGCAGATCGTCATTTTTTCATCTACAAATCCAACCAGAGTGAAGACGAGCGCACCACCACCAAACTGCGGCTGCTCAACGAAGACGAGCGGGTACGGGCCATCGCCACCATGCTTAGCCAGAGCCCACCCAGCGATAGCGCACTCGAGAACGCGAGGGAACTGATCGCAGGTTAAGTCTTCAAATCTTCCAACCGCCTCATCACGCTCAATTTATGGCTTTGCCCGATCGGTATGGTGTAATCTCCCAATTCTATATCGTGAGCAGAATAAGCAGTAACTGCCTGTAAGTTAATTAGGTACGACCGATGTGCTTGAATGAAATAATCGGGTAGCACGGTAATCAGTTCGCTAATTTTCAATTTGGTACTGATCTCTCTATTCGTTGTGACAATGCGCACATAATCTTTCTGGCTCTCTACAAAAATGATGTTTACATACTGAACCCGTACCTGGCGTTTGTTTACACTAAAAAAACGGCCTTCTGATGCAGCTGAGGTTGGATTCTTGACCAAATCGGAAGGAGCTGGATCCGCTTTTTTCATCTTAAGGAATCGATGTATCGATTTGTAAAAACGAGCAAAGGCAATGGGCTTGAGCAGATAGTCGACAACCTCTAATTCATAGCTTTCTACCGCGTATTCCCGATAGGCTGTAGTGAAAATTATAGCCGGCCTTGGAGATAATATTTCCGCTACTTCCAGGCCCGTGAGTCCGGGCATATGGATGTCTAAAAGCAGTAAGTCGACTTGCTGAGTTCGCAAAAACTGGACCGCCTCTGTAGGTTGATTAAAGCTCTTCAACAAGACGAGCTCCGGGATTTGCCCAAGGTGATTTTCCAGCAGACGAATGGCCAAAGGCTCATCGTCGACAATGATGCAGCTGAGCGTTTGACTCATAAGTTAATCTGTAGCGTGAGTTGATAATAATCCGAGCTGTCCAGTATGTTAAGCGTATGCTGCTCTGGGTATAACAACTCCAATTGAGATCGAAGATTGCTTAGGCCTATTCCCTGTTTTTTTTCCACTATATCAATGGGCAATGATTGGGGTTTGCTATTGCGCACTTCAAAATCGAGCACCCCTACTTGGTGTGTTAATTCGATTTGGATCTCGGGCTCGGAAATGGCAGAGCTGGCACCGTGCTTAAATGCATTTTCGACAGGAACCAGTAGCAGTAAGGGCGCAATTCTGGCATTCATGTCTGAAATTTCTTTTCGGAACTCGAGTTTCAGTCCATTTCCATAGCGGATAGACTCCAGGCCCAGATAATTTTCTATGAGTTCCACTTCCTGCTTAATGGTCACCGTTGGCTGATTTCCTTTGTACAAGACATAGTCCAGCATATCAGACAACTTGACCACCACATCTGCAGCCTGATCGGACTTTTCCAGACAAAGAGTGTACAAGTTATTTAAGGTGTTAAACAGGAAATGAGGGTGAATTTGTGCTTTGAGCAGATTCAATTCGGCCACGGCCTTTTCCTCGTTCACCTTCGTCAATTGAATCTGAGCACGATACTGATCTATTCCGACTTTAATCAAGGTAAACCAAAAAGTAGCGGTCAGGAATCGGTCTATATAAGCAAAGAAGGTGTACTCGACATCAATGATGATTTCCACTAGACTCTCCTTTGGGTATTCCGGATAGACAATAGCTTCGGCTACGTGTACATTCAAGATGCGTGCAATGATGGCTATCACATAAAACCCTGACAACAAAAGAGCTATGAAGCTGAAATAGCGCCGCTTAAATAGTACCTGAGGAATTAAGTAATAAGCTACAAAGTACGCTGCCAGCATTTTGCCCACCATACCGAAACTGCGAAATATTACCGCCTCAAATAATCCCTGATCACTGCCCAGAAGCGAGGCCACTGGGGCCTGCAGAAATATGGCCAGCCAAAACCACCACTGCCATCTATTGGCCTTTTCCAGCAAATTGGGTAGGAAATTATCCATAACGAGAAGCAAATATCTCGCCTTTATGGCAACTACCGAGACACCATCGACGAATAGCTAACTGCAACCTCCCAACACCAATCACTGACCCCTGAAACCTATCTGTACGCTTTAAGACAGACTCGGGGCACCCCAACAGACATTTCCATCGACTCTAATCATTTCGTCCAAACCCGGTCTTTTGATTTGCCCATCAATCAAAAAACCTCGATATGAAAACCGCATTATTTTCCTTGATTGTTACTATGACCTGTACCACGGTACTATATGGGCAAGACGCTGACTTAATTCTGGAGAATACCTTCTTTACCGCTACCTCCGATCAGCGGGTCGAAGCACAAGTTGGCCAAATGGAAGTACCCGAGTATAGAGCCAACCCCAACTCCAACACGATCTCCCTAAAATTCATTAGGCTCAAATCAACCTCAGGAGGTACGGAAACCCCATTGATTTACCTAGAGGGTGGACCGGGAGCATCTTGTACCTGGCAGGCGGAAGATCCGGGCACTTTAGATAACTGGCTCCCCATCCTTCAGCAAAGAGACGTCATCTTACTCGACCAGCGCGGCACCGGCGCAGACGCTCAGCGAATGACCTGGATAAACATAGAGCCAATCCCTGACAATGTACTTCTCACCGAAGAAGACGCCACCGCTTACTTCGATTATATGGCCACTCAGGCTATTCCTACCTGGGAACAAGCAGGAATTGACCTAAGGGGCTATACCAGCCTAGAAAGTGCACATGATATAGATGATCTCCGACAGGCTTTAGACCTGGATCGACTAGTCATTATGGGCTTTTCCTACGGCACACACCTGGGGCTTAGCTACATCAAAACCTATGAAGAGCGAGTAGAGCGAGCCATCTTGATCGGAGTCGAAGGTCTGAATGAAACCTACAAACTCCCCTTGCGCATGGATGCTGCTTTTCACCGACTAGCGGCTATGGCTGCCAATGATCCACTTGTTGGACAAGACGTACCCGATCTGATTGAACTATATCAGCGAGTAAGCCAGAAGCTAATGGAAGAGCCCGCAGAAATATCGCTCACCAATCTACTCAGCGGACAGCAGGAAACCAGGCTGGTTGGCAAATGGGGGCTCGATATGATCCTGAGTCGAGATATAGGTGACGCCAGTGATCTGCCCGTATTTCCCAGGCTGCTACACACCATAGATCAGGGCGATTTCAGCCTGCTGCAATGGTTTGTCCAAAAAAGATATATCAGCTTATTCGGATTAAATGCCATGAGTAGTACCATGGACATAAGTTCGGGAGCATCTTCATCCAGACTTACGCAGGTCGGAACCGAAGCCGCTCAGAGTATGTTTGGCAACGTACTCAACACAGGACTAAGCATGCAAAATGTTTGGCCAGACGTAGATCTTGGAGACGAGTTCAGGGCACCGTTTTCATCTGATGTTCCCATGTTGCTACTCAGTGGTGATCTCGATTGCAATACTCCTCCGCACCAGGCCGAATTTCTCCGTTGGTATATGCCCAACGCCAGGCATATCATCGTAGGAAATGCCGGACATGAGCAGATTCTTCCTCATCCAGACATTCAGCAAGCGGTCATAGATTTTCTGCTTGGCGAGGATGTCAGCCAGGTGAGAGCAACGTATCCACCGCTCCGTTTCATCCCCCTCGAAGGCGAAGCAGCAGACCTTTACCATCCCTGTTTAGACCAAGAGTGATATTCTCCCAACCATTTTCCCTACCGGGTTGCTCGACGACTCGGTAGGGAAAAGGGAGTTATCCGCCCGGTGGTACGACCGTCCCCAATTTATCGGCCAGCTCATTGCGCAGCTCCAGTAACCTTTGATGCAGTTGCAAATAGATCATTACCTCCGCCTCATCTCCGGCGGCGGCGAGCTCTTGAATTTTCTGGGCATTTTCCCGGCACTTTCGGTCGATCTTCAGCTTGCGAAAAATGTGCAGAAAGGTAGTGGTATTCAGCACCTGATTGTCTTCCGGGTGCTTCTGGCTAAGGTAAATACCGAACTTTTCCTGCCAGCGGTCGCTATACTGGTGGGGCTCTACACTAAAATCGACAGCCATCTGCTTGAAGGCTACCTCCGAATGATTTAACCAGTAAGCCAATGGGGGACTTTCCTGCCCGGCCGTATGCAAGCTCTGTAGGTGATCGACCACGGCCAGGTATCTACTATCATCAAAATCCTGCAGCAGATCTTGAGTATTGGCCAAAACAAAATGACCAACACTGATGTCCTCTTCCTCTTCGTAAATTTTGTGCCCATCTACCATAAGCAATCTCGCCAAGTATCGCTCCTGCCAGCCGTGGCCTAAATGCAGCTCCTCCTCCATTGGGGGGGGCGGCGCCTCTGCTGAAACGGCCTGATCCGGCACTGGCGGTGCATCGCCTCCTGCATCCTGGCCCAGCCAGGCAGGTTCTTCACCTGGGAATCCATCTCCACCGACGGAAGGGCCTCCTACAGCAGGCCTCGAAGCACGCTGCCCACTCCCCTGCTCGCGTTGCTGCTTCCACTGCTCGCGCTGCTGTTCTTTGGCCAGCTCCTTTCGGCGGTTGGAGATCGCCTGGTTGACCTGATTGATGAGCAGGTCCTCGCGTATACCCAGCAGTCCGGCAAACTGCTTAATGTATTCCGAGCGCTTGAGCGGCGCATCGATCTTGGCCAGGCTATCGCTCATTTCGCGAACCACCCGGGTTTTGCCCGCCATATCCTGGCTTTCTTCCCCCAGCAATAGCTCGGCCTTGAATAGCAGAAAATCCTTTGCTTCGGATTGCAGGTAGTTGGTAAAACCCTCCAGACCTGTACTTTGCATGTAGCTGTCTGGGTCCTCGCCTTCGGGCAGTATGATGACGCGCACATCGAGGTCTTGCTCCAGCAGCACATCTACCCCGCGCAGGGCAGCTTTAATGCCAGCTTTGTCCCCATCGTAGAGCAGAGTCGCATTATTGGTAAACCGCTTGATGAGCGCAGCTTGTCCGCTCGTCAGGCTAGTACCCGAGCTGGCCACTACATTGGAAATGCCATGCTGGTGCAAGCTGATCACATCGGTATAGCCTTCTACAATATAGACCTGATCGAGCTTGCGAATCGCCTGCCGCGCCTGAAACATACCGTAGAGCACCTTGCTCTTCTGGTAGACCTCCGTTTCCGGACTGTTGACGTATTTCGGTGCTTTGACATCCTTTTTCAGTATGCGCCCCGCAAAGGCAATGGGCTTCCCCGCCAGGTTGTGGATGGTAAACATGACGCGATCGTAGAAAAAATCGCGACCGTTCTTACTCAAACCCAGGCGTTGGAGTTGCTCCGATTTATATCCGGCCTGAACGGCATCTTTTGTCAGACTTCCGCTGGTAGATGCACCTTGGCCCGGCTGTGTCTCCCCTACTTCTTGTCCAGATTGAAATCTACCCGAAGGGGCATATCCCAGTCCAAATTTTTTGATCGTTTCTTCCCGAAATCCCCGCGACTTGAAGTAGGTCAGGCCAATGCTTTTTCCCTCCTCGCTCTCGAATAGTTGCCGCCCAAACCACTGCTTGGCATAATCGTTGACCAGCAGCAAGCTGTCTTTCTCCAGCTTGGCCTGCTGCATCTCTGGGCTAACCTCCTTTTCCTGTAGCTTGAGGTTGTACTTCTTAGCCAGCCAACGAATGGCATCTGGAAAGCTAAGCTGCTCTAACGTCATCAAAAATTTGACCGGGTCGCCACCTTCCCCACATCCGAAGCACTTGTATATATTCCGTGAAGGATTGACGTTAAAGCTAGGCGTCTTTTCATTGTGGAAAGGACAGAGACCAATGAAATTCTGCCCGCGCCTGCGCAACGACACAAAGTCGGCCACCACATCTTCAATGCGGGCCGTTTCTATGACTTCTCGTACTGACTCTTCGGTAATCATGTGGGGAAGACCATGGGATTATCCATAAGCTATATGCAAGATAAGAATATAGGCTTGGGTTGTCAGCTGTTTTTTAGATCACCCCTAGTTCTTTACCCACTTTAACAAAGGCTGCTACGGCTCTTTCCAAATGGGCCTGGCTGTGACCAGCAGAGATTTGTACACGTATCCGCGCCTTACCCTTCGGTACAACCGGATAGAAGAAACCAATGACGTAGATACCTTCATCTAGTAGCTTGCGGGCAAATTCCTGGGATAGTTTGGCATCATAGAGCATGATCGGGACGATCGCATGCACACCGGGGATGATGTCAAAACCCGCTTCGGTCATTGCCGAACGGAAGTACTGAGTGTTGGCTTCCAGCTTATCGCGCAGCTCCGTGGAGGCAGACAGCAGATCTAGTGCTTTAATAGAGGCACCGACAATCGATGGCGCCAGCGTATTAGAGAACAAGTAAGGGCGTGACCGCTGACGCAGGATATCTACAATCTCCTTGCGTGCGGCCGTAAAGCCACCGGATGCGCCACCCAGCGCCTTGCCAAAAGTACCTGTGATGATGTCTACCCGGCCCATGGCGTTGCAGTACTCGTGTGTGCCCCGACCGGTCTTACCTACAAAACCCGTCGAGTGACACTCATCAACCATCACCATGGCGTCGTACTTCTCGGCCAGATCACAGATTTTATCGATTTGGGCGATGGTACCGTCCATAGAGAACACACCGTCTGTCGCGATCATACGGCGACGAGCGCCCTGAGCTTCGATCAGCTTGGCTTCCAGATCGGCCATGTCGTTGGTCGCATAGCGGTACCTCGCTGCCTTGCACAAGCGAATGCCATCGATAATGGAAGCATGATTGAGTGAATCAGAAATAATGGCATCCTCCTTGGTCAGTAGCGGCTCAAATAAGCCTCCATTGGCATCAAAAGCGGCGGCATACAATATGGCGTCTTCCATGCCCAAAAAGTCAGCAATCTTCCGCTCCAGCTCTTTGTGGATGTCCTGCGTCCCGCAGATGAATCGCACCGAAGACAATCCGAATCCATGGCTATCGATGGTCGCTTTCGCGGCTTCTATCAAATCTGGATGTGAAGACAACCCCAGATAGTTGTTGGCGCAAAAGTTGAGCACTTCTATTCCCTGAGTGGTCTGAATCTTAGCTGACTGAGGTGTGGTGATGATCCGCTCTTCTTTATATAGTCCCGCTTCTTTGATCTCGGAAATTTCTTCTTGCAATACCGGTTCTACTGTCGTGTACATGATCTTGATTTTTGGCTTTATGGTTGGACGTAACGTTTATCCAACAAGTGCCTTTTTCATTAGTTTGCAAAGATGGGGCTTGGGAAGGGAATGTAGGTAG
>JBCDFE010000005.1:0-39778 GCA_039178745.1 Bacteroidota bacterium | reverse complement strand
TACAATTATATCTTCGATGAATTATTTCACGCCTTTAGTTGGGTAGTCCAAGATTATGTGCACGGAGACAGAGAGGAAATACCCGAGTTTCTTCGCTTTTTCAACCAAGAACTCATTGAGGGGATAAAAGCCTTTAACGCTTCAGTAGATGAAGATCAAAAAATGAATCTTGTCTATTTTGACCTCAATCACTGGAGTGACAATTTTATCAAAGCCCTGGATCTAGTAGAAGGAGAGATTGGAGACCAACCACTTTTTGAAGAGATATTCAACCAAACTGCAAATTCTTCGGCGTACATAACAGCCCTAAATGATATGCAGACGCTTCTTTCTGGGCAAGAGGCCAATTATCGTGCGGAGTTGGGCAATCTATGGTATGATCGATTAGTTGACATGCTCGAAGTTGAGCTGGTTAGTGTTCAATTTAGAAATGTCCGCGATGATAGGGCCCGGGAGGAGCAAATGTTCGATAATTTGATGGCTCACCTAGATTTGAACACCTCTTCTAAATATTTGGTGAATACAGGCATGTCTCATGCACAAAAGAATAACTACATGTCAAATAGTACCACAAGGATTGGTGCTATGCTAACCAGTGTTACGGACAACCTGCATACAGTTTCCTTCATTGGGTTGAGTGGAGAACGGAAGTTTAGGTTTTACGAGACAGATCATCTGGTGTTCGACCTATCTCAATCCGTATCCGTAAATGATATGACCAGTTATCTATCGGAATTTTCCGCTAACCAGATGTCTTATCTTCCATTGTCCGATGATCATTTTACCGATAATTTGCAAAAGATCAGTTACTCCGAAGGAACAACCATCTTTGCACATGTAGGACGCCAATTCGATGCCATAATTTGCTACCCATCCATTTCCGTTTTGAACAGTATGGATGAATTTGACTGGCAGTGATCATTCTTTCCATTCGTCAGGTATAAATGCCCGAATAATCGAATGTAGACAACTCTGAGCTTATTCGGCTGAACGACCTTATGTGGTTGACCATTCCAGAAGTGAACACGACCACCTAGTTCACTGAAAATGAATGTCGAATGGCCTCATCTAAATTATTGCTGCCAGCTTTCCTGGGCGTGTCTATACTGGGACTGTTTACCATCTCCTCTGCTACTGAAATCGAATCAAACCCAATAGAGCCCGCTCCCAATGCAGCTGAACGCAATATGGACAGCTCGATAAATTTTCGGTACGCTACGGGCGAAAGGTATCTATCCATCGGGCGCCCCAGGGTAATATTTACGGAGCAGAAGGGGCAATTGACTTGCTCAGTGGGCTGGGATAAATCATGGAAAGACGGAGATGCATTCGATGCGGCCTGGCTATTTGCTAAAGCCCAAGATAAAAATGGCTATTGGTCACATGTCAAGATCACACATGCCAGGCAGCGGCCAAGTATTGAGTCTGTGGAAGCAGAAGTGCGACCAAGTCCCGATGGCATGGGTGTATTGATCAACCGGGCTGAAAATGGTCAGGGAGATAATCGCTGGGTCATTGACTTGGCCATATCTCCTAAAATTCCAAGGGAAGACATTCAGGACATTAAAGTCTTTGGATTGGAGATGGTGCACATTCCTGAAGGAGCCTATCAATTGGGGACGCTGAAAAGCTTATCTGATCGTGATGAGGTCCTGACTCCCGGAGCGGGAGGTGCCCCCTACAATTCATTTTTTACTTACAAAAACACTGCTGAAGACAATTACGGCGGTGTTTTTGAGGTAGAGTCCGAAAGTCCAATAGCTATAGGTTCTGAAAGTGGAAGTCTTTACTGGACAGATGCTCAGATTAGAGGCACAAATACTTTTTCAGGGATTCCAGAAGGTCAACTATCTGAAAGATTTCCTAAAGGCTACAGTGGCTTTTTTCAGATGAAGTACGAATTATCCCAGGGCGAATACTGTGATTTTTTAAATACACTAACCCCAGATCAGCAGCAAGCTAGAGATATTAGTCAGGAAACAGAGTTTGGTAATACAACAGAGGCCCATAGGAATTTAATTAGAAGGGAAGGCGACCTTTTTTATACAGACAGACCCCACAGACCCTGCAACTTTATTTCCTGGCAAGATGGTCTGGCCTATGCCGACTGGGCCGGCCTGCGACACATGACTGAGCTAGAGTTCGAGAAGGCTTGCCGAGGACCAGAGCCCGCCATTTACCGGGAATATGTGTGGGGCGATAGTGAAATTTCAGAGCCCGAAAATTTGAGATTTGCACACCGATTCAGCGACCTTCGCGATCGATTGGTTCCTAATGAGTCAGGCAATATCAGATTGGATGGCAATGCTCATCTGAGCTTCTTTTCTTACTATAATCTAGTCGACGTTTGTAGCCCTGAAGGGCGATTCTACGATCCTGACTGCAAGGCCTGTAGGTCCTTCTCCGGGGGCGATGGTGGTCGGGGCCCTGTGCGTAAAGGAATTTTTGGCCTTACCTCTCATGGAGATAGAATTAAAGCTGGTGCCACTTACTACGGGGCCATGGAAATGGGCGGCAATCTGCAAGAGCCCGTGGTTACGGTAGGTCATCCCAACGGCAGACGATTTCAAGGGACTCATGGCGATGGCAAGCTGACCACCGATGGACAAGCCACCAACCAGGACTGGATTCCCCCAGATGGGCAGTACGCCTACGCAGGTCGAGGGGGTGCATGGCCATATCATCAAAATCACGCTCGTACCGCAGATCGCTTCAAAGGACTTCGCATGCGTCCGAACAGGCGGGCAAGTCACATTGGGTTTAGAGGTGTGCGGTCAGACTTTTGAGCACAGCAGCAGACTTTCCGATCCTGCCAGCTTTTGTTCAATTTAGACTTCCGCAGGTAGATGGTTTTACCAGCTTATCGTATGTAATTAAATCCTACTGGATGATTAACTTTTTTATCCCAGTCCCTGAATGGGTAAGGACCACAAGAGTGTATTGACCATTGGGCAACTCATTTACATTGATATAATCCATACCATTTCCCTGGATAAGAAGTCTACCTTCAGCATCAAAAATCTGGATGGCGTCAACGCGATGAGGAGTGTCTATCCGAATGTAATTTGTTGAAGGATTAGGGAATACGGATACTTCAACAGATTCTTCGACTCGCTCAGTGCTGCTGGGTTCCATAATTTCAATAAACCGATTACGGACCAGATTGGTAATAATCGGTGGATTTTGATCAAAGTAGATCCCTGCCCGATTGGTTACCAAGTCGTTTATCATGACCTCATCTGTGGTGCGAAGGGCAAATCGAACGTAACCGTCATTTATCGTATCCTGAAATGGCAGGAATATATTTTCAAAAGAGAAGCGTAGAACAGAAAGGCTATCATCCGGAATAAAATCAACCGAAACCTCATGACTGGCTTCTATTAGTCTAAGCGATGCAGGATCTAGTCCTGGGTGCAGAGTGTCTATGACCCATACATCTTTAGCCGAAAAATTACCCGTATTCTCAAATCTGATGGTGTAGTTTAGCCAGCGCTGTTCGATATCGGTATCATTGATCAAATCCGGCCGGCCACCGTCTACCAGCTTATCATTGGGATCATAGCTACTCAAAATGAGCGTAGCGTAGGGTGGAGGTGAATAAACCTCAGATGGATCCAAATAAGGTGGGTCTTCATAGATCTCATCAGGACTTACGTAGGGCGAGTTTGGGTCGTCAGGTAGATGAGGAACACCATCTTCCGGAATTTCAGGATAAATAATGACCGTACCCGGTATGACCGGATCGTTACCTTCCAAATCAGGACTGCTCACTTTTGATGGGGAGTAAACAACGGTGACTCCAGTTCCGATCGGATCAAATAAATCGGTGTTGATCTCTATGATCAGGGTTTCCCTTGGACCTAGATCACCCACCTGAGTATTGACGCGAACGGTATCTGGTCCGATATCTGACGAAAAACTGGCCGAAGGCACTGGATTGATGCTAAAATCACTTGGGCTTAACCCACGAATCTGCCAGTCATGCGTAGCTGGATCTATAGTGATATTATCTACTAACAATACAACTCCCTCAGGTGTAAGCTTCGTCACTTGTACATCCAGTACGTTCGGAAGCACAGCATTGGTTTCCTCTTTATGGTGATAAATAAATTCCACTTCCAATTCGCGAAAGTCCTGGGATGAAGATAGATTGGTTACTGCCGTCGTAAACGTATTTTCAAAGCCCTCACGCTCAAATCCGAATGCGCCAATTTTATTAGCCGTTTGAAAATATAGGCTATTGTAGTCTTTATAGATTAGTTCAAAATCATTGTCTGTATAATCCTGATCGAGCGATCCTACGTTGACGATCAGCTGTCTGTTATCAGCAAAATAAAATCGGTCTATGCTAGGTAGCGTAATGGTATATGGTGTGTTGCCTTCGCTTAATAAAAAGGAGTAGCTGCCATCAACGTTTGTCAGTGTCTCTTCCATTCTGTCGCCAACCAATAAACTTACTACTTGGCTACTCACGGCCTCTCCATCGTCAAATTGCCCATTTGAATTCAGATCTGCATATACCTGACCAGATATGGTGTTTATTCCGCCTGCTGGTCGGTAGCTTCCTGCTGTGAAAATATCCTTGACTTCAAATAGCGAGATTTGGTTGCCTCCTTCTAGCCAAAGGTCACCATCGCTATCTATGGTCATAACTCTAGACCCAAATAGATTCGTAAAGGGCAGCAAGTCCTCAATGGCAAAAGTGTTGATCGAAGGGTCTTGGTCGAAATCATCGATGCGGTGTATGGTACCCGTAAAGCCTGACAGCAGCCAAAGCCGGCCCGCTTCGTCTACAGCAGCGTCGTAGGTCTGGCTAAGCGCAATTTCTTCAGATCCAGTCAAGCTGGTAAAACTGCTTCCGCTATAGTGAATAACTCCGGAGCTTCCAACAATGAAAACCTCACCTCCCGGACCGGGAAGTATCCTCACTATTTGTCCGATATCAACTCCAGATTCAACAAAATTGGTCGTCTCGGTTCCGGGGTCGAAGCTCACTATTTCTGCTCCATTTCCAAATCCTGCATTCGCCATCCAACCGACACCATTATCATCTACGGCTAAGTTGAAAAAGGCCAAAGTATAGATCTCTTCCGGTAGGGTATCTCGATCCACAACACTGCCATTCAGTACCCGAAAATAAGCTCTGCTCGATCGATCGAAAAAGGCAAGTGAATTGCCATACGTACTTACTATGCCATTTGTGAAGTCAACTCCATTCACATCTCTGGAGATAGGAAAGTCTAGGACCTGCCAACCTTCTATGCTGCTACCTCCACGAACCAGATTATCTTTATCGTCTACGGTTGGCTGTATAAGGGGGAAAAACTCATTGACAATAGACCGAAACCTTCCCTGATTGTCAATGTAGGTAATGATATCGTCTGTAGCTCCATAAGCATATACCCCACCTTTGCTGTCGGGTAATAGATGATTATAGCGATTCACCTGCCAGGCACTGATACTCGTTGGTGTATCATCGGTTATAGTTTCATAACTGCCATCGCCCTTCAAAATTAGTACTTCTACATCATCATTACTGGCAACCGACCCATTTGGCGCAGGATAGTAAGCACTGCCATTGAAGTTGTAGACTTGATTGGGCGTAGACGACAAATCAACGCCATCTTGATCAAGTAGGTTACCAAGATCGCTAACCGTCCAGCTGGGACTATCTCCTTGCCAGTCCAGATCAGCTATGTTGAAAGAACTTACTGGAATGGTAGCTATGTTGCCATCGTCTTTGATATCTAGCCTGGAGAACGCTAAATTGAATGTCGGATTGTCGGGCCTGGCCAACCTATATACCGTTGTATCTCGTGTACCGGCAGACAGCCTTACTATACCACCACCAGTATTGCCAGCCTGAGCCAGCCAAACAGCTCCTTGATCATCGAAAGCAATGTCATTGACTATATCAAACGGCAATTTACCGGTCTCTGAAAAGTCGTATCTGTTGTATTCGAAGTTCTCTTTGTTGAATACCAACAGCCCTTGGTTGTTGGCTACGTATAAGCTATCTCCAAAAACTTCAAAAGGGTTTACCGCAATTATGCTGGTAAGGAAGAACGGTAGGTCACTTACATCGAACACAGGAATCAATGTGCCACCAGATTCCCGTTCGTAGATGCGCTGAGTACCTCCTAGATTTGCCATAATGAAGACGCTTCCATTGTCTTGGTCATAGGCTATTTGCATAGCCGACTGGAAATCGGGTATGGGTATGTTTTCGAATGTCCTACTTACCCGATTATAAGTCCAGTATTCTCTGAGCGATGGAAAGTTAATTACCACCAAATGCAATAGACCGTTGGCATCCATGAAGCCCGTTTCTATTTCGCTTGTATTGTTAAGTTGATCATTGAAGTCTAGGGTAGGCACAGCTTGGTTCGGGATATTTTCCCATTCACCGTCAGGATAGCGCATAGCCAATCCATATCGGGTCAAATAGAGCTCTGTCTCGTCAAAATAGTTGGGTAGCATTTCTTGTACGCCCGCTCCACTTAGCCCCAGACTTTTTGCAACTACTCCTAGATTTCCATTGCCGTCACAAAAGGTCAACTTGCCATCTGCTTCTGGCGGGGTTTCTCCACATTGCCCGATATAGTAGTTGATTTCTGTGCCTATGGCATACTGGGTAATTTGGCTTACTTCTTGGGTGTAAATCTGACTGATTAATAGGAAATGAATAAGTAGTAGAGCTATTCGCATCTTATAGGTTTTTGCCGTTCATGGAGCGAATAGAGGTATTTGTTACATCTCAGAGACTTTTTTGATTTGGCACGATATATTACCGATACTTAAGGCACAACCCACTCGCCTTTCCAGTCTTTTTCGTGCCAGCTGAATTTGGCTCGCCGATGTCCGTTCCTACTCAACTGCAAGAATTCGAAGTAATCGATCACCAGCTCAAAAACCCCAAAATTGGGTCGAGCATATTCTGTGTCTGCTTTCTTGCGATCGAAAAAACTTTCCGGAAGGCCATCGGCTGCTGCCAGAAGATTGTCTCCAGGTGCTTCTAGTGTGGCATAAGAAGAGCGGCTGTATACGGGTAGGCCAGACCAGATCTGATCAGTCGTTTGAGCATCTAAAATCTTAGGATTGCCTTGTGCATGTACTTGCCATGATTTTCGAGGGTCCCAAAAGAGCAGACTGAAGATGGCGGCATCTTTTACCGCAGGCCATTTTGCGGATCGCCTATCGGTATAGAATCGAAGACTTCGACCATTGATATTGCTCTTGCGAAGTACGATTGTACGCAGCCTTGTCCGATCATCAGATAGATTGCCCATGATGGGCGTTCGCCAAGCATGCTTCTTCTGATGGCTCGCTTTGATGAGTTCTGACCAGACAGCTTCTTTGATTTGATACAATTCCTGAAAGACTTCCATCTTATTCCTCTCCTCTAAACTTGTCGAGTAGCAAACTTAGGGCGCTGGCTTCTTCTGCGTCCAGATTGACATAGTGATCTGTCATGGCTTGGTCCATGGCTTCGGTTGCGGTTGCTATAAGCTGCAGTCCAGCATCGGTGATGAAAATGTCTACTTGCCGACGGTCATCAGCACACGCCCGCCTGACGACAAGACCCTTCTGCTTCAACTTTTCAACCAACCTGCTGGCATTCGACATCTTATCTAGCATGCGCTCCGTGAGCAATTTGATAGTGGCCGGTTGGCCGTTCATCCCTCGCAAAATGCGCAGTAGATTGAATTGCTGCATACTGATGCCTAGTGGCCTTAGAATTCTGGTCGCTTGCTGGCTGAAGAAAGAAGCCGTGTACAAGACGTTTATATGCGCCCGCTCGTGACTTGATCTGAATTTAGGTTGTTGAATGGCTTCTTCTAATCGCATAGCAAAGGATAAGAAATATGTACATACAAAAGATACAATCGTATATAAAAGTAAATGTTCATTTATCCGCCTTAATTTTGATGTATGAAAATTTTAATAGTTGGCGGGGGCAATATGGGCCTGACCTACGCCCGCAGTCTGATCAGGGCACACATAACTGATCACGACCAGCTGATGATACTCGAACGCCTGCCCGAAAAAGCAGAAGCCTTGCGATCACTCAATCTGGGCAGGGTTTACCTAGACGCTTCAGGCTGCATAAATGAAGCAGATCTGATCATTTTGGCCGTAAAACCGCAAGACTCGCCAGAGCTCTTTAACCGATTAAAGCCCTTGGCACACCCGCAGCAGGTGTATTTGTCTATTATGGCAGGCATTAAAATGAGTGCCATTCGCGAGCAGCTTGGAGTGACCAAGATCATTAGAGCCATGCCCAATTTGCCCGCTCAGATCGGTATGGGCATGACTGCCTACACGGCTACTCCAGACGTGACACGTATAGAGCTGGTCTTGGTCCAAAACCTGCTCAATACCACGGGCAAAGCCATTTATGTAGAAGACGAAGCATTTATAGATTCGACAACGGCCATCAGCGGTAGTGGCCCTGCTTATGTGTTTTATTTTATGGATGCCATGATGAATGCAGCCCGCCAGATGGGATTTGATGAACCCCAGGCAGAGCTGCTCGTAGCCCAAACCTTCAGAGGCGCAGTAGAGCTCTATGCCAAAAACGATCTGAGTTGTAGCGAGTGGATTGCCAAGGTGAGTAGCCGTGGCGGCACCACAGAAGCAGCTATGAATACCTTCAGGCAAACAAGTGTTTATGAAGATATCGTCAGTGGGGCGGAGGCGGCTCTGGTGCGGGCCAGAGAACTCGGCGAGTGATATATCTAATTTTCCCTAATTTCGTATATGCCCATATCTCAACAACAGATTTCGGATTGGCGAAACCTCATCGCTCAGCAAGATAGGCTGGAAGATGTGGTCGAATCGCTCAGTCAGGCCATTGATAAAAACGATGTGCCCTGGCTGGCTAGTTGGCGGAATCCCGCCATCTCGCTGAGATCTGAATTTGCTAGCAACGAGCAATTGAAAATATCAGGTGAGCGCAGCCAGGCCGATTACAATGCCGCCAGAGCTAAGCTGAGGGCGCGCACTCTGAGTATGCTGGACGAACTGGCAGACAAGCGGACATTTAAACAAAAAAGTAACGTACAAAATGCAGGGGCATCTGCGCCAGCGTGGCTTAAGTTTGGACTTCCGCTGGTCGCGATCTTAGTACTCGGCTATTTCTTTTGGCCTACTTCACCAGATCCCGTAGAAGATGATGAAGTAGAAGTAGAAGCTGAGTTGTGTCCGGACTTTGAGGCCAGTTCGCGCTTCAAAGCCATGGTGCTGCCTTATAATGCGCCTGCCGAAAATCAACGAAACACCAACCTCCACAATCGGGTGAGTGGCATCTTGCAAAATTTTGCGGAAGACTACGAGGTCAACATCGATTCCAGAGCCGTCAATCTGGATGTAGATGGCATTACACTTCAAACTGGTTATCCCGGTGGCCCCGCCGATGCCGATAGAATCGGGTTAGCATGTAGTGCTCAACTCGTCATCTGGGGATACACGGAAAGAACCAGCGATAATGAAAATCTGACGGTTACCGAATACCGTTTTGTGGAGTCGCCTGCCTGGCAGTTTAGCGAGTATCAGTTGGATGAAAATATGCAGGTTGCCTCTGCACCGACCTTTACCGAAATCGTATCTAGTGGCCAACTCACTACGGGCATAGAGGAGGCGCTGCGACTCATTTTTGGTTTGGTGGCCCGTGACCAGCAAAATAACAGTGCAACCATCGCCCTTTTGAATAATCATCCTATTTCGCCAGAAGACGCTCAGTCTTACCAATTGCAGCAACTGGCTCTTGCAGAGGCCTACCACCATGAAGATCTAGACAAAGAGGCCGAGCAGGCTTATTCGGATTTGATTGCAGAGGATTCGACAAACTTGATCGCCCTGCGCAATAGAGGTGCCTTGCGCTACGACATGGAGGAATACGCCGATGCTGCTGCTGATATGAGTACGGTTCTAGCCCATAAACCCGATGATGAGCAAGCTCGATATACGCGGGCACTTTCTAATTTACAAGCCAATAAGTTGCTGGAAGCAGAGGTCGATCTAAACAGACTCTCGAATCAAAGTCAAGTCGCTACACCAGATTCTGATAATAGAACCAGCGAAAATGGAGAACAGGAGACCAATCCACCTGCGGAAGTCCCAACCTACAAAATCAATACCGAGCAAATGCGCGTACTGTCCAGTGAATGGGATGCCAGCAGAGACCAAACACGGGGCATTCGCGATGCGGGTCGCGAAGCCCTACAGAATAATTCTACAGATGTTGGGCAGCTAAAAGCAGGTATGCACGCGGCTTATCAGCTACACGATTTTAGGCTGGCCAACAGACTAGCCGAGCGGGTTTCTGTCCTGGAACCAGATGACGCGGAAGCCTATCAAGTAGCCGCAGATGCCTACCTGCAAAGAGGCCAGGAGGAGGAAGCCAATCGAGTTATAGAAAAAGCCAGTGACCGCGGGCTGCAGGACCGGGTTATATTGCATAGGGCTATTATGGCCCGACCGCTGATACAGACACAGACTCGCCCAAATTTAATCGAGGCAGAGCGAGTCGGAGACAACCGATAACAACTTTTTGACGTTCAACCTACCTAAGCTAAGGTACCTTTGTACAATGGATGGACTGATCCGAAAAATGTGGTGGAAATGGTTGGGTGTAGCGTTGCTCGTCTATGTTTTTATTGCAGGTATGCTGATACCGCTCAAACCCAATGTGCCTACCGTGAACTACGAGGATGCACAGCCAGGTGAAGCATTGGAAGTAGAAGTGATCGGTTACAACACCAGTTTTACCCAGCAAGAGGAAGATACTCGGGCTTTGCTCTGTTTTCCTGATTCACTCAAGCCACATATAGTCGCTCAGTCCGTTGAGGTCTTCGACGACAGGAGAGCTAAATTTAGCTTTCAGCTACCCGCCGATTTACCAACTGATGCAGCTTTCCTCAACTTGAGTCTAATCGTGAGCGGTGGCGAAGATGGGACTTATATCAGGCCCGATGCTGTGCGCCTGGAGAATAGTGGGGAAGTAGCAGTTTCTGGTACTGGAGCTACCTGGTCTCATGAGGAAATCAGTGGCTTGAAAGACCTCAATCGGATGACTTTTCCTGCACGCCGCATCATCGAAGAGACCATACGCAACACTTATTTCCACGTAGCGCTCTGGCTGGCTATGGTGATACTATTTACAGCTGCGGCTATTTACGCTATTCGCTACCTCCGATACCAAAAGCTGGCAGAAGGAGGTAAATTGCTGAACGTGATCAAGGGACTGGATGTCAGGCAGCGTGCAGATATATGGTCACTGGCATTGACAGAGGCTGGTCTTTTACTAGGCATGCTTGGCCTGATCACGGGTTTTTTATGGGCAAAGTATACCTGGGGCAGCTATTGGAGCGGCGACATCAAGCAGTACACGACCTTGATCGCCCTGCTGATCTATTCGGCCTACTTTGTGCTGCGTATTACATTTAGAGAACCAGAGCAAAAGGGACGCATCAGCGCAGCCTATAATATTTTTGCTTTTTTGCTACTCATTCCTCTGATTTATATTTTGCCTCGGCTATCAGGCAATAGCCTACACCCCGGCAATGCAGGAAATCCCGCCTTTGGTAGCCAGGATCTGGATGGTACAATGAGAGCGGTTTTCTATCCTGCGGTGATTGGCTGGACTTTGCTGGCTTGCTGGTTGGCCAGTCTGCGCTTTCGCATGAGCCACGTCGAGATAGAGCGGGAAGAAATGTGGGAGCGGGAAACCATTGACAGTGAAGGTCAGATGGAATCAAAAGTCATTTCCTAGTATTTCATTTTGCTTGTCCGATTTAAAGAGCGACTTTTGAGCCGTCGATCAGTACAGCCTATTTTTGACATACTATGCTCAAACCAATTATCACCACCTGTTTACTACTCTTCTTTCAAGTTATTTACGCGCAAGCTAATGCTGAAGTACCAGTAGATTTTATGCGATCGCTGGGAAAGATTTACGTAGTGGTTGGGGTGATCGTAATTATCTTCCTGGGTTTGGTATTCTATTTGTGGCGGCTCGATCGGCGCCTAACCAAATTAGAAGACCAAAACCACTGATAGATGTCAAAAACAAAGGATGGACGCTTTCTGGCAAGTGTCAATGCATACTTCGACAAAGCAGCCCAACATCTCGATATCAGACCTGGTTTGCTGGCCCAGATCAAGGTCTGCAACTCAGTGTATCGCATGCAGTTTCCCGTTTTAATCAAAGGGGAAGTTCAGGTAATAGAAGCCTATCGCGCACAACACTCTCATCACCGGTCACCGACCAAAGGGGGTATTCGCTACAGTATCCACGTCAATCAAGACGAGGTCATCGCTCTGGCTACGCTCATGTCTTACAAGTGCGCCATAGTAGACGTGCCTTTCGGAGGTGCAAAAGGTGGCGTCAAGATCACACCATGGGAATACGAACCCGAAGAACTGGAAAGCATCACTCGCCGATACACAACCGAATTGCTACGTCGGGAATTGATTGGTCCGGCCCAAGATGTACCGGCCCCCGACTACGGTACCGGAGCGCGCGAAATGGCCTGGATCTACGATACCTACCGCGCATTCCATCCCAATGATATCAATGCCGCTGGCTGTGTAACGGGTAAGCCCGTCAATCAAAACGGGGTGCGTGGCCGCACAGAAGCTACAGGCAGAGGCGTGTACTACGGCATCAGGGAGGCTTGCGAAACCAAAGACCTGATGGATAGATTGGGCATGGATATGGGCATAGCCGGTAAAACCATGGTCGTACAAGGTCTGGGTAATGTAGGGTCACATACCGCTATGATCAGCCAGGATGAAGGCGGCGTCAAGATCGTTGGTGTTTCCGAAGTAGAAGGAGCCATCTACAACAGCAAAGGCATCGACATACACGAGCTGCTGGCCTACCGCAAAGAGCATGGCACCATAATGACTTTCCCCGAAGCTGAAATTCGGGAAAGTGACCACCGCCGCAGAGTGATGGAGTTTGAATGCGACATTTTAGTTCCTGCTGCCTTGGAAAACCAAATTGATGTCAACAATGCGCCCAATGTCAATGCCAAAATCATAGCCGAAGCTGCTAATGGCCCCATCACTTCCGATGCTGCCGAAATTCTCACAGAAAGAGGAATCGTCGTTATTCCAGACATTTACCTCAATGCTGGCGGTGTAACGGTTAGCTATTTCGAATGGCTCAAAAACTTGTCTCACATGCGCTTTGGGCGTTTGCAGAAGCGTTTTGACGAGGCGACCAACCGAGCCATTATTGATCAGATCGAAGAGCTGACCGGGAAAAAAGTGGACGACCGGGACCGCCGAATGATCGTTCGCGGTGCTGACGAGATCGATCTCGTACGCTCTGGATTGGAAGAGACCATGGTTTCCAGTTTCCAGCAGATGTACGAAAATTATAAGGCTACGGACGGAATAGAAGACTTGCGTACAGCAGCCTTTATGACGGCCATCAAAAAGATCTCCAACGATTACGAATCACTGGGCATCTGGCCATAAAAAGTCCACTTCAAGTAAACAGCAAGCGGCTCAAGACACATTTTTGTCTTGAGCCGCTGTTGTATCTAGTAGATTTTGGCAAAATTTTTTCTATTAATTGCCCATTTATTTGAAATAATCGTTGGCTCTTGTATCTTTCCGCGACTAAATAAAATAAACAAATACCTGACATCCCATGGCCGATCGTCTCGATAAAATTGATTTGAAGATCCTAAAGATCCTCCAGGAAAATAGTAAGATTACCAATCTAGACTTGTCCAAAAAAATTGGTCTGTCCCCGGCACCTACGCTAGAGCGTGTAAAAAAGCTGGAGAATAACGACGTGATCAAGTCCTATCATGCAGAGGTAAATCCGGAGGCGATTGAGCTGAAAGTCAAGACTTTCGTTTTGGTATCACTGGACTGGAGAAAGGAAAAAGCGAGAGAGCATTTCCTAGATAAGATTCATGCCATTGAGGAAATTACGGAATGCTACATCATCACTGGTGAAGCAGATTTTCTCATCAAAATCGTATGTGCCGATATTCCCACATACGAGCGTTTACTATTCAAGACGCTACAGCAAATCGATGAGATAGAGCGGCTCAAAACGCTTATGACCCTCTCTACGGTCAAGGATAGTAAGCTGCTGCCTTACGATTACGATCAGGAGTAACGGTGTCGGCCAATAGCCTCAAAGTTGGTTTAGTTCAGCAGTCCAATACTGCTGATTTACAGGCTAATATACAGAAATCCGAAAGTGGTATTCGTCATTGTGTAGCACTTGGAGCGGAGCTTGTAGTCTTACAAGAGTTGCACACGAGTCTGTATTTTTGTCAGTCGGAAACGCCAGTTGCCTTTGATCTGGCAGAAACCATACCGGGGCCTAGTACGGATTACTTTAGCCGTCTAGCCAGAGAACTAAACATCGTTCTGGTTATTTCCCTATTCGAGCGCAGAGCGACCGGACTTTACCACAATACAGCTGTGGTTTTTGAGAAGGATGGGACTTCCGCAGGTCGGTATCGAAAAATGCATATACCGGATGATCCGGCCTACTATGAAAAATACTATTTCACACCTGGAGATTTAGGTTTCCAACCCATAGAAACCTCTCTGGGGAGACTGGGCGTATTGGTCTGTTGGGATCAGTGGTTTCCCGAAGCAGCAAGACTTATGGCCCTGTCTGGTGCAGATATGCTTATATATCCAACAGCTATCGGGTACGAGCTGTCAGACAGCCCTGAAGAAAAAGTCAGGCAATTGGATGCCTGGATGATCAGTCAGCGCGCCCATGCAATAGCCAATGGTATTCCCGTTATCGCTGTAAATAGAGTAGGGTACGAGCCAGACCCCAGCGGGCATACGGATGGTATTCAGTTTTGGGGTAATAGCTTTGTATCGGGTCCTCAAGGTGAGTTGTTGTTCAGAGCAGGAGATGATGTAGATCAGTTTGGGGTAGCGGAAATAAATTTGGCCGGAAGCGAACAAGTAAGGAGAATTTGGCCCTACTTTAGAGATAGACGAATAGATGCTTATCAAGACTTAACAAAGCGCTATATCGATTAAATGGGTTTTGGAAAGGCCCGTCACATACCTACACGCTTATGAAAAACCAACTGCACTTGTTGCTGCTAGCCATACTTGTATGCTGCTCTTGCGGCAAAGCAGATCAAGACAAACCGCTGTCACTGATCAATCAAGAGGAAAAAGTTGTGCCAGACGCCGCTGCGGAGCCCAAGCTGATATTGGACCAATGGTCTCCACTTAGTCTGCTTACCGTTTCAACCAATGAGCTTGCCTATTCTTCCGGCATGGATATTGGCGATATAAATGGCGACGGCCTAATGGATATCGTGTTTGGCAATCGATATTTTTTGGCTACCGCAGAGGAAGAATCTGACTGGGGAATCAAAAAAATAGATGGTGCTTTTGATGGTCACACCATTATGTTTTTGGGTGATGAACGCGGTACTGGCTTGGTTGGGATGGATGGAGCCAGGCTAATTCAACTACTGCCGGATTTAGATGATCCCAACCTCATGACTGCTAAAATTGTAGCTCAGCTACCCAAGCACCGAGGCAGTGATATGCGCGCTTACAAAAAAGTTCAAATCGTGACTGGAGGTGCAGAGGAGCTGCTGATAACCGGTAGGGAAGGGATTTACATGGTAGAGGCCGATGATATGGAAGAGTGGTCGGTCAGCCTCATTGGTCCAGACGCACACTATGGTCAATTTGCCACTGGAGATATAGACAGAGATGGCGATGAAGATCTGGCTGCGGCCATAGCAGTCGGAGATGACTATGATCTGGTTTGGTTTGAAAATCCGGGAGACGGGAGTCAGTATTGGAATGACCATCCCCTTCGGCAATCTATTGGCCTAGTAGATCAAATAGGTCTGGCTCAATTGGATGCTGATGATCGCCTGGATGTAATCCTGACCAACGCCTCTCAGAGCTCTGAAGAGCTACTTGAGCTAAGAGTATTTATGCAACAAGATACTGGCTGGGCTCAACAGGATGTCCTGGTAACAGCGAGTGATATCACATTCGATTTGGGTGATCTGGATGGGGATGAGGATGTAGACATAGCAAGCATACACGATGATGGAGAAACAGGTACTTCCCTATGGGTATGGGAGAATAATGCAAGAGGCGATTTCGCAGCTCGAATGGTAGCAGATAATCTGAACCATGCCAATCGTATGCAACTCTCTGATGTGGATCAAGATGGTGATCTGGATTTGCTTTACACTCAAAGTGCGGGTGATGTGGTATTGTCCCTACTGGTTAATAAAGCCATACCCTAGAACTACTAGGTTTTTTGCATTGGCTAGTTCGTGAACAAGCTCTAACTTCGCAAAAAGTCAGCACCGATCAAGATTCTTCACACTTCAGACTGGCACCTGGGTCATAGGTTGTACGAGCGCGAGCGGCGTGACGAGCAAAAGTTGGCGCTGGAATGGCTTTGCGGTTTTATAGATCGAGAAGGTGTAGAAATACTAATTGTTGCCGGTGACATATTCGATCTGGCTAATCCGCCGAACTACGCCAGAGAACAGTACTACGATTTTTTAGGCCAGTTGAAAAATACCTCTTGCCGACAGGTAATAATAATAGGAGGAAATCACGATTCGCCCAGTATGCTGGATGCTCCGGCAGTACTTTTTCGATATTTCAACATCCACGTTGTGGGTGCTATTTCAGATTCACCATCCGATCAGATTGTTCCGCTCCATGACAGCGGAGGTCAGGCGATAGGTTGGGTAGCAGCAGTTCCTTTCCTGAGGGATCGTGATCTTCGCTATAGTATAGCTGGGCAAACTCCTGGTGAGCGCGAGCAGAAACTACAAGAAGGCATTAGAGATTACTATCGCCTCATGGCTGAGGAACTGGCTTCAAAAACTGGACAGAACAATCAATTGCTTATCGCTACTGGGCATCTATATGCCAGGGGTGCGCAAACAGCTTCTAAGCAAGACAACATCTATATAGGTAGTCGCGAAAACATACTGGCCGAGCAGTTTCCCGAAATTTTTGACTACGTCGCACTGGGTCATATTCACCGTCCTCAAAAAGTTGGTGGTCAAGACCGCATAAGGTATAGTGGTAGTTTGATCCCGCTGGACTTTAGCGAAACCGGCGATCAAAAATCAGTCGTTGTCATAGACTATGATGTGGGCAGTCCATTAAAGATTCAACTCGTTGAAGTGCCTGTCTTTAGGAGGCTTAAATCGGTAGCTGGAACGCTAAATGAGGTGGAACAGAAGTTAAAACGGTTCTTGGCCAAACGCCAGCTAGCCGAGCACGAGCCTTTGGAACCCTGGCTGGAAATTCGCATTCAAACCGATAAGCCCATACCGAGCTTAGCTGATCGCATACAGCAACTGATAGACGGCAGACCAGCAGACGTACTGGCCATTCGCCTGGAGCGCACGCCAGTTCAGGAAGGTGGCGATAAATCTGAGGTGCTTCCCCAATTGGACGAGCTCGATCCTGAGCAGGTATTTGTTAAACTCATCAGTGGCCACGATGGGCAACTACCTGAAAATGGAGAAGAGTTGATCGATAGCTTCAGAGCGCTAAGAGACTGGCATAGTCAACAAAAAGTATTGCTGGATTGAAGATACTGGGCATCAAAATATGGAACATCAACTCACTTAAGGGCGAGCACAGTATTCGCTTTGATGAGCCCCCATTGGTAGATGCTGGTTTGTTTGCGATTGTCGGTAAAACGGGTGCTGGGAAGACAACGATTTTAGATGCAATATGCCTGGCCCTATATGGACGTACGCCAAGATTTAAGAACGGAGAAGAGGTCATGTCGTGGGGGACCGGTTCTTGCTATTCCGAATTGGAATTCAGTTGTCGGGAAGGGGATTTCAGGGCCAGGTGGGAGCTCAGGCGGGCTTATGGAAAGGCAGATGGTAAACTGGGTAACCAGCAAAGAGAGCTGAGCCGATTGAGAGCAGATGGAACCGGAGACATCATCACCACCCGAATCAAAGAGGTCAACATCGAGATTGAAAAACTGACTCGCCTCGATTTCGATCGTTTTACCCGATCTGTACTGCTACCTCAAGGAGAGTTCGCCCGTTTTCTCAGGGCCAATGAGAAAGAGCGATCTGCTCTGCTGGAGAGCATCACCGGGACTCAGCTGTACAGCGAGCTTTCTACGGCTGCTTACGATCGCCATCAACTGGCGGAAAAAGCAGTTGCCCAATTGAGCGACAAACGGGAGAACCTTCAATTGCTGAGGCCGGAGGAACGAGATGAGGCCGAAAAAGAGAAATCAGAACTAAACAAGCGTGCCTCGAAGCTACAGAAAAAGGTGAATGCTTTGCGCAAGAAGCTCGATTTGCTTGAGCAGTATCGTAGGCTGATGCAGGGAAGGAAGGCAGCGGAGTTGAAGATCGCCGAGTTATCTAAGCAAATAGAACGCGCTAAGCCAGCTAGAAAGCGGTATGCAGACTCTACAAAAGTAAGACCGAAAGCAAATGACCTTTTGCGGATCGGGCAATTGAATCAGAAAATCCAAGAGCTGAGCCAAAATTGCTCTGAAAGGAAAAAATCTAAAAAGCAATGGCAGGAAAGGCTGCCTGAGTTAAACCAACTAAAGGAAGCGAGACAAGCTAAATTAGTGGAGTTCAATGCGGAGAAGCCTCGTCGTGAACGGCTAATCGATGAGGCTAGAGATCTGCAACTAAGGATCGATGATCGTCAGAAGCTAGTAGCAAAAGATCGGGAGTTTCTGGCAGACATGAACAGCCAACTGGCTAAATCCAATAAAGCACTCGATCGGCTTGCTAGGCAGAAAGCTGAAAGGGTTGAAAAAACGGAGCAACTACACAAACAGTTATCTGCCCTCAGCGAAGTGGAGGAAACGCAGTGGAGCTCGGATTGGACATTACTGGAGACGCAGGTAAAAGCTGCCATCCTGGCACTGGAAAGAAAGCTGGAACAGCTTGGAGCAGTTGAAGAATATAAAAACCTGCTGAAGGACGAGATTGCCCGGGCAGATGAAAAAGAGGACATACAAGCAGAGCTAGCGGAGCTGGAAGTGGAACTGCTCAATATAGCCGATCGGGTAGCTGAGGCAGAGAAATCTCTTCAGATAGCAGATGAAGCAGTAAGTCTAATGCGGCAACAGGATTTAGTAACCGACCTGCGGAAGTCCTTAAAAAAAGAAGAACCTTGCCCGGTTTGTGGCTCTTTGGATCATCCTGCTATGGTGAACTGGAAAGCGCCGAGTGAGGCTCTGCGCAAAAAGACAGAGCAAGAGAGGGCGAGAAGTGAGGCTTTGGTCGACAAGTACAAGCATGAAGAGTCTCAACTGATGCGCAGGCATAGCCAGATGGCTGCAAAACTGCAGAGCCGGCTAGAGAATGACACCTGGAATACGCGATACAGAAGCCGGATCGAACAATTGGAAGCCGTTTTCGCCAGGCAGGGCCTGCTTACCGCTGAACAACCAGCTCGCCGCTCTCTGAACATAAAAGAACAGCTGTCTTTGCTGGTGGAGATGACCGGGGAATGGTCGCCGGAATCGAGTATTCAGTATAAAGACAAAAAGACTGAGATCGACCGTTTGACTTTGAAAAAGGAAGCGCTAGAGAATGAAGTAGAGAAAAATGTACAAGCTAGCGAATCCAGAGAGCGAGAGATAGCGACATGGGCTGAACAAATAGGTCGTATGCTGGGCGGATTGTCTGTTGATCAAGCCAAAAACAAGCTAGAGGCACAGGCCGAGCAATTGAGAAGCCAGCTGCAAGAAACCATCGAGCATCAGAATGAGGCAGCAACAAAACTAGATGGCATAGGCGAAGAAATAGCGAGGCTTGAAGCACAAATCATATCGACCAAAAAAGAGTGGGACGAGCAGCTCCGTCTGATAACTAGTGCGCTGAAAAAGATCGACATAGAGTCGGTAGATCAGGCACGCGATATGTTGATGACCGTCGAAGAAGAGCAGCGCTGGGCCAAAATAATCGGAGAAGAAGATGCGGCTCTACAGGCTGCCCAGCAAGCGCTTAAAACCCTGAATGAGCAACTGCTGCAGTTTGAGGAATCTGCTGTCGAAGCAAACCAGGAACAGCTCTGGAGAAGCCAACTGGAGGAAATAGAGGATAAAAGAGCCGCGTGTCTACGCAGGCAGGGAGCGCTGCAAGAAATGCTGAAAGCCGATGAATCGAAAAAGGCAGAACTTGGAAAGTTACTACAAGAAATGGAACTGGCTGAGCGGGAATTGCTCAGGTGGTCGACCCTAAAAGATCTGATCGGTATGAAAGACGGTTCGAGGTTCAGGGAGTTTGCCCAAGGACTGACACTGGCCAAGCTGGTGCAACTGGCTAATCGGCATCTGGCCGCACTGAATGGCCGGTATCTGTTGGAAAGGCCTGCGGATAAGAATCTGGAGCTGGTGGTTGTAGATACCTACCAGGCAGACAATAAGCGACCAACACATACGCTGAGCGGTGGAGAGTCTTTCATACTGAGCCTAGCACTAGCGCTTGGCCTTTCCGACTTGGCTGGCCGAAATACCAAAATCGATTCCCTCTTTATAGACGAAGGTTTCGGCACACTCGATAATGCCAGTTTGGATCTGGTACTGGATGTGCTGGATAAACTCAGGGGGCAGGGCAAAACCATTGGTTTGATCAGCCATGTGAGAACGCTGCAGGAGCGCATTTTTCACCAAGTGCGTATAGTTAGTGATTCGGATGGCTTCGGACGCTTACAAATTGTGTAATTTGCTACCAGAAAACCACCGAAAAGCATGGATACATTTAAAGTAAAAGGCGGAGCCAAGCCCGAAAAGATCTCGGAAGCCGAGTACCAGATTATGGCACCTGGGCTTCAGCTTAAAGTAAAGGACTATGGTCGCGAAATGCCCGTTTTGAGATCGGAAAGTGGTCTTTTTGACGAAGATGTCTGGCTGAAAGCCTGTGCTGGGGGTGAGGTGAAAGCCATGCGCACCTTTGAAATCGAGCTGGAAGACGCTGCTCAGGCCAAGGGGAAAAAGCGATCTGACGGAAGCATGGAAATGAAGGTCGAGGCACCGATCAAGATGATGTGTCCGAGTAACCCCAAACGGCAATCTGCCATTTTGCACGAAGACGAGTCTGGCCAGCTGAGGTGGGTGCTGCCCAAAAGCAAATCAGATGACGGAATGGTCGAAGAGTTTGATTTGCCGCCAGTACCCGCTGGACGTGTGCACAGAGGGCCGATCACCAAAAAAATAAGGCGAATTGTAAAAGTAGTGGCCTGGCTGGCTGATGACGTCGTTGGGCATGTAGCGCTGAACTTGGTCAGAAGCTGGGAGAACAAACACAGAGCCTATGGCTTGCTGGGATATGACAATGGGGCATTTGTCGAAAGCCTGCACGTAGATCGACTTAAGCAAGGAAAGAGCCTGCTCTTTTTGCATGGCACCTTTTCTACAGCCCAGACAGCTTTTGCCGGTCTACTGGCTGATGAGCGCGCAAGGAAGGATCTCGAAAACTATTATCAAGGTCGCATCTTTGCCTTCAATCATCCGAGTTTGCACGCTGACCCTAACGGAAATATTCAAAAACTCCGGTCTATGTTGCCCGAAGCCTTGCGAGGACTGGAAGTAGATATGGTCACACACAGTCGGGGTGGATTGGTCGGTCGTCAGTTAATGATCAGTAACCAAGTCGCTGGAGGGTCACTACTCAATACAGATCGGGCTATCTTAGTCGCCGCACCAAATCAAGGAACCATACTGACCAACCGAGAGCACTGGGTCACCCTCATCGATACCTACACCAATTTGGTCAGTAAACTACCCGATAATGTGCTGACGATCATACTAGAGGGACTGATCGGATTAGTGAAAATCATGGCAGGATCAGCACTTAAAGCGCTGCCTGGCTTGCAGGCGATGCTCCCGGAAGGAGAATTCTTATCGGGCATAGATAAAGAGCCTCTAGGAGATACTCGAATCTATACTATGGGGGCCAAATACCTCCCGGCAGGAGAGGGTATAGTTGGAATTGCAAAAAGCTATGCACTCAAGGTTTTGCTTCAAAAGTTGTTTGGTGAGGATTCGGATATGGTTGTACCAACGGCAGGCTCCCTCACTGGTACAGAAGGCAGCAATATGCAGATACCCGAAGATCGACAAGAACTATTCGAATCAGACAGCATGGTCAATCACATCAACTTTTTCGAATCGGCTAGCGTAAATACACAACTCGTAGATTGGCTGACGAGATAAACGGAATTTTAATGAACGCTAGGTAGGGTAGAGGCGTTAGTCTTTGAAACCTATATCTATGCAAGTGATTATCAATAAGAGCGGGACAATTAGCGATGCACAAGCCAGCTTTATAGAGGAGAAGATGGAAAAGCTCCAGACCTTTTACGATCGGATAGAGCGAGCTGACGTACACTTCAGGACAGACGATAGAAACAAAGAGGCAGACTCCATAACCGTTATCGCGAGATTGGCTATTCCAGGCAATGATATAGCAGCAGAATACACAGATCCAAGTCTGGAAAAGGCCGTAGTCGAGGTTCAGGAAAAACTGCGCAGGCAGCTCATAAAAGTGAAGGAGCGGCAGAGTAAGCGCTAGATTTTCTGTTGGCTAATTACCTTTGCAAAAAACTGATGGCAGAAGCCTTAGCAGAGACAAATTTCAGTTGGCGAGGACAAACGGGGTTTTATCGAGGAAAAGTTAGGGATGTCTACGCACTTGGAGACCAATTGTTGATGGTGGCCAGTGATAGAATCAGTGCCTTCGATCATGTTCTGCCGCGTGCTATCCCCTACAAGGGGCAGGTGCTCAATCAAACCGCAGTCTTTTTCCTGGAGGCAACTCGCGATATTTGTCCGAATTGGTTGCAGGCCTCACCAGACCCTGTAGTCTCCATAGGACACGCCTGCAAACCCATAGCTTTGGAAATGGTCATCAGGAGGTATTTAGTCGGTCATGCCTGGAGAGAGTATAAGGCAGGCAAGCGAGTGCTATGTGGAGTAGAACTGCCAGAAGGCATGCGTGAAGCAGATGCTTTCCCCACCCCCATTATAACTCCGGCTACGAAAGCCGAGGAGGGGCATGATCTAGACATCAGTAAGACCGAAATACTCGATCAGGGTATAGTCGATCCAGCAACTTATCAAAAGCTAGAGCAATATACAAAAGCGTTGTTTGCCCGCGGAACGGCCATGGCAGCCGACCGCGGTTTGATACTGGTAGATACCAAATACGAATTTGGCCTGAAGGACGGTACCATTTATCTGATCGATGAAATCCATACGCCAGACAGCAGTCGCTATTTCTACAAAGACGGTTACGAGGAAAGACAGGTCAGGGGTGAAAGGCAGCAGCAGTTGAGTAAGGAATTTGTCAGAGAATGGCTGATGGAAAATGGGTTTCAAGGTAAGGAAGGCCAAATTATGCCCACTATGCCCGATGAATTTGTCGAGCAGATCAGTAAGCGCTACATCGAATTATACGAACGTGTTACGGGGAAGGTCTTTGAATCAGCCGCGACAACTCAAATATCTGAGCGCATACAGGCCAATGTCGATAGCTACCTGTTGGGATCATCTGGAAAAGGCAGCTAAAAGTCGCTCTGGTAATTCGCCTCGACTGGCGGCTTCGTAGTCTGACTTGTTGCAGGCAACCAGCTTGTGGCGATCTTCACCCCGGTGTTTAAAGGCAGGGGATTGTACCCACCATCTGCCAGATCGTTTTGATCGCCAGAAGGTTAAATTATTATAGCTTGGATGATCAACCACATATTCGACCAAGCCTTTGTTGGTGACTGGAAAGTCGCCCCAACGCTTTGAAAATCCGTCGCAGAAATACCAGATTAATTGTGCGGCAAGCTCTGCAGTAATCATCTGGTGCCTTTCGGTGGCTGTATCGTCAAAGCCGTATATGCCAAATGATTGCAGCTTATCGCTCAAGCCAGCATACCGGCATAGTTGGGCTGCTTCTTCTACCAACAAACCAGCGGTGCTCGGATCTGACTGGGCTGGTGCGGTAGCCAATTGTAGTGCACTCAGGTCGACACCAAGCAGATCTGCGTCTCGGAGTATGGGCTCTGCTGCACTCAGCTTGTGACGCAAATCGCCCAGGCGTATATTGTCATATCCTCGTCCATCCAGTAAGTCGAAGAGCGCAGGATCGACCAGATGCCGCTGTGCGCCCAAATGGCTGAGGTGATAGAGTTTCTTTCGTTGGTTGTGAAAAGCTGGATTGAGGCTATATCCTTCAGATACCCGACTCTTTTGAGTTTTAAGCCTGATTCGCTGGTCGATTACGGCAACAGCTACTTGCGACTTTACGGCTTGAAAAGCTTGGTACTGCGCTCGGAAACGATCTCTGGAGGCACCTATGACGATGGGGACTACCTTACCGGCACCCAATTCCCTGAGCAGTGGTATCAAAAACTCTGGATTGGACTTCCGCAGGTCTCCCAGATCCATCAGCGCCAGTTTGTTGAAATCCCACGATAACTTGAATAGTGATTTTCTGACTTGACTTGCAAACTGCTGATCGATTCCGATAATGGCCAGTTTTACTTTTGCCAAGGTACTTCTGGAGAAAGATCTGGGAACTATGTTCTGCCCGATAGCCCAGTCAGGCCATGCGGCGTGCTCAGAATTACTGGACTGTGGGTCTTGTAACCAATTTTTTAACATAAGCTAGTGATCGCCAAAGTACGTCATTGGTATTGATTTAGATATGACGAATTTAATCAATATGAAAAAATTTTATACCCGTTCCCTCAAAAATAGCTACCGTATAAAAAACATATACTACCTTTGGTCTGTAATTTGAGGGCTTTGCCCCATACTTGCGCTTTATCCCAAGAACTTGATAATTTTCCACATGATGACAAAGCAACGTCTTTTTACCCTACTGCTCCTTCTAGCCTTTAGTGCTATTTGTGTAGCCCAAGGCGACCCGCTTCCAGAAGAAACAACCACCACCGAGGCCGTAGAGACTATGGCCGAAGAAAAGCCAGCCGATAGATCAGGCACGCGTCCTAAAGACATGTTCGAATTTGGCCTTAGACCTACTTATATGTGGGTAGGTGGCGATGTAACGGCCGAACTCGGCTACGGGGCGGGAATCCACCTGCGGAAGTCCTTAGATTATGTATTCTCCATACGCCTCGATGGTATGTATGGCCTGGCCAATGGCAATAATGGCGAAAAGGACGATGTGGCCAATCGAGACTTTGAGCAGACCTGGATCGGTGGCTCTCTGCTCGGAGTCATGTCTCTGAATAGTTTTAGAAATAAGCCTGGCCGTAAGTCGGTCAATATCTATGCTATGGGTGGTGCCGGTGGTAACTTCTTTGAAACCACTTTTAACGGCTTGTCCAATGGTGGGGACAGAGAAGATCGCATCGATCAGGAATTTGCCGCTCATATTGCTGCTGGTGCTGGTATTGCTTTCCGTCTCGGAGGCGGTGTCAATATCGGTCTAGAATATCTGGGCCAGATCCCTGTCGGTGGTCGTGCTGACTTGCTTGACGGATATTCAGTCGGTGGTAATTTCAGAGATATTCAAAACGCCGTGAGCCTATCCTTAAACTTCAACATCGGCAATAAATCCAATCGCTCAGAACCGCTGTGGTGGCTCAGCCCACTAGACCCGGTTCGCGATGAGATGAGCGGATTCAACCAAAGAATAAACGACGCTACTACTGACAGTGACGGAGACGGTGTGGTCGACGCTATCGATCAGGAACCAAACACCCCTTCGAATGTAGCTGTAGATACGCGAGGCCGAACACTGGATAGCGATAAAGATGGTATTCCCGACTTTAGAGATGCAGAGCCTTTCTTCCCACCTCGTCCGGGCGAGGAGGTTGACGAAAACGGTGTAGTCACCAATCGCATCGACCAGCAACTGACCGAAGAGCAGGTTCAGCAAATGATCAACGAAGCGATAGATGCACGCTTATCTCAGTTCCAGTCGAGCCAAAGCGGCGGCAGCCTTAGGGAGATGTATCTACCAATGATCTACTTCCCATTGAACCAAGCTACCGTAAAGTATAGCGACTACGGCACTCTGGCCAGTATTGCCCGTGTCATGCGCGAGAATCCTGATCTGCGTCTGGTGGTCAAAGGCTTTACAGATAGAATAGGCAATGAACAGACTAACGAGCGCCTGTCTTATCGCCGTGCACAAGCAGTCATCGAGCATTTGGTTAGCCAGCATGGTATAAGCCGTAGCCGATTGGTATTGCAATATGGAGGAGAGAATGAAAACCTCGTGCCTCAAGAACAAACCTATGTTAATCGCAGGGTAGAGTTTTTTGCTGCTCAGCCAGGCGACAACGAAATGTCACCCCCAGCAGGTGTTGATGGAGGTGACCGCGGATACTAGCCACAATCACAAATTGCATGATTGGCTACTAACTTGAAGAGAGAACTATTTAATCCCAGGAACATATTTAGGTTGAAGGCCCTGCCCACGTTGGCGGGGCCTTTTTTGATGAGTTAGACCCCAAAAGAAAAAGCCTGAACACAGTCACTGCGTTCAGGCTTCTCTGGAAAATAAGGTTCGCTCTAATTAAATCAACTCGGATATATGGTGGTTAGATACCCATTGATTCAATAGCGTGGCCTGGAGATTGAAAAATATTATCCCTCCGCGAACTCCGTATGTTTTCTGGCACTAGGAGGATGCCAACCAACTACGATTTCCTTTTCCATAATACCAGCACCGATCAGTTGATCAATGACGACAGTATCTGTGCCGTCATATTGAACCCAGACTTTGCCATCTTCTGCGACTCTCAAGTGCAGATAACAGCCATAAGTCCTTTTTCCATTGTTCCAGCCTTCGTAATACAATAGCATATTTCCATTGGTTGGGTCTACAACCATATCTGTTCTAAAAGGATCTGGGGCGAGGATATCTCTATTGTAAAGTTCTTGTACAACAGCCTTTGCTTTCTCGAAATTTACCTGGCGCTTATCCATATCTCAATATTAGCTGAGTCCCTATCAAAGACTATAAGGGAAACTCTCTGTTTTTCAATAAGTTTTAAAGGAAGAGGGGTTAGAAAGAATTCTTTATAGGTATCACTAGGTACGGCCAAATAAAGCTCTCGATCAGGCTCAATGTCTAACAAGGCTTCCTGGTAAAAGCTGAATTGACCAAAGGCTTCATAAAATTTTCGAAGCTGGCTTCTACCCAAAAAGCTCTTAATCTCTACAGCTATCTTTTGTTTGCCCTTGTTTGCAGCGATCAACTTTTCCGCGCCTATGTCTATTTCTAATCTGTGAGGCTCCGCACGTATAGGAAATGGATCATGAGTTATGTCCCACCCATCATTTACGAGAGCTTGTTTCACTAAATCGTGGTAAAAGTCTTTGGCCATACAGCTAAATTAAAGAATTTATGAAGATGTGCTTAGAAATCGGTCAAGTAGAAAATTTACTCAGGCAGTATTCGATATTGGCTATTCTTCTTGGATTCGGTAGCATCACACACGCCCAGTTTGTCCCTGGCCAATACGACGAAATACACGGAACCTGGGAAGGGGTGCTTCGCCAAAATGAAGGCGGTTTTGCCGAGCTATTTGTAATCGGGATGCGCTTGGAGGCTCAAGGAGGGAGGCTGAGCGGATCGGTCTATGTAGCCCTAGATGATATCGAGGCCGAAATGGCGGTAGAAGGCCACAAACAAGCCAATGGCAGTTGGCTGCTTAGGGAGACCAGAATTCTGCATTCCAGAAAGCCAGACTATCTCGAATGGTGTATGAAGGGATTCGAACTAACCGTAGCCTATGACCGAAATGGGGATATGGTCTTGCGAGGTCCGTGGTGGGGTAGAACTAAATTCGGTCCTTGCGTTCCGGGTGCTGTGGAATTGAGGAAAAAGCGCGAAAGGGCGAAGTAGGGGGGTGACTTGGATAAAAATACCTAACATTGTGGTTACATATTCTTGGCTATGCGCTATTTTTTATTTCCTCTACTCCTTTGCTGTATGTACTGTTCTTCTGAAGTTACCACCTACTCCAGCTTTGATGAGTATCCAGTCTACACTGGTGGCGATCTGGGATTAACCTATACCAGTGAAGTTTCTGTCTTCAAACTTTGGTCTCCAGGTGCGGAGGAGGCACGGGTGCTTTTGTACGAAGGAGATGGTATAGACCCAGACGAACAGCCTCTGGCCAGCTATCCCATGAAGCGGTCAGAAGGGGTTTGGGTGTGCGAAACAACCGGAGACCAACAGGGCAAATACTACACTTTTCAGATTATGAAAGATGGAAGGTGGCTTGCAGAAGCCCCCGATATCTACGCTAGAGCGGTAGGTACCAATGGTAAGCGCGCCCAGATCGTAGATATGTCTCAGTCCAATCCCGAAGCCTGGCAGGCAGATCAAAGACCGATCATTGCTCAGCCAACGGATATGGTCATTTATGAAATGCACATACGCGATATAAGTGTCCATGCGAGCAGTGGCAATCCTTTTCCAGGCAAATTTTTAGGACTTACGCAGGTCGGCACCTCTACAGCAAATGGGCAGACTACTGGCCTTGATCACCTGTTAGAGATGGGCATTACCCATGTACATATTCTCCCTGCATTCGATTTTGCCAGTTTAGACGAAAGCCCTGGCGCACCCATGGGTTTCAATTGGGGCTATGACCCCCTGAATTACAACGTGCCAGAAGGTACTTATGCAACCGATGCATCGAATGGTCTGGTACGGATACGAGAGTTTAAGCAGATGGTTCAGGCCTTGCACCAGGCTGGGATAGGGGTCATCATGGATGTGGTCTACAACCATACCGGGCCAACAGATGACAGTCCATTCAACCTTTTGGTGCCCGGATATTACTACCGGACCAATCCCGATGGCAGTTGGTCAGATGCGAGTGGATGCGGAAACGAAACAGCTAGCGAGCGACCCATGGTCCGCGATTATATCAGGCAGTCTGTGAAGTACTGGGCCGAAGAATATCATGTAGATGGATTTCGATTCGACCTTATGGGCATACACGATATCGAAACCATGAATGCTATTGCCGAAGACCTCCAACAAATAGATCCGAGCATTTTTGTTTACGGCGAAGGTTGGACCGCAGGGGGTAGTCCCTTGCCAGATAGCCTGAGGGCACTTAAAGCCAATGTCCCCCAGCTGAGGCAGGTAGCTGCCTTTAGCGATGACCTAAGAGATGGCCTGAAGGGCTCTGTCTTTAACCACGAAGAGCAAGGGTTCGTCAGTGGAGCAATTGGCCGGGCAGAAAGCGTGAAGTTTGGAGTCGTAGCCGCAGGCCAGCATCCACAGCTCGATTACCAGGCCGTCAACTACAGCAATGCACCTTGGGCACCAGAACCCAGCCAGTGCATCAACTACGTGAGCTGTCATGATAATCATACCCTTTGGGATAGGTTGCAAATCTCGAATGCCGACAATTCCGAAGCTGAGCGCGAACGCATGCACCGACTTTCTCTGGCCGTAGTACTCACTAGCCAGGGAGTTCCCTTCTTGCATGCTGGAACGGAGCTGCTGCGCACCAAGCAGGGAGAGGAAAACAGCTACAAGAGCCCCGACAATATCAACGCCATAGACTGGACCAGAAAGGGCGATTATGCCACTACACTCAAGTATGTGCAAGACCTCATCGAATTGCGCAGGGCACATTCCGCTTTCCGAATGGCCACAAACGCAGATATTCAATCAAAGCTACAGTTTATGGATACGGAGGATGAGCAACTAATCGCCTACAGAATTACAAATGCACCCGATGACGAGTGGACAGATATTGTCGTGATTTATAATGCTCACCCCAATCCGGTAACATTCGATCTGCCAGAGGGCAGTTATCAGGCCGTAGTTTATGATGATCGAGTAGACCAGAATGGCATAGGCCCAGTTCTGGCTGGCTCAGTGCGCGTACCTTCCAGAAGCTGTATGGTTTTGAGATAGCAGATCGAGCTACAGCTTCAGATAGATCGACTTCTTTTCGTATACATTGTGTATGATGAGCATCAACAAACCAAATACGACAGAACCCAGGATAAGCGCATTACTCACTACACCGTCGACAGAGAATGAAATCTTGAGCAAAATGGTCGAAATGACAAAGCCCGAATTCCGGATGATCTTGTGAAATTGCCCAGAGTAGAAGAAAGAGAATAAGAGCAGCAGTACATCTACAACAATCAGGGCTGTAAAGAACTCTTCGAAGAAAACGTTATTGATGTCTTTAAACGCTTTAATGCCCTGATAGTAGCCTTCGTAGGTCTCTTTAATCCAACTGCCCAGTGTAAATATGGCCAAGCCCGCTAAAACGGGAACCAAAGCGACAGCCAGCCCTTTTTTGAGCAAGATGAACTTTTCGGTGCTGCGTTTTCTTTTCTTAGGCTTTTCGGGCTGCTCAAGCTCATCCTGACCTTCTACTTCCTTCGATTTTTTGATTTGCTTTCTTTTCCTGATGTTGCGGTAGAATAAGAAAATGAGGATGAATAAAGCAACAGTCGTCACCACATCGTAAGTAAATTGCAGGTCGCTGTCATTAGTCCACCAATCATTGGCCTCCAGTTCCAGATTGGAAATATCTTTAAAAATGCGCCGTATTACAATGAGGGTGATGATCTCGTATTGTTTGCCGATGTAAAAGGAAATGGACTTGGGGAGGAAAAAAATCAACAGGTACACCTCATACACCAGAATGAAAGAGAATGGCGTATAAATGGCGGCGATCGGATTGGTCAAAAAGTTGGCGCTGCTCTGTATTATGCCAAAGTGGTTCAACACGATCAAACCAAGGTGAATGAGATAAGAAACGATCGCGACCCAAAGCACAACCCGCTCAGCTTTGTGCTTGATGCGCTCCGAAAGTAGCCAGTTGTAAAGAGGTTCAATCTTCGATTGGATCATAATGTGTGTATGCTTTCTAGGCAGATGCTACAGCCAATGACAAAATTTCATACAAAAGGTTCGGTCTCTACTTGTCCGTATTAGCTAGTAGTTGCCTTATTTTAGCCATCCAAATCTGAGCAACTCCTATGTCCATCTACCGAAAGCTAGCCGAAATTGGTCCACGTTACTTTCCTCGCCATAAGCTTTTTAAATACGGATTCAACTGGTCTCCGATGTACAGCCGGACCACAGCCAGGATTACCTCAGTATCTAAAGACTTAAAGGAAATTCACATCAGGCTTCCCATTAATTATAAAAATCGAAACTACGCCAACACGATTTTTGGAGGCAGTATGTTTGCCTCCGTTGATCCCATACCCATGACGCAATTGATCAATCTGATTGGAAAGGACTACGTTGTTTGGGACAAGTCTGCTGAAATCAAATTTAAGAAACCAGCCAACGTCGATCTATACGCCGAATTCATTTATACTGACGATGAAATAGACAATATCAGACAGCAGGTGTCAGAGCAAAACGAAGTCGAGATCGTTAAAGAAACCCTGCTCAGAGATCAAAAGCGCCAGACTGTGTATTGCCAGGTTCTTAAGACCATTTATATAGCCGACAAAACCTTCTTTAAGGAAAAGCAGGCAAAGCGGGCTGCTAAGAAATCAGTCACAGCGGGTGCTTCCAGCAAATGAGGATACTAATTCAGCACTATGATTTTGCTCGCAGCTTGGCCGTTTTCATGCGTGAGCAAGAGGGTATACGGTCCAGAAGCCAAGGTCCCCAATTGAATGCGCCAGCTATCGATCAGGCTACCGGATTGTTGGGCCACAACTCGTCCATTCAAGTCTAGTACACTTAGCTGAACCCACCCTAGTGGAGAGCGAGTTTCGAGATTGAGCTGGCCGCCGACTATGGGGTTGGGCATGATGGTTACACCTAGTTGTTCTAGTTCTTCGACACCAGATGGCATGATGATTAGCATCTGACTGAAAGTATCAGCCCGACATGCATTGCTGGCAATAAGCTGAACCTCATAATCGCCAGGGGCGTAGGTATGCGTCGGGTTCTCTTCATCACTTACAGCTCCGTCTCCGAATGTCCAGCTGAACTGTGTCGCATTTGTGCTCGTACTCGTAAAACTGACTTCTGTATCGTTGATATCCAGATTGAAATCGGCAATGACATTCCGGTCTATAGCAGGCACTATACCTGCGGAAGTCCCAATGCTTTCATTAAAAAACCGGCCACTTGGCGTAGTTTCGAGAGTGACGGTCTTGACTAGGTATTCGTGTATATCTAGGGCTGGTGGGCAGGCATGCACAAATGATTGGCCAGAGACCATCTCGTCGCTCAGGCGCATGTATGGCTCCGAAGAGCTAGTTCTGAAGTATACGTGATAACCTACTACATCCTCTTCCTCGGAAGCGGACCAAGTCAGTAAATTTCCCGCTAGCGATTCGCTGACGTTCACATTTGTAGGGGCAGCAGTGACGTACATGCGGAGGGTAGGGTCGCCCATCAGCGCTACGTGGATAGACCGGTTGCCAAAACCCGAATCGTAGGAGAAGCCAGCATTGTTTTGCGTCAGTCGTGTACAGTAACCGATGGTGTGTCCCATAGCCATGGGGTGCACATTCCAGTTCGGTCTGCCGGCCCATGCACTAGTCAGTATGGTACCGCTGCCCAGGGCCGATCGCAAAAAGTTGTTAGGGCTATCCCAATCGCCAAAGTAGCTGCCGAATAAGAAAGTGAAGACCGTCTGGAAAGAATCGTTCGACATGGCGTTGCTATTGGCGATGCCATTAGCTCCTTGGTAATTGCCGCCGCCGCAGCCATAAGACCAGATATAGCTTTCCGTTTTCAGGGTGTTGTAGTCCAGATACTGGGTAGAATCCCGGCCGACTAAGGTGCTGAAATTTTTGAGTCCATTTTGGCCAAATCCCTCTGCAAAGCCGTTAAAATTGTTTTCGATCAACCCTCTTTGTACCAGTGTGAAAGCCTTTGTTCTGTAAGCGTGATTTTTATTCAGATATCTGCGGGTCAGCTCAATCGCACTTTCGTCAAAAACCGACAAGTTGTGAAAGTCTACCCGACCCACCTCTAGCTCCAGGTCAGAAGCTATCGTGCTGTTGTCCCATTTGCCATCTCCGGGCACATTGTGATTGGCTAATCTTTGAGCAGAGGTATCGGTCACAAATGAATCAGTCCAATTGCCATCCATATCCCCATAAAAAACATCGGCCGACCAGGCACCGACATGATTGTTGTGGCCGTCTGGTGAAATGCGACCGGAATAGGGAACGGACACTTCACCCAGCAAGAATAAGGCATGCCTTGCCTCCGAGTTTTGATTATAGACTTCTTGTATAGACTGCTTGACGGTCACGTCAGTATCTGCGGCATTGACTTCAATAGGTTTGACCAGCCAGCCTTCGGCTTCAACATCATCCACGTATTGAAATATTTCTGCTTCCAGCGCATCGAGTATGACATCTTCTACCACCAAAATCAATATGCCCTGGCTTTCAGCGGGCTCCATGTCGATGCCGCTGTAGATATATCCGTTGCCAAATCCGTTTTCGTGTTGTCTGATTACGCGATACTCATACAACTCATTGACTTGTACCTCCTCGTCCAGGTATTCGGTCGTTCCTGGGTCTAGGCTGGCTATAGCAGTTCCCCAAGAGGTTTCTCCTGCCATTCGGCGATGCACTTCTATGGTGTTGATGGCCTCTATATTGTCATCCCAGTTAAGTAGGATGGTGGCAGGCTCAGTGGTTACTGTTGCTTCTATTTGAACAGACTTCCGCTGGTCGTTCAGTTGCCCGAAGACGAGTACTTGCCCGCACATCAGCCAAACTATCAATAATGGGATTATCCTCATCGTTCCATGTGTTGAGTGTAAAAATAGGAAGGAAAGATAAGAACAAAAATTTCGCTTTGCGAGCTTTTAATTATCGAACCAGGGTCAAACTTCCGCTTGCTTGTTGGGTGCTTCCGTCCAGCAATAGTATCTCTACCGCATAGGCGTAAACACCGATTGGAGCCTCGCGTCCTCTGTAGCGACCATCCCAGCCAGCCAGTAGATCGCCTGCTCGCTGGTCTGTGGTTTGAAAGACCGGGCTTCCCCATCGGTCGAATATCTCGACACTAATCAGCCTACTGACTGTAGGGCCACCAAAAGGTATCCACCTGTCGTTGGCACCATCGTCATTAGGAGAGAACGCACTGGGCGCAAATAGTATCTGCCCATTTTGACCAGCCAGTTCTATAAATGCGTCAAAGCTGCAACCCAAGCTAGTCCTAAGGCTAGCCTGAACGGTCAGGGGTGCATTGAGTACCAGCTGTATACTTCTGGCCCCTATATCTGCTATGCCTGCTGGCCCCCATACTATACTGCTTAGTTCTTCTTGCGGCAGGTTGGTTTGCAGGAATACCCCTACTTGCTCACCATACACGAAGTTCTCGTCGATGTTGCTGCTCAGCGCAAAGCTAAAATCGAGCGGATCGATGAAATTGACTTCGTCTGTAGCCACGCAACCACCTGCATCTTCCACAGCAAGTTGATAGGTACCCGGAGTCAGATTTTCAAAAACGGTCTCTGACTGAAAGTTTTGTCCGTCTATGCTGTACAAAAACGGACCATTCGTGCCGGTAGGTACAAACTCTATTCTGCCGCTGGTTACGCTGTTTTCGCTATCACAGCTTAAGGAGTCGAGTAGGAGGTCGAAAGTGGGCGGGTTGCCTTCCGAGGTGATGCTGAATTCAAAGTCTGCCCGGCAGCCAGAAGCCGGATCTGTGATGGTGTAGTTGTACCTCCCTGCCTGGGTGATGGTGATTGCCCGCTCATTGCTGATGGGTGTTCCATCCAAAGACCAGACTACATTGAAAGCCGGGTCAGCACCACTGTCTGCAAAAATCTCGGTTTGCGTACAATCGAGTATGTCGTCTGCTAGGGGTGTGCTTACCGTGGGTGTTGCTGCAACTTCTACGGTAACGACAGCCGTCGAGGCCGGGCAAGCACCAGGTCCGCTGACGGTGTAGGTGAAATCGTAACTACCTGCGGAAGTACTGCTCAAATCGACCACTCCAGATATGGGTGAAAATGGTATGCCCATCAATTCTGCAGGTAATGCCCAGCTTCCTCCCGCATCGAAATCGGCCAGTAAATCCGTTAGGGTAAAGGTGCCACCTGCCCCCTGGCAGTACAGGCCCTCGTCTATGGCCACACCGGCATCGGCAGGCGCTACTACATTAAAGGTTCTGGTGTCTTGGGCCGCGCATTCGGCGAGACCGGCACTATAACTCAGCTCATAGTTGCCTATAGCTAAATTGCTCAAACCGAGTTGACCACTGATCGGTGTGCCATCTAGCGTCCAGTTGCCTCCGGTCGTGCTTGCTGGCGAAAGCAAATCCGATAGTTGTAGATCAGATGATCCCAGGCAGTAATTGTTGTTGATGTCTATGCTCGCTGTTGCTGGCCCTTCCACTGTGACCGTACGCTCGGCTGAGGCTACACAGGTTCTCCTGAAGCTGATATCGTCCAGGGCAAAATCATTGCCTGTATTCACGACATTCAGATTTCTGATACAGACCTCTGCGGTGGTATTTGCACCGCTATTCCAAAGGGCAAAAAACTGGTCCCAAACGCATATCTGATCTGGTGCTATAAAGGTCGTGCCGATCAAGTTGCCGTTTATGCTGAATTGTAAGCGGGCCGGGTTTTCGGCCACCATTGTATTGACCCAGGCCGAGAAAGCATAATCTATGCCGCCTTCTATAGCTATGGTTTGGCACCACACATTGACAGGCGAATCACTGCCATTGATCACCATCATATTGCCATCTCCGGTGGTGTGATCTCCACAATCTCCGAAGTCTTCGTGCACAGAGGGCGGGCTGGTGGTTATCCTATATTGGCCCTGGCCTTCAAGCGGGCCTATACTTCCCGGACTATTTCCGAAAGTATAATCAGTAGAAAAGCCGGTATCTCCGGCAGAGAAGTCCCCGTTATTGACCAGTTCCGGCCCGGTTACATAGCGGACTTCCAGACCGTAAGTGGTTGTACTTGCCGGGGTGTCACTGGCTGTGGTATTGTCTGCGCCCACTGCAATTCCAGCAGGACTCCAGTCGTAGTTTAGGACTTCTGCAGGTAGGCCATTTGCTTGTAGCTGTACGTCAGCACCTGCACAAATGGTGGTATCTGTACCTAGGAATAAAAAGGCATTGCAATCTTGTGCAAAAGCCTGGCTGGTAAGTAGCAGGCCAAATAGGGTAAGCAGTCGCTTCATACTCGATCGGTTTTCCGGGCGTCTATCTTCAAGAGAGCGTGTAAAGACTAATAGGCACCTGACTACGCAGGTATTTTGCAAAGGAAAATGAGAGAGTAGGAGGGAGTTGCAATGGCAAAGATAGGAAACCAAAACCGAACCGGGTCTCGCATCGTTTCCTAGCCATGTTTACAGGTATAATTGAAGACACAGGCATAATCGATAAGATCGAGCACGATGGAGGAAACATCCATATCACGGTTGCTAGTTCGCTCAGCGACGAATTGAAAATAGATCAAAGCATCGCTCACGACGGGGTTTGTCTCACCGTAGTTGCTCTTTCAAATGGCACCCATACGGTCACCGCCATTCAGGAAACCTTGGATCGATCGAAGCTCGGCAACTGGCAGGAAGGTAGCCGTATCAATCTGGAGCGCGCCATGCTGGCCAATGCTCGTCTGGATGGACACATGGTGCAAGGGCACGTAGACACTACGGCAAAAGTGGTATCTGTAGAAGAAGCTGACGGCAGCTGGTATTTTCGATTTGCCTACGATTCCGGTCCCGACAGATTGCTCGTAGATAAAGGTAGCATTTGCATAGATGGGGTAAGCCTTACTGTTGTGAACCCCACTGACTCTGAATTCAGTGTTGCCATCATTCCCTATACATATAGGCATACTGGTTTTAAGGATCTTCAGCCTGGTGATTCAGTCAATCTGGAATTCGATATCATTGGTAAGTATCTGGCGAAGTGGGCTAGCGTATACGGAAAGTAGAGTCGCCACTGGAAGTGGTGTTGGCAGCTTAGTTTGAATCGTATGAGAAGGGGTGAAGCGCAAATCGTTTCACTAGTACTTTCAGTGGAGTAATTTAGGAACGGAATGTATTTTACTCATCCATAATTTTCTCAATATGTAATTTTTAATATTTATCATCTTTACGACAAGACATACTATCCAAAGCTCGTACCTTGAGATCATAATTAACCTGCTACGGGTACACTATGAATCACCTCATCAAACTATGCGGCCTTTTTGTCGCGTTCTTTCTTACCTTTTCCGCTCAAGCACAAGTCTTAAAACATGTTCAGGGCGACGTAATCGTCCAGCTTGCCGAGCTGCCAGCAGGGCAGGGCATTAAAAACTGGGCTTCGAACATTATCGATCAATCTGGGCGAAAGCTGGATCTGGAGTATGTAGAGCTTATCTCTGACTATGTGGGCATCCACCTGCTTCGATTTGACTATTCCGAGTTTGATGAGAACCTAGTCCTCCAGGCCCTACAGCGCAGGCAAGAAGTCATCTATGCGCAGCTCAATCACTTGGTAGAGCTTAGGGAAACGATTCCAGACGATCCCGAATTTATTTCCCAGTGGCAGTACATCAATACTGGCCAGAGCGGTGGTACTCCTGGAGCAGATATAGATATCGAACTGGCTTGGGATTACACCACGGGCGGACTCACTTCTAATGGGGACACGATCGTTGCTTGCATAGTCGACGATGGTATCGACCCCGACCATCCAGATATTGAGCCCAATCTATGGGTCAACCGGGCAGAAATACCCGACAATGGGATAGATGATGATGGAAACGGATATGTGGATGATTATCGAGGCTGGGATACGGGCTCCAATAGCGACGGTGTATACGACGGTGGGGGCCATGGTACGCCAGTTACGGGTATTATAGGCGCCAAAGGCAATGATGGCTTCGGTGTGGCCGGAGTAAACTGGGATGTGCAGCTGATGATCGTACAAGGCGGCTCTGGGGTAGAAAGTGAGGTGCTCCAGGCTTACAGCTACCCACTAGAGCAGCGCAAAAGATATAACGAAACCGGAGGCGCAGAAGGTGCATTCGTCGTTGTGACTAATTCCAGTTGGGGTGTAGATTTCGGACAGCCTGAGGATAGCCCGCTCTGGTGCAACTTTTACGATAGCCTTGGTGTGCAGGGTATTCTGAACTGCGGAGCTACCATCAACGGGAATCAGGATGTCGATGTAGTGGGCGATCTACCAACGGCATGTAGTAGTCCCTTCATGATCAGTGTCACTAATATGAACCACTTTGATGAGAAAGTCAGTCAAGCGGGTTTTGGCAAAGAAACCATAGACCTCGGGGCCTTCGGAGCTGGAACCTGGACCACGGCATTTGGTGGAGGTTTTGGAGGTTTTGGTGGCACCAGCGGAGCAACTCCACATGTAGCCGGCACCATTGCCTTGATGTACGCCTTGGAATGTCCGAGTTTTATGCAACTGGTCGTTGAAGATCCAGGCGCAGCTGCCCTACTGGTCAGGGCTGCAGTACTAGAAGGCGTTGATCCCAATCCGAGTCTGAACAATATCACAACCACCCAAGGACGCCTCAATGTCAATAGCTCTATGGAAATATTGCTACAGGAGTGCGGAGCGTGTATTCCACCTTTCGCTCCCGAAGTTGTTGCCGATACAGACACAGAAGCTACCATCAGTTGGACCGCTGCCGACGAAGTCCTGGCCATCAACCTCAGGTGGAGAGAACAAGGGCAGCAAGATTGGGTCCTTGAAGAAGGAGCTACCTCGCCATTGGTCATTTCCGGCCTAACGGGTTGTACGACCTACGAGTATCAGCTACAAGCAGCCTGCGACACTTCATCTTCCGAGTTTGGACTGACGAGGACTTTCGAAACGGAAGGATGCTGCAATAACCCCGAAGACATATCCATTATGGTCAGTAGTCAAGAACCAATGGCCGTCCTCTTCTGGAGCGCGGTCTTCGGTGCTCAGTCTTACGAACTTGAACTGCAAAACCTAGATGCAGGGGGCGGTTGGGAAAGCTTTACGACTACCCAGACCAGCTTTATGTTTAACGATCTGGACGAGTGTACGGAATACCAGTATCGTTTCCGGCTCATTTGCCCCGATGGTGCCAATTTATACACCGATCCAGTAAGCTTTTACACAACAGGATGCGGGGCTTGTACCGACTTGGCTTATTGCTCGGTTGTTGAATTGAATGCTACCGAAGAGTTCATCGGAGAGGTTATTATTGGTGAATCCTTTACGCAAACTTCCGAGAGTGAAGATGGAGGGTACTCCGATTTCACCCTTTCTGGTCCCGACTTGGAACTTCAGGTGCTCACCAATTATTCCATCTCCTTAAGTCCCGAATTCCCAGGTCAGTCTTATCCGGAAGGCTGGGGTGTATTTATAGACCTCAATCAGGATGGCGATTTTGCAGCCAATGAGCGGGTATTCGTCAGCGATGGCGTCAGTACCCAACCCGTATCGGGTGTCATAAATATTCCCAACGATGCAGTGCGTGGTTTGACCCGCATGCGCATCATAATGCTTTGGAATGACATTCCCGATGTTGGCTGTGGCAATATGGGGGAGGATTTCGGAGAAGTAGAAGACTATTGTGTCACCATATCAGACCGAATTGATGAGCCAGAAGAGGAGCCCTTTTTCACAGATCCCACAGTCTATCTTGAACCTTCGCTTCTAAATGGTGAAGTATTCCCTGTCCAAAACCCCAGTGATGATGCGGAAGCTCTCAGATCAAATCCGGGAGCTAGCGATCGCATAAATGGCCTAAGCGACTGGTCCCTATCGCCCAATCCGAGCTATGGGCAGCTAGTGGTCAGCTATAGCTTCGATACCCAGCTAGCATCTTT
>JBCDFE010000004.1:0-44618 GCA_039178745.1 Bacteroidota bacterium | reverse complement strand
TGCCAGTGGATCCGGATATCGGTTGACACCCGTTTCAAATGGGCTCTCATTGGCATCGAGTAAGACTTCGGCCTTGCCCTTAAACTCCGAACGCGCACTGGAGTAGGGGACCAGTTCTCGAATGTTTGCCCGTACCAGATCTGCAATGTTCACTTTGGTATTAGTCGGCATATATTTTTAATTAAGGTCGATTTCGATGGCCTCTCCATTCTGAACGCGATATGCCTGTGCACGATCTCCTCTGTAGATGGTAATCCCAAGTGCATTCGGTCCCTGTCGTTGCACATCTATGTCGAAGCCGTTTGATTGCCCAAAGGCGAAGATCTTTCTCAGGGCCATTTGATCCCACCCTTCGGGCATCCTGGGCTGGAGCCTGAAACTGCACAATCCGGTTGGTATTAATCCAAAGAGACCTTCCAGGAAAACGCGGCAGTACAAACCGCTCTCCGCACTCAGGTGGGCCATATTCCCTTCCGGAAAAGCTTCTACCACATAGGGAACGCGCTCGCCCAGTAGTCTTTTCCGGCTGAAGTCTAGCAAACGCTCGTGCGCTTGCTCTGTAGCTCCTGCCATGAATGCCCCCCTCAAAGCATACAAAGTGCCTCTGTCCCAGAATACCTCAGATACCCTGGGGTCTGGATGATTCTTCTCGACATGTACTCCATTGTCTGTCCAAAGACTATCGAATAGACTTGCCAGTGTACCTTCCGCCCGTTCGTATATACCAGCGACCAAGGGCAGCGCGATCCAGTGGCGTAATCGATTGTGGCCTTCGTAGTATCGGTAGGTTTCGAGTCCTTCTACGGTTGCGCCGAAGTAGTTTTCAATAGCTGTAGCCAGGGCACGTCTTCTACGCGACCACGCTCTGGTGATCTGCTGGTCTCTACCCAAATCTTCAGCTAGTGCAATGCTCGTTTCTAAAGCCGCGTAGTAGAGGCTGCTGGTCGACAGATTGGCTTCACCTGTTGCGATTCGCCCCTCCATCTCATCGCTTTCACTCATCACTACGCCAGCCTCGTTTCTGTGGCGGTGGTTGTATTCCAAACACCAGTTCAGGAATGGCCAAAGCTCCTCAGCTATTGCCCGATCACCGAGAGCCAGCAAGTAATGGCTCAGGCCGTAGGCGATCATAGCGGCATCTCCCCGATCCAATGGATTTACTGGCGCATCTCCAGCCATTTCAAAGCTGTATCGGATGTTGTCTTCGAAATTATCCGGGCAGGCATCGGCATAGATGCGATACATATTTAGTGCAGCCTCGTTGGCCAGATCATAACCCAAATAGGGAAAAAAGGGATTGATGTACTCCGCCTGGTCATTGGCCCAAAAGCCCGTGTAGTATCGCTCTCCACCCGGCGAATGAACCAGGCCGATCTTAGAATCGAAAATACTTTCGGCTCCGCGAATCTTACTTAGTGCAAAGAGGGTGTTGTAGATGGGTTCCGGGGTTTCGAGTACGAGCTTATTTGCCGTTAGGTCCCGACTTATATTCGAGCGAATGGCATATTCAGCTTCGATGGCTGCTGCACTCATTTCCGGGGGTACTTGCCCCAGGCGAGCTTGAAACCCAATATCGTATTTATGCTCTTGGCCGGGCATTAATGGTCCTGATCTGAACATATTTCTACCCCTGACCCAGCTGATACACACATCGTCAATTCCTTCGTGAAAAGCACTTATCTCCCTCTTTTGCACGCGTAGATCCAGAGGAGTTTCGCCCATATTCTTAAAAGACCAGAATTCATGGGCCGCATGGTTTTTTATCTCAGGATATATATACCGGGTGAGTTTTAATCCGTAATCGCTCACAGCATGGTGTATAATGACTTGCCCGTTTAGTCGGATACTATCTACGGGCCCAATGCTCACTTCCCGACTATCTACATATACTTTGGGCAGTAGCTCCTGGTCTTCGTAACTAACTCGCAAGTAATTGCGGTAGATCGCCCACCAATCCGGATCTGTGTCTTTGATGAGTACTCGAAACTGAGGGTAGATCAGTCGCCTTTGTACCGAGATTATCCGATTGGTGTCTAGCGCGTAGTCTACGACCATACTTACTCCTCTGCCCGACATTTCGATATTGTCTCGGTGGGGTAGATCGGTTTCCTGAGTCAGATCCCAAACGATGCTGCGCTCGTTGGGCGCTATGCGCCAGCGGTCGGTTTGGGCGGTGACTGGCAAAGCTGTCAGTATAACCAAGATCAATGTAATACGCATGACTTAATTGTTTGGGATAACAACAAATTCTCTGAAATTCGAGCGATTTATGTTTTTGCCTGTAGCATTATATTCTTTCAGAAAAGTCTTTGGTAGTGACTTCGCCTTTTTACTCTTCCACTTAAACTCGTATCCAACTACTTCTTGTCCTCTTTCTTCGACATAGTCTATTTCTTGTTGCTGCTTAGTGCGCCAAAAGTAGGATCGTGATAGGTTTAGCTTGTAAGACTTTTGTTTTATTCGTTCTGAGACTAAAAAGTTTTCCCATAATGCTCCTATGTCTGGCCGAAGATTCAAAGGATCGAAATTTCCGATTATCGTGTTCCGGATTCCATTATCATAGAAGTAAATTTTTCTCCCTTTTTGAATTTCATTTCTCAAGTTTCTGCTGTAGCTCGGTAATTTAAAAATGATATAAGCTTTTTCTAAGATGTCGATATATCTTTCTACTGTTTTCCGATCTACTTTTAGTAGTCTACTTAGCTCATTATAGTTGACTTCGTGACCTACTTGTAATGCTAGTGCTCTCACTAAATTATCCAATACAGCAGGCCTTCTCAAATCACCGAATGCTAATACATCTTGATACAGATAACTGCGATTAAGATTATTTAATATCACATTCTCTGAACCTATGTTCTGAATAACGTCAGGATAAAAACCAAAAACAAGTCTAAGTTCTAATTGCTGTTCGGACTTTAAATAACCAACACGGTTTTCGTATTCTTCCCAGCTTATTGGGAATAATTCATACGCCCACTTTCTACCAGTTAGAGGTTCGTTCATTCGGTCATATAGGTCGAATGATGAAGAGCCGCTTATCCAAACCTGTACATCTTTGAACTGGTCGACAATTATCTTCATAGTACGGCCTATATCATCAATCAGCTGCCCCTCATCTACGAAAACAATCTTTTTACCCTCAATCATTTGTCTGAGTTCCTCGGTATTTGGTCGTGTTAGTTGGGCCCGGACTACAGGATCGTCTCCGTCGAAGAATTTTACATCTTCATTTTGAAGGAGCTTGTTTATTAAGGTTGTTTTACCAACTTGCCGTGGGCCAACGATCATTATGGCTTTTCCGGTGCCAATTCTTGAGCGGATTTCCGTTTCTAAAGTTCTTTCTATCATCAGCTATAAGACTAAAAGATTAGTTTATTCAGGAACGTAATCCCAAATAGTTATAACTATTTGGGATTACGATCACAAATAAACATAATGATTTATGAATACGATCACATAAAAACATAATTATTTGTGATTAGCCTTGCTCCAAAACTACCTCTATCCGCTTCTCCACCGCCATAGCATGTGCTTCCAGCCCTTCTGCTCTGGCCATGGTCATAACAGCTGGTCCCAGATTTTGCAGGCCTTGCTCATCGACTTCCTGGAAGGTCATCTGGCGGCAAAAACTATCCAGGCTCACGCCGCTGTACTGACGGGCATATCCATTGGTGGGCAGGGTGTGGTTGGTGCCGCTGGCGTAGTCGCCCATACTCTCGGCGGTCAGATAGCCCAGGAAGACGGAACCCGCGTTTTGAATGTGGGCAGAAAAGGCCTTGGCATCGCGGCGCGCTATGATCAAGTGCTCGGGGGCATAGACGTTGATAAGCGCAGCGGCGGCTTCATCGTTTTTGACGATCACCGCTGTACTATTGGCAATAGATTGGGCCGCAGCATCGCGGCGGGGTAGTGTACTTAGTTGCTCGTGTACGGCGGCGACCACAGCTTCCGTATGGGGCCGCGAACGCCCAACGTATACCACCTGAGAATCTGGTCCATGCTCGGCTTGGCTCAGCAGATCTGCGGCCATAAATTGCGGATCGGCTTCATCGTCAGCTATGACTAAAACCTCGCTGGGACCAGCAGGCATATCAATGGCCAGCCCTTCTAGTTGAGCCAACTGCTTGGCCACAGTTACATAGGCATTGCCAGGGCCAAATATCTTATCCACTTTGGGTACCGATTCTGTACCAAATGTCAGAGCAGCAATGGCCTGCGCTCCTCCTATAGCTGCTACCTGCGTAAGTCCGCACAAAGCGCACGCATACAAGATCGCATCGTGTACCCGACCATTGGCTTGTGGTGGTGTGCACAATACAATTTCCCGGCAGCCGGCTATAGTTGCCGGAATAGCCAGCATGAGCACCGAGCTGAATAGGGGCGCGCTACCGCCAGGCACATACAGACCTACCCGCTCTATGCCCACCTGCTTACGCCAGCAGCGTACGCCCGGCATGGTTTCTATCACTTTGGGTTCCGTGATTTGTGCGCGGTGAAAGGCCTCGATATTGGATTTGGCTATCTGTATAGCTTGCTTCAACTCATCGGAAAGGCTTTCGCCCGCAGATGCGATAAGCTTTGGGTCGACCATAATGTCTCCAAGCTCTACGCCGTCGTATTTTTTGGTGTACTTCCGCAGGTCGGCATCTCCTCCGCTGCGCACGGTTTGCATGATGGCTCTGACCCCATCTTGCAGTTGTGATAAGTCTTTGGCAGGCCTGGCCAGGAGGCTTTCCCAGGTTTCCGGAGCTGGATTTTCTACGATGGTCATACGATCATTTTTTCAATAGGAATGATGAGAATACCCTCTGCTCCACAGTGGCGCAGCCGGTCTATGATTTCCCAGAACCGATCTTCGCTGATCACCGAATGCACACTAGACCAGCCTTCGGTAGCCAGGGGCATTACGGTAGGGGCCTTCATGCCGGGCAGCAATGCCTTAATCTCCTCCAGTCGATCATTAGGTGCATTGAGCAGTAAATAGCGGTTGCCTCTGGCAGCCAATACGGACTTCAGGCGGAAGAGCAGCCGATCCAGAATTTCCCGTTTCTCTTCAGAAAGCTTGGGCGAGCTGGCCAAGACCGCTTCGGACTGGAGGATGACCTCGCTTTCTTCCAATCCGTTCTTAAAGAGCGTACTGCCCGTAGAGACCAGATCGCAAATGGCATCGGCCAGACCAATGTTGGGCGCTATTTCTACAGATCCACTGATTTCGTGTATGTCGGCTTGGATACCCTTCTCCTTCAAAAAGCTGCGCAACGAATTGGGGTACGAGGTGGCAATGCGCTTGCCATTGAGGGCTTTTACATCGCTTATCTCACTTCCTCTGGGTACAGCCAATGATAATCTGCATTTACTGAAGCCAAGCTTTTGTACGACTTCGACCTGCTTTTGCTTTTCGACCAGAGTGTTTTCGCCGACTATGGCCAGATCGGCAACGCCGTCTTGCAGGTATTGTGGAATATCGCCATTGCGGAGATAAAGCACCTCTAGGGGGAAGTTCCTGGCTTTAGCCTTTAGCTGGCCCTTGCCATTGTCGATGCGTATGCCGCATTCTTTGAGTAATCTTGTACTGTCTTCCAGCAGGCGGCCCGATTTTTGGAGGGCAATTTTAATTGTCAATGTTATTTGGTTTTTGGGTTTGCCAGCCGCCGAAAAACAAAAAGGTTCGCCGACCTGTGCCGACGAACCTTTTCGCAAAGTGGATTTATAAACGGTTTGCTTACAACAATACCACCAGCCGCCGAGCTACTGCCAAAACGTTGTGGTGATGATGATGTTGACGCATGTCGTTTGTTTATGTGGTGTGGGGCGGAATCGAACCGCCGACACATGGATTTTCAGTCCATTGCTCTACCAACTGAGCTACCGCACCAAGCTTAGAACCGATTTGATCGATATGCTGATCATATCTGCTCGCGGGGCGCAAATTTATAACCTTTTTGCAAAGCGGAAAAGTTTCTGGCCCATAAAAAGTTACTTATTTGCACAGCCGAGCATTAATCATACAATGAAGGCTTGCCTGGGCTATCGAACGCTTCAAGCGTTTGACTCATGCTCGAAATCCTTCTGTTGTTCAAAAAGTCAGAGGAGACAGAGGTCTTCTACAGCAAATGAGGTACTAGTAGGTGCTATGTTATATTTGACGCAATATTGTAATTCGCTTCTATGAATCCACTCAGGTATTTTTATATACCGCTGCTCATGTTGATGGGCCTTGCTCTGCTACTCACAGCTCAAAACTCGGTACAGTACGGCTGGTTACCTATTCCGATTATGGTTGCGATAGCACTAGTTTATATGTTTGGTCCTCAGATCAAGTGGTGGTATTGGGGCAAGTACCCACCCGATTTGTCGAGTCGCTACGCGCCTTTACTGGATCGATTTCCTTTCTACCTCGCTTTAGATGCCGAGGGCAAGCGCAGATTTCGCAGTCAGGCATTTCTGTTTCGAGCCAATACGGTCTATAAAGGCAAAGCCATGCCTAGAGTACCTGAAGACATTCAGATCTTTTTGTCCGTTTCGGCTGCGTGTCTTTTTCATGGCATAGACAAACCACCCTACGACAAGGCAGATGTTGTAGTTGCTTATCCGCATCCTTTTCCAAGCCCCCAGATAGAAAATTTACATCGCTCGGAGTTTTTTGCCCGCGATGGTGTGCTCATATTTTCTCTGCCAGATTTGGTACAGTCGGTCATAGAGCCTCAAAATTTTATACACCTGGGGCTTTACGAGTATGCGCGCGTATTTTTGGCAGAGCACGGCCGGCTGGATTTTCCCAGCTTGCGGTGGGAACAGATTGAGCAAGTTTCTGCATTCAGGCACGAAGCTGCCGAGCGGTGGCACGGTAGCGGCACCCTGGATGTAACAGCAATCACCTTAGTATTGTATTTTACGCACGCAAAAACCTTCAAAGAAACCTTTGCTGAATTGTACCAAGAAATTACAGCAGAGTTGAATCCTCGAATTTGAACGAGATGCACCCAGCCATACGTTAACCTTTAGAAGGACTTGGATTTCGCAAAAGCCCAATTAAATGGCATGCCTTCCTTCTGAAACCTAAGCTAAACGAACTAACATGTGCCGAATTCACCGAATTTTTATCTATAGCCTGACGTTTTTAATACTGTTGGGTGCCCTGAACCGCTGCTCGCGAAATCCTGTAACCGGCAAGCGCGAGTTTTCGCTAATTTCTGAAGCCCAAGAAATACAAATGGGGCAGCAGTATGACCCTGCGGTAGTTGCAGAGTTTGGTCTATACGATGATCGCGATCTTCAGCAATTTATAGAAACCAGAGGTATGGCTATGGCACGCGCCTCAGAGCGCCCTAGCTTACCTTGGTCTTTCAAGGTCGTTGATAGCGAGGTTGTCAATGCCTTTGCTGTGCCGGGTGGTTTTATCTATTTCACCAGGGGCATTATGGCTCACTTCAATAACGAAGCGGAATTTGCGGGCGTGCTTGGTCATGAGATCGGTCACGTTACGGCACGTCACACCGTCCAGCAGCAATCTAAGCAGACGCTGGCTCAGCTCGGTTTGGTAGGCGGTATGATTCTAAGCCCGGAGCTGGCCAGCCAGGGGGAAAGTCTTATGCAAGGGCTACAATTGCTATTTTTAAAGTTTAGCCGCGATGCCGAGAGCCAGTCAGATCAGCTAGGCGTACGATATTCGACAGATCAGGGTTACGATGCAAAAGAAATGGCTGGTTTTTTTGAAACCCTCGACCGGCTGAGTGGCGGTGCTGAAAATAGAATACCTAGCTTCTTGAGTACGCATCCAGACCCCGGTCAGCGCGAACAAAGAGTAAGAGCTATGGCCATCGAGGCCCAGCAGAACGCCACGGCACAGGGGAAAAGTCGAGGTAGCTTCAAAGTGAATCGCAACGAATATCTGCGCATGATAGATGGTATCATTTATGGAAAAGACCCTCGGCAAGGCTATGTAGAAAACAGTGTTTTCTATCACCCAGAGCTTCGATTTCAATATCGCATACCCAACGGTTGGAGTACCATTAATTCACCCCAGATGGTGCAGATGGTATCTCCAAATCAAGATGCCATCATGCGCCTTATGCTGGCGCAAGGAAACAATCCAGAGCAAGCTGCCCAGCAGTTCGTTCAGCAAAACAACCTGAGGGTAATCTCTGCTAGAAACGCAACAACCAACGGCTTGAATAGCTACCTACTCATTGGCGAGGCCGAGCAGAGAGACCAACAAACGGGTCAGGTGCAGCAAGTCATTTCTGTAGAGGCCAACTTCATTGCCTACAATGGCAACATCTACATGCTCATGGGCATGTCGCTCAAGCAAGACTTCGCCCGCTATCAGCGTACCTTTGAACAGAGCATGAGCAGCTTCGCTCAGCTTACCGATTCCAGGTATATTAACCGCCTTCCCGAACGCCTGCGCATCGTGACCAACAACAATACACAAAGCCTGCAATCTGCCCTGTCTGCCGAAGGCGTCCCCAGGGATAGATTAGAAGAGTTTTCAGTACTGAACGGAATGGCGCTCAACCAGCAATTGGAAAGAGGTATGCTATTCAAGGCATTACAGCGATAATAGCACAGCTGTACACATAAAATGGGCTTCAGGATGTTTCCTGAAGCCCATTCTTAATCTTTTCTATCCCTTGTTTTAGGGCTTGGTTTCTGTTTCGATATGATCGGGGAAGGTACTCAGCACGAGTTCATCCGCACGATAGCTTGCAAAGGACAAGTCGTTGTATTGCGACAGTACTTCCGTAGAAATACCCATCAACAATTTGTAGGCATCGAAACCTTTAGCACCAGCCGTTTCAACAGCCTTCTTTATTTCTTCATGGCGCAGGGATTCGACAAAATTCTCGCGGTCCCAAATCTTCCTACCTATTGCGTAGTAAGCTGATCTTGGGATGATCAGACTATATCCTTTATCGTTTTCGGGTACGTAGCCGCGCAAGAAAGAAGGATTGAGCTTGCGAAAGTCGCGATAGTTGATACCAGCTAGGTTAGCCGCCTCCCGGAGGTTCAGATAATTGAATACTACGATCTCGGTGAGATCCGCCGCATTCCAGGCAGAATATCGCGCTTCGTATCCGTGCTCGGCAGCAAACTCAGAAGCATAAGCTGCAGCGGTATAAGCTTCCAGGTACTGTCGGGTTTCTGAGGGGAGGTAGGGCTTAATCTGTTCGTACTCTGTAGAACCAGCACGATTTACGGCCTTTTTCACTCGATAAGGGCCACAGTTGTAAGCTGCTAAGACCAAATTCCAGTCTCCAAATTCCTGATAAAGCTCAGCCAGCATGCGCAGTGCAGCCTCTGTCGCTAGGTTGGCATCCAATCGCTCATCTACAACTCGATCAATGCGTAAACCATAATGACGAGCCGTTTGGGGCATGAGCTGCCACAATCCAGCAGCGCTGGCGGGTGAGATAGCTCTAGAGCGCAAGCGAGACTCTGCTACCGGCAGATACTTGAGTGCATCGGGTAAGCGATTAGCGCGTAGATGGCGCTCGAAGATGGGAAAGTACAACTCCATTCTTGCCAACATGAGCTCCGTACTGCGACCACCTCGCCTGATATATTGATCGATCTTGCGGTCTAGTCTGCTTGAACTCGAAGCTAGTGCTGGTAAATGAAGGGTGACCAATCGACTGTTGTAAGTGCTGGTCGAAGTAGACGCTTGGTTATTCTGGGTGTTGGCGTCAACTGGGGTGGGGTTGAAAGTCATCGCTAGCAAAAGGCCAACGAAAAACATTCGTTTGCAATAGTTGCTCATCACAACTGGTTTCGTTCAACAATAGCTCGTCGACTGGCAACTCTCTATAGCTTGGGGAGCGGGCTGCCTGCCTCGTCTGCTTTTTTTGCAAGCCCCTGGGGTCGGGCTTATGGGATTATACGTTCAAACCACACGATGGCGAAAAGCGCCTATGTGGAGACCGTTATGCGTTTACACGCACAATTGATGGTCTTGCGGCCGCAAAGGTATGCCTATGCAGCGTGCCTGGCAAACTTATTTGCCAGTGCTTATGTGGAAAACAAGCTGTCAGTAGTCCAGGTTTGCAGACTTCAAAACAGCCGTTCTCAAAGACCGAGTATTCTGTTCCCGCTGGTGCAAAACACATTATCTTATGTGGTTAGCCCCACGGCCACGGAATATTTGTTGTCTTGCTCTTTATGCTTGGAAAAGATGGAAAAGTGTTAAATAAATGTTAAAAAGAGATTTTTGAGTCGATCAGGCAGCCTAATTCTGCTTCCGTGGAATGAATTTGATGGATAAGCTATTCACGCAATGCCGAGTATTTTTTGGCGTAAATCGTTCGCCATTAAAGACATGACCCAGGTGTCCGCCACAATTGTTGCAGAGTATTTCCACCCGCCGGCCATCAGCATCGGTTTCCCTCTTGATCGCACCTGCTATTTCGTCGTCAAAGCTAGGCCAGCCACAACCGCTGCTAAATTTATCACGGCTATCGTACAGTGGCGCTTCGCAGCGGCGGCACACAAATACACCATCTAATTTGAAGTTGTTGTACTCGCCCGTGAAAGGCATTTCCGTTCCCTTGTGCACGATCACGCGCTCTTCCTCCCTCGTTAGCTCGTTCCAGTCCTTTTGCGGTTTTGCGTTCATCTATTCTTTTTGTTATACCAAACTGATAAACAAGGCAGAGGGGTGTTCTGTTTGGACTTCCGCAGGTGGGAACTCTGCCTTGTAATCTGTACGGCTTTTAGAAAAAGACTCAATGGTTTTTTACGGGTGAAGCCATACATAATTTACAAAATGGAACCGACCTGCGGAAGTCTAAATTAATGCCTTAAGGAGTAATAAGCGCTAAAAAATCTGCCCGTGATGCTGTGGACGAATAGTGAAAAAGATATCATAGCCCATGCCAGTTCTTGCCGCGTTTGTGCAGATAAACTCCCTGCTGGCCCCAAGCCTATATTCAGTCTGCATCCCCAGGCCAAAGTGGCCCTGCTGAGTCAGGCGCCTGGCCGTATTGCACACGAGTCTGGAGAGGCCTGGAAAGACCCCGGTGGAAGGCGACTTCGTGCCTGGTTGGGAGTCTCCGACGAGTCGTTTTTCGATCCCCGAAACTTTGCTGTTTTACCCCTTGGATTGTGCTATCCGGGGCGGGGAAAAAGTGGCGATCTCCCGCCCAGACCCGAATGTGCGCCACTCTGGCAATCGCGATTGTTGAGCCTTATGCCCACCTTGAAATTGAAGATTCTCATCGGTGGGCATGCTATGCGCCATCATCTTGGTAAACACTACGGTGGTTCGGTGACAAATACGCTTAAAAGCTGGGAAAAGCTATCAAGCCTGGGCTACTGGCCGCTACCACATCCAAGCCCCAGAAATCGCGCGTGGCTGGTTAAATTACCCTTCTTTGAACGAGAAATATTGCCCGCATTAAAGACCTGTATTAAAGAGCTCTTAGAGCAGCAAGTGTGAAATTTGGCATACTAGTGTAATATGTCGTTGGCTAAGTGTATATTTGCCAAATAGAGCCATTGCCTAGTTGCAGAGGCGCAGTTTTGATTAGGCGACTTAAACATACCCAGTTATAGCACACCAAACCAATTTCGGCCATTGCCAAATTATTTCTCCCCTGGTTTGTAGGTAGTTTCCCCTTCTTCGCCGTCAATGTCAAAACTGTCCCTTGTCGCTTGGCCTAGGTTCTCAAGTACTTGAAGTGTTACTCGTTTGACAAATTTTAGAATACCACTTCTCGCTACTTAGCATGAAACATGGCTATCACATCAATTGACTTATCGTAATCTCAATATGCATAGACCTTTACACAATCTAATCCTGGCTTTCGCACTGCTGTTTGGTGGGCACCTTTCTGCACAGTATGTGCAAGATGCCTCCATCGGAATTTCCGATTACGTAGATATCAGTTCTACGGGCACACTTCTAGGTGCCGGAGACGAAGATGAATACCAGGCAGTACTTCCTTTCGACTTTATATTTTACGGAACGACTTATACCGTTGGGACCAATTTTACGGTCGCTGATAATGGGGTGATCGTATTAGACGATGACAATGCTAACGTAATTGTCGTCAATGATCCGCTACCATCTACTGATTTTGGAGATGCCATCTGTGTAATGTGGGAAGATCTGGATGCAGACCCAAGTGTCGTTTCCGATGCTGGCATTTACACCCAGGTATTTGGCACTGCACCTACTAGAACATGGGTCATTCAGTGGAATATGACCAACTATTTCGCCGATACTGATGCCAGCGATGTCATCACCGTTCAGGCTCAGTTGTTGGAAAGCACCAACCAGATCAAGCTGCTCTATCCCGATGTAGACGCAGATCCCAATGATGATGATACCAACGCACAGTCTGCGACCACGGGTATCCAAGGCGGTGGAGGCCAGGCCTCTCAGTATACCTTCAATCAGTTTATAGCTAGTGGTACGGGTGTACTCTTCGATGATCCCAATGATGACTTAGACATTCTACCCCCAGGCGTGGAAGAAGTTAATTTGGCGGCCATCACCAATACCAACATTACCCTCAACGACGCCTGCCAGGCGGTTGTCATCGTTGAGATGCTGCTCACAGGCGATTTTGATGTCGACGACAACGACACCATTCCAGGGCCAGGAGCTTTCACCATTGTTGTACAAGACGACGATCCAAGCAACGGACCCATCATTGACGGATGTGGTACCTGGCAATGGACCATCACCGCAGATCCAGAGATGGTAGCGGGCTTTGTTTCTGCTTGGGGCAATATTGCAGCTGAAGACAAGACCAGCCCTGAGCTGGACGAAGAGCTCGTAGCTCCTTCACCCCTGTTTTGCGAGGAGATAGAGAATATCGACATCAGCCTCTTGCCCAGCAATGTGTCTCGATGCTGGATTCAGTCTGGTGATAACGGTCAGACCATAAACAGTTCGATGAACCCTACACTTAGAGCTAGGCTTTTAGCTGGTGGCGGAATCCCGAATTTTGTCGACAACTGCTCAAATGTCGAAATCTGTGTAAATGACGTAGTCCTCAACAATGGACCCTGCAACGATGTGGTCCTCACGCGTACCTTTACGGCGAGAGACGGTCTGAACTGTACCGCTGTAAGTGGTGAAGAGAATGCGCCTGCCGTTTACAGCTACGATATAACCTTTACCCGTCCGAGTATCGATGATGTTGTCGGTGTGCCAGTCGAAGCCGTATTCGAATGCGACGAATCTTTTACCTTACTACCCACGGCCAACCAATTTGGCGACATCAATCCCGCTCCGCGCGTGACTGATTTCCCATTCTTCAATGGTCCTGATGGTCCTGTTTTTCTCGACAACAATTTTTGCAATATCGGAGCCACATTCGAAGATGGGCCAAGAATCCAGACTTGTCCTCAGACCTATAAGTTTGTGCGCACCTTTACGGTTATTGACTGGTGCCAGCCAGAAATCGTGCAGAGCTATCCACAGTTGGTCAAGGTAGGTGACTTCGAAGCACCAACTATCACGCCTCCGACTCAAGATCTAAATTTTGACGGTATCCCCGATCCGCTTCCGCTGGTTTACAGTACGACCAACTTCGATTGTTCGGCCAACTTTATCGTACCTGCCGGAGGCGCTACAGACAATTGCGATGACAATCCTTCTGTATCGGTCTTCGTATTGCCTAATGGTCAAACCGATATAGCCGCATTGGGTCCGTTTTCAGTTGGCGGTGGTGCTTTCGAGATTCCGATCGGCAATCACATCATGCGCTATATAGCCGAAGATGCCTGCGAGAATGCGGATACCCTGGACGTGCCCATTCTCGTAGAAGACAGAACGGCACCTCAAGCCAATTGCGAAGATGGGCTGGACATTAGCCTGGGCGGTGCGGGCAATGCTTTGATCTTACCACAGGATATTGATAAGAACTCCAGAGACGAATGCTCTGAAGTAACCCTGCTTATCGCTTTTGTTGGTCCAGACGACCAGCCACTGTCTGATAGCCAAACACCCGGAGGTAATCAAGGTGGATGGCGCGAGAGTCTTATCCTGGATTGTTCACTGTTGGATGACGATCCGACCACACCGGACTTTGTGGCCGTAGGCTTGCAAGTGACAGATGCGGCGGGCAACTCCAATTTCTGCTGGCTGGATGTTCTGGTCGAAGACAAACTGGCGCCAACTTGTGTGCCTCCTGGGCCGGAGACTTTCTTGTGTAATGATCCCGAACTACTCACTCTGCCACAAGATCTTGGCGATGCTTTTGCAGCTGACCCTGACGGTGTTGGTGCTCAGATGAATGCCATTTTCGGAGAGGCCAATGGTCTCGACAATTGCGAGATAGCTTCTATCGATCAGGCCGTTCAGGATACGAGAAACTCGTGTGGCGTAGGTAACATCATCAGAACTTTCTCTGTAACTGATGGCGAAGGCCTCACCTCGCTCAATACTTGCATACAGTTCATCAATGTGCTGGGCATTCACGATTACTCGATTCAGTTCCCTGCTGATGAGGGTAGTGAAGAGTGCATCGAGCCCGACTACGATGGTGTATTCTTTGAAGAGCGCGGTTGCGATCTCATCACTACTACAACAGACATAGATACTTTCCAGGCTACGGCCGACGAATGCTACAAGCTGCGCATAACCTACGAAGTTCTCAACTGGTGCGAGTATAGCACAGAGGCCAATCCATACAATGTGCCTCGCGATGCTGACGATGACAACATACTGGAAGAGCCCACCTGGTTACACGTTGTACCCGAAGCACTAAGCACACTCAGTGATGATATTGCCTACTTAGACCGCGACGGTAACCGTTTCAATGGTTTCATTGCACCCTTAGACGATGATAATCCAGGCGGTTTGGTACCTGGTTCAAGCAACCAACCTTACGGCACAGATGAAGCTCGTGGCGCATTCCTGTATCGTCAGTTCATTAAGGTGTACGACGACGAAGCCCCTGAACTTACGGTAGTCCAGCCAGAGCCATTCGGAGATGAAGATGGTGACTGTGTAGAAGATGTTGTGCTCAACTTCAACATCAACGACGATTGTACAGCAGCAGTTAACTACGATGCATTTGTACAACTAGACGCTTTCTTCGGAGACATAAATGGTGACGGTGATCTAAACGCTGCAGATTTCGTACCATCGGTCAATCTGGTGAATGGCGAGGTGACCAACAACCTCGACGGATCATTTGTCATTAACCTGGCTAGCCTGCCACTAGGTCGCCATGCTGTTCGCATAAGAGCAACAGACGGTTGTGGTAATATGTCTACAGAGCTGATCATCTTCGAAATCTTCGATGATAAAGCGCCTACTCCCGTATGTATCAATGGTCTTACTGTCACCCTGATGCCCGATGGAAACGGAGGTGGAATGGCCGCTGTATGGGCCAATGAATACGTGGTAAGTGGACAGCAAGATTGTACGGCCCCCGTTCAATATGCCATTTACCGAGATAGCGAAGCAGCTGACCCTGACTTCGAAGGTCCTAACCCTGTAGACACGGGTTTGATTGCTACTTGCGATGACGATGCTACATTGATTGTTCGCATTTACGCCATTGATGGACTGGGCAACAATGACTATTGCCAAACTACACTCTCCGTTCAGCCGACAAATGCCGAGATCTGTGGACCAGATGAAGCTACCGGTTCTGTTCAGGGGACTATACTAACACCCGATGCCGAAGCTGTAGCAAACGTGGAGGTTTCCGTATCTGGTGATTTCGACAACACAACGCTGAGTAATAACCAAGGCGAATATGTGATGGAGGATTTGTCCATCGGTGGAGACTATACGCTGGTGCCTGCTTCAGAAGATTACAGCTACCACAACTACGATATTTCCACGCTTGACCTGGTGTTCATCACCCAGCACATCTTGGGCATCAATCAGTTTACGTCTCCCTACCAGTACTTGGCAGCAGATGCTGATAATAACCAGGATATTTCGATTACGGATATTGTCACGCTCAGAAGGTATATACTGGGACTCGATGCTGAGTATCCGAACAACTCGGCCTGGCGCTTTGTCGATGCAGACTTTGTCTTCCCCAATCCAACTAACCCTTGGGCGACAAACTTCCCGGAAGTTTACAACATCAATAACCTGCCAGGGGATATTTTTGGAGCTGACTTTATCGCCATCATGGTCGGTAATGTACAGGGTGGCTACACGGGAGGACTAGTGAGTGAGGATCCGCAAGTACAAGCTCGTTCACGGTATGCTCTTACTACCTCAGAAGCTGAACTGGAAGCGGGGCAAATTCATACCATCGATGTGACCGTTGGGGACTACGAGCAAATGGTCGGCTTCCAAGGAACGCTAGAAATCGGCCAGGCTTTAGAGCTGATCGATATAAGCTATGGTGCATTGAATGCGGGCCATCTAAATCTTAGACTCCTGGAGCGAAACCTGCTGCCGATGAGCTTCCATAGCCTTAATGGGCTATCTGAGGGCGAGCTGCTACTGAGCCTGACCGTCCGCGCTACGGAGGCTGTATCAGTATCTGATCAGCTCAGCATTGGTAGCTTGGCCGTTCGTGCAGAAGCTTACGACAGAGACGGAACCATCAATGGTTTAGGTCTTGACTTCGGTGCTTCTGTCATACAAACTGATGTATTTCAGTTGTATCAGAATATGCCCAACCCAGTAACTGACAGAACGAGCATTCGCTGGAATCAGGTAGAGGCTGGACCAGCTACGCTGAGTATCACTGATATGTCTGGTCGCAACCTGGCCGTTTTCCAGTTAGAAGGCGTAGTTGGGCTCAATCGTACAGAGATAGATGCATCAGTATTGCCGGCAGGCGTACTTACTTACACCCTCACAGCGGGTAAAGAAACAGCGACCAAATCTATGGTCGTAACCAGATAAGGTAATAGGTAGCGCTTTGGAACTGTGGTTCAAAAAAAGCGCTACCTTTACACAGCTTTGAGGCGGCAACACTTTGTTGTCGCAGAATCACATAATCCCGTGAATATGAGCAAACTGCTACTTCGCAGTCTGGGGTTCTTACCTTGGTTGTTAGTCTGGTCTCTTCAGGCTCAAACAACTACCTTTTACATTGCCGATACCGAGGCTTCTCGTGGAGAGCTTGTAGAAGTTTCTCTTTCTGTATCCGATTTTGATGCTGTAGCTGCTAGTCAGTTGTCCTTGAACTGGAATCCAGATCAATTAGAGTTTCTAGGAGTATCTGATCTGGAACTCGGTGCTACCGAAGATGGCAATTTCAACTTGCGCAGGTCGGATGCTGGTGTACTGACCTATTCTTTTATCGATCCTACGCTAGTTGGTTACGAACTCGAAGATGGAGCGAGCCTTTATCATCTACAGTTCAGGGTATTGGCCGGTGCTGGTGAGGAGGCTGTTATCTCCTTCAGCGAGCATCCAACCAGATGTGTAGTCGGCAATCCTCAAGGCACCGAAAAGCCTGCCGAATTTGTAAATGGTGCAGTCACTGTGGTCGGCGGCCGAGTAAATGCTCTACCTGCGGAAGTACAAATTCAGATACAACCCAACCCATTCAGTCAACGTGCTCAGATTATAGTCGATACGCCAGAAGCATCATCTGCTGATCTGACCATTTTTGACCTTGAAGGCCGGTTGATACATCAAAAAGACATCGATCTGGAAGCAGGTCGTAACCAAGTGCCGCTGCAGGCTTCCGATTTGCCCGCAGCCGGTACCTATCTTGTGGAACTGAGCGGAGAGTCCCTACGCTTGAGCCGCAGATTTGTTTTTACAGGCCATAGATAGGCCGTTTTCCACCTTTCCCCTTTCATTTCTACATCCCAATTATATCATTTTCCCAAATCCCGATTACTCCCATGAAAGGTCTTTTACACGCGCTGGTAGGCATATTATGTCTGCTGGGGTCTTCAAATCTACTCGCCCAGCCCATCTTTACCATCGAAAGCGAGGATGCTGCTGCCGGAACCGAGCTCTGTCTGGACATAACGGCGGACGACTTCGATAATATATTCGGCTTTCAATTTACCATCAATTACGATACAGATGTGCTGGAGTTCACCAGTAGTACTGGCGTTACTTTAGGTGGGTCTCCGGTCAATATCAATAACTCGGCACCTGGCGATATACGGGTGCAATGGTCACTTTTTGCTATTGAGGGTGTCACGAATTTTGATCCCTTTTTAGTCGGTACGCTTTGCTTTAATATCCTCTCCGATCAGGAGACAACGATAATTTTCAGTAGCTCTATCATCGCCGCCGAGGTTACAGGTCAGTCTGGTCAGGTTCAGGGTGTTACCTACACCGATGGAGTTGTAAATGAAGGGAATGTAGGTGCTCTAAGTGATGTGGTATTCGACTTTGGTAATGGCCAAATCAACCCCGGACAAACGGTATGTCAATCGGTTACTGTGTCTGACTTCACGGACATCAGTAGCTTTCAGTTCACGATCAATAATCCGCTGGGGGCTGTAGTAGCTACGCCCACGCTTCAGAATCCACATCCCAGTCTGACTGGAACCCTGGGCATTACGGGCAACAATACAGCCATTATCAGTTATGACCACGGTGGTGGAAGTGTGAGCCTGGCCGATGGGTTGGTGGCTTTTGAGATTTGCCATGATATACCCAGCAGCTATACGGATCCTAATCCCAAAGTTATAACAGAAGGAGCAGCGGGAATGGCCACTACGGGCAGTGGTGAAACGGCTGGAATCGACGTCTTTCCCGGAACAGCTTCTCCACCTGCAGGGGGTAGTGATGATTTCATCTTCGACCTTTCTGATGGCAGTGGTGCTGTGGGCACAACAGTCTGTCTGGATGTGACGGTCAATGCTTTCGAGGCTGTTGGTTCTTTCCAGTTTAGCCTCAACTACGACATAGGGGTGCTACAATGGGAAAGCTTTTCTAATCTGGCCTTTCCAGACATACAAGCTTCACAACCAAGTAGCTCACCAGGACAAATACGCGTAAGTTGGGTATACAACAATTCTGATAATGCCGGTGGAACACTAAATGATGGCGATGTGCTCCTGACCGTTTGCTTTCAGGTATTGGCCGACAGCGAGACCGATGTGGTCTTTTCCAATACGCCCATTGCTACAGAAGCCTTCGACAACAACCTAGTACCTTTTAATATCATAACCGACGACGGTACCATCAATGCAGGCAGCACAGGCGGGCCTAGCTGTAACGACGGTATTCAAAATGGTACGGAGACCGGTGTAGATTGCGGCGGCAACTGCGCACCCTGCTCGGCAGGAAATGATGAATTGACCTTCTCTCTAAGCGATGGTAGCGGCAATGTTGGTCAACAGGTATGTCTGGATCTGACAACTAGTAATCACACAGACATAACCGCCTGGCAATTCAGCATTAATTTCGACACGGATTTCTTGGCCTACACCAATTTTACCAGCAATCCTGCTTATGGTGCCATGAGTAGCGACGTTCAGGTATTCAATTCGGCTCCGGGCGTGCTCAGAGTGATTTGGTCAGATAATACAACGGAGTTCGACGGTTTCAGTTTTCCTGACGGAACCGTTCTGGCCACTTTCTGCTTCACCATCGTGGATGACGGACCTACTACCGTCGATATCACCAGTGACCCCATAGTTATAGTAGCCGTAAATGACAACGGACAACCGCTACCCGTAACGACAAACGATGGTTCGGTCAATGGCGGTGTGACAGCCACCTGCAATGACGGTATTCAAAACGGTAACGAAACCGGAGTTGACTGCGGAGGGAATTGCACTCCATGTGTAAGCTGTAGCAACGGCATACAAGATGGTAACGAAACTGGCGTCGATTGCGGTGGCCCCGACTGCGCACCCTGTGATCCTGGAAATGGAGACGAGCTACTATTCGATCTTCAAGATGGGTCGGGTGGAGTCGGTTCGCAGGTTTGCCTAAACATTACGACGGCCAACTTTACGAGCATCACGGCCTTTCAGTTTAGTGTTAATCTCGATGGTGCGGTCTTGGATTTTGTCAGCTCTTCCTACAATGCCGATTTTGATGACATTGGCAGCCCAGTACTGATCAATGAAGATTCTGGCGGCGATATACGTATCATCTGGGTAGACCAAGAGCTGAATGGCGTCACCTTTGTAGATGGTGAAACGGTTGTCACCTTGTGCTTTACCATTCTCGATGATAGCCAGACCTCAATCGCGCTGAGTGGCAATCCCATCTCAGTAACGGGATCGAATACCAGCGGAAACTCTGTTGATATTATAGTCAACGGCGCCCAGGTAAACGGGTCGGGCCAGCAGCCGACCTGCAACGACGGCATCCAAAACGGTAATGAGACTGGGGTCGATTGTGGTGGCCCCGATTGTACCCCCTGCATGACCATGGGCAATTGCAACGATGGTCAACAAAATGGCCAGGAAACGGGCGTCGACTGTGGTGGCCCCGATTGCAGTCCTTGTACAGGCGATCTGGTCTTTGACCTGGTGAACGCTACTTGCGATGGCGATGGTAATGTATGTGTAAATCTCATCACTACGGGTTTCACCTCCATCACCGGTTTTCAGTTGGATGTGAATTTCGACGATGCTGATATGACATACGTTGATTTCACGCCCAACCCGCTTTTTGCCGCTATGGGTAGTCCGATTACGTCCTTTTTAAATGGCTCAGCCATCAGGCTGCTTTTTGTAGATGGCACCTTGGAATTCGAGGGCATTTCCGTAGATGATTTTACGGTATTGGGCACCTTCTGCTTCAGCAATGTAGCTGATGGAAGTACAGATTTGACCATCACGGGCATTACGGCAACAGACGATAGTGGCTCTGCGATACCCTCTCTTGGCTTTGGTGCTACAGTTTCTTGTGGTGGCGATGCACCTACTTGCAACGACGGCATCCAAAACGGTAACGAGACTGGTGTTGACTGCGGTGGCCCCGATTGTGCGCCTTGCCCGCCGACCTGTAACGACGGTATCCAGAACGGCGATGAAGAAGGTGTCGACTGCGGGGGTAGCAGCTGTGCCCCCTGCATGACTATGGCCAACTGCAACGATGGTCAGCAAAACGGCCAAGAAACAGGCGTAGACTGTGGTGGCCCCGATTGTAGCCCATGTACAGGCGACTTGGTTTTTGACTTGGTCAATGCTACTTGCGATGGCGATGGCAATGCATGTGTAAATCTCATCACGACGGGCTTTACCTCCATCACGGGCTTTCAGTTGGATGTGAATTTCGACGATGCTGATATGACATACGTTGATTTCACGCCCAACCCGCTTTTTGCCGCTATGGGTAGTCCGATTACGTCCTTTTTAAATGGCTCGGCCATCAGGCTGCTTTTTGTAGATGGCACCTTGGAATTCGAGGGCATTTCCGTAGATGATTTTACGGTATTGGGCACCTTCTGCTTCAGCAATGTAACTGATGGAAGTACAGATTTGACCATCACGGGCATTACGGCAACAGACGATAGTGGCTCTGCGATACCCTCTCTTGGCTTTGGTGCTACAGTTTCTTGTGGTGGCGATGTACCTACTTGCAACGACGGCATCCAAAACGGTAACGAGACTGGTGTTGACTGCGGTGGCCCCGATTGTGCGCCTTGTCCGCCTACTTGTACGGACGGTATTCAGAATGGCGATGAAGAAGGCGTAGACTGTGGTGGCAGTAACTGTGCGCCTTGCATGACCATGGCCAACTGCAACGATGGTCAACAGAACGGCCAGGAAACGGGTGTCGACTGTGGTGGCCCCGATTGCAGTCCTTGCACAGGCGACTTAGTCTTCGACTTGGTCAATACTACCTGCGATGGCGATGGTAATGCATGTGTAGATCTCATCACGACGGGCTTTACCTCCATCACGGGCTTTCAGTTGGATGTGAATTTCGATGATGCTGATATGACATACGTTGATTTCACGCCCAACCCGCTCTTTGCGACTATGGGTAGCCCGATTACGTCCTTTTTAAATGGCTCGGCCATCAGGTTGCTTTTTGTAGATGGCACCTTGGAATTCGAGGGCATTTCCGTAGATGATTTTACGGTATTGGGGACCTTTTGCTTCAGTAATGTAGCTGACGGAAGTACAGATTTGACCATCACGGGCATTACGGCAACGGACGATAGCGGGTCGGCCATACCTGCTCTAGGCTTTGGTGCTACGGTTTCTTGTGGCGGCGATGTGCCTACTTGTAACGATGGTATCCAAAACGGCAACGAGACTGGTGTAGATTGTGGTGGCCCCGATTGTTTGCCTTGTCCGCCTACTTGTACAGACGGTATTCAGAATGGTGATGAAGAGGGAATCGATTGCGGTGGAAGTAGTTGTATGCCCTGTATGTCAGATCCCACCTGCGATGACGGTATGCAAAACGGACAAGAGACTGGCGTAGATTGTGGTGGGCCTGATTGTGCGCCTTGTACAACTGATTTGGTCTTTGACTTGATTGATGCCAGCTGTGATAGTGACGGCAACGTATGCGTAGATCTGGTCACAACGGGCTTTATAACGATCACGGGTTTTCAGTTGGATGTGAACTTCGATGATGCTGATATGACGTATGTCGATTTCACGCCCAATCCACTCTTTGCCGCTATGGGTAGCCCGATTACATCATTTTTAAATGGGTCTACCATCAGGTTGCTATTTGTAGATGGTACTTTGGAATTCGAGGGTATTACTGTAGACGATTTTACGGTATTGGGTACCTTCTGCTTTAGTAATGTGGCTGAGGGAGACACAGATTTGACCATCACAGGCATTACGGCAACGGATGATAGTGGCTCTGCTATATCTGCCCAGGGTTTCGGTGCTACGGTTTCTTGTGGAGATGGTGGTAATGAGCCAACTTGTGATGACGGCATCCAAAATGGTAACGAAACAGGCATCGACTGTGGCGGCCCCGATTGCGATCCTTGCGATACCTGCGATGATGGCATCCAGAATGGTAATGAGACGGGTATAGATTGTGGTGGAGATTGCAACGCTTGCGAAACCGATGTCACCTTCACCCTGACCAACGGGACGGGCGCTGTCGGCACTCAGGTTTGTGTAGATGTGGTTGGCTTCGATTTCCAGGATATAACCGATTTCCAATTCAGTTTGAGCTATGATCCCACCCTGCTACAATTTATGTCAGCAACCGGAGTGACTCAGCTGCCGGGTTTGATGGCTACCAGCGGAAGTCCCGGCCAAATATCTGTGGAATGGGATGGAAGCGGGGCTGTTAGCCTGGCAAATGGCAGTGAGGTTCTGGAGGTTTGCTTTATGGTGCTGGGCCCTGATGCATGTACGGCCGATGTGACCTTCAGCAATATACCGACGCCCATTTCGGCCAACAATGCCAATAACGATATCGTAACGGTTTCTACGAATAACGGCGTCATTAACCCTGGCAATCCATGTGGTGACCCTCCACCAAACCTGGTACTCGATATTGGTGATGCCAGCGGCGGTGAAGGCAGCCAAATTTGTCTGGATGTTAGTGTTGAAGACTTCATAGATCTCACAGATCTACAATTTTCTGCCACTTTCGACCCCGACATTCTCACTTTTGATGGGGGTGGTGACTTCAATCTGCCTGGGCTGGGAAGCGGCAACTTTACCCTGTCCTCTCCAGGTGTTATTACGTTTAGCTGGGAAAATCCAGGTACTGGCGGAGTTACAATAGGCGACGGAACGGTTGTTTTCTCGCTCTGTTTCACCATCGATGCCGTAGCAGAAACGGTCGTACAGCCATCGAATACGCCTACAGCCATTTTTGCAATGAATGGCATGAACCAAAGTGTGGGTGTGGTGCCTAGTGCGGGTATTGTGAATGCAGGTGTACCGACTACAGATGGCCTAACTTTCATCATAGGATCAGGTTCGGGCAGTGTAGGTGAGACCGTTTGTATACCAGTTACGGTCTTCAACTTCGATGCCCTGGCTGGTTTCCAATTTGGTATCGTTTATGATCCATCTGTGATCGAATTTGAAAATGGACTGTCAGATCCATGTCCTACATCGGGCGGTCCAATATTTGATTGTTTGCCCGGATTTATGGCTGCCAATCAAATTAATGGTGCTAATGCAGGAGACATACGAGTGACCTGGGACGATCAGAGCCTATCGGATAGGCAATTGGCAGATGGCTCTGTCATTTTCGAGTTGTGCTTCAATGTGCTGACCGAAGATTGTGCTGCGGTAAGTTTTGGTGACATCATAGCCGTACAGTTTTTCAATGCTAATGTGGAGTTGCTGCCTGCGACACTGGTTAATGGGTCTGTCAACTGTACGGCTGCGCCTATGATTGTAGATGCCGACGTACAGAACACTAGCTGTGATGTAGATACCGATGGCAGCATCAGTTTGACCGTGGTAGGTGGTGGAAACCTGACCTACTCATGGACACCAAATATTGGAGATGGCCCCGTAGTAGAAAATCTGGAATCGGGCATATACACCGTTATCATCACCAACCCAAGTACAGGTCAATCTACTTCTGCTACGTATACAGTTTCGAATCCGCCTCCATTCTCGATTGATACGGTATCGGTGGTCGATGAGCGTTGTAGCGGTGAGAATAATGGTAGCATTACGATCGCCACTATTGGTGGGGCTGCACCTTATACCATCGACTGGAGTGGTAATCTTCAAGATGGACTGATACAGCAGATCAATCTGTCACCAGGTTTATATTCTGTTACGGTAACCGATAATAATGGTTGTAGTCGAGAGATTATTGATATAGAAGTAGGTTCCCCTCCTCCGGTAATTGCCAGTGGCTCCATCACCCCAATAACCGGGCCTGGAACGGGAGCCGTCAATCTTCTGGTTCAAGGGGGAACACCCGATTATACCTATATGTGGTCTGGCCCCAACAACTTCGAAGCGGATACCGAAGACATCAGTGGTCTGAGTGATCCGGGAACCTATTGCGTGACCGTTACGGATTCGCGCGGATGCAACCGCCCGCAATGCTTTAATGTGCCGGAAGATAATTGCATAATCACTTTCGATACCGATACGAATTCGGGTTGTTTTGGCGAGGCCAATGGCTCTATTGATCTAACGATAACCAGCTCTACTTGCGTAACTGGCGTATTCGAATTTACCTGGACCAATAGTGATGGTGATACCATTTCAACTATGGAAGATCTGGAAGGGCTGGAGCCAGGTGTATACTTCGTGAATATCGCTCAAGGTAATTCTATGGTGTCGGGTAGTGTAACCTTGAATCCGCCTACTGCGATTACGGTTTCGGATACCACAATTACACCTGCGAATAGTGGGGATAATGGTGCAATCGATATACAAGTTTCTATGGGATTCCCACCCTATACTTATGTCTGGACAGAAGGTATGGATGGAGATACTATAGCTACTACACGAGATATAGATGGCCTGGCAGCCGGAACCTATTGTGTGGTAATAACCGACGGCAACGACTGCGCGGTACAGGAGTGCTATGAAATTACAGGAGAGCCTGCCTCTGTAGTGTCTAGTCAGAGTTTTAATGCGCTTTGTACAGATTCTCTGGGATCGATTCAAATCGTAATGGCCAATGTCGCCTTCCCCATCTCCGCCACGACGTCCCCGGGTAGTTTTACAGCTTCCAGCGATAGTAGTATGATAACTATACAAGTTCCTTCTGGTACTTACGATGTCACCATTATGGATAGTCAAGGACAGGAGGTCTCCGTAACGGGATTAATGGTTGATGAGCCGGTACCTATCGTTCTCGACAATTCGACGGTTGTCTCTAATGTAGATGAAGCGGCTTGTTCGGGAAGCATTACGCTAAATCTTAGTGGCGGTACCGGCGATTACGATATAGTCTGGAATCAGGAAGGACTGAGTGGTCCTCAACCCATGCCTCTGTGTGAGGGAACTTACTCGGCTACCGTCACTGATGACAATGGTTGCGAGTTTGTCGTGGACGATCTGGTTGTAGGTCTACTCACTGGCGAGGGAACCACCACCCTGGTGGATTGTCCCGGAGATGCTACGGGTACGGTAGATGTGACTGTAGATGGCGGTGAAGGACCTTATGAATACAGCTGGAGCCAGGAAGATAATCCAGACTTTTCGGCAGATACCGAAGATTTGGAGAACGTGCCCGAAGGCAGCTATACCGTAGTGATAACTGATGCAACGGGCGCTATGCTGGTGCGCACTTTCGAAGTGGAAACCGCTATGGGTTTTGCCGTAACGGCGAGCGTGACTAGTGACTACAATGGTTTCGGTGTAAGTTGTCCCAACGATGCCAATGCCAGTTTGGAAGCTAGTGTGAGCGGTATGGGTACCTTCACTTACGAATGGCGTAGGAATGGAAGCCCAATTGGCGATAACTCGCCAGTGCTGACGAATGTGCCTGCGGGTGAATACAATTTGATCGTGACCAGTGAGGCCAATTGCGTAGTCGATCAAATCTTGCTTGTGACGGAGCCCGAACCAATAGAGATCGTAGCCAACATCACAGATGCCAGCTGCGAGGATGCCCGCGATGGCCGCATCGAATTGAGTGTTTCTGGGGGTGTTGGCGGTTACGAATACTTTTGGCAAGACGGCAGGGACGAGCCATTTGTCAACTTCCTTCGTCCGAATAGCTATTCGGTGGAGGTAAGTGACGCCAACGACTGCTTTGTTACTCAGACCTTCCGGGTTGAAGCTCCTGAAGTACTATCGGCTACGGCCACTGCAACAGATGCTACCGATGGCTGTAATGGATCGATCAATGTGACCGTAAGTGGTGGTAATGGCAATTATACCTATCAGTGGCCCCAGTTGGTGGGTCAGGAAGGGCCATCGGCAGAAGAGCTTTGTCCTGGAGAGTATATGATTGTAGTTCGCGATGGCGGTGGTTGTCAATCGTTTACGGTTACGGTTGTAGTACGCGATCGCCGTTTCCCCTGCTTGTCCGCTCGTGAAGTCATTACGCCCAACGGAGATGGATTGAATGAAGCCTTCATTTTGTTCTGTACGGATGGAGAAGGCTTCAGTGATAACACTCTAGAGATTTACAATCGCTGGGGGCAGCTCGTCTTTACAGTCGATAATTACGATTGCAGTCAAGATGGCGGAAGCAATTGCTTTATTGGCCAGAATAATGATGGTGTGGACCTACCTGAAGGGCCATACTACTATGTACTAGATTATGCGAATCCTTCTGGAGATCGACAGCAGTTACGCGGCTCCTTGACCATACTTCGCGAATAACTTAGCCTAAGCCCATTCACTAGATTTCTGAATTAAGCATCCCAAAAATTAAGCCTCATCATGAAAAAGGCGCAATTCTTCATAACTTCTCTTCTCTTGTTGGCTGGAATAACGCTTTCCGGCCAGGAAGAGACTATTTTTAACCATTATGTGCAAAGTCCGATCATCCTCAATCCTGGGGCTGCGGGTTTTGACAACGAATATCAGCTTCAGCTCAATGCCCGTGCTGCCTGGACTGGCTTCGACGATTCCCCAACTACTCTTGGTGTGCGAATCAACGGGCCAGTCGGTAACAACTTTGGTATTGGTGCTGCGGTGTTTTCCGAGTCCGCGGCCCAGCTTAATCGAGTAAAAGGGCAACTAGACGTGGCCTTTCGATTTGGTTTCGGGCCGGAGCTGGAAAAGGATCAACCTGCTTTTCAGGCAGCGTTTGGATTCTTTACGCAGTTCCAACGTATACAAGTTGACGCCGCCGTTATGGACAATCCGCTGCAACAAGCGGGTGATGAGCTACTTATGGATTACATCAATGGCGTCAATGAGTTTGATGCGGGTTTTGGTCTGTATGGGTCGTTCAGAAAAAATACCTTTGGTGGCATTACGATCAATAACCTGGTTAGTAATCGGTTAGCTAATATATCTGGGGAATCTACAGAGAGTGGTTTTAACTATACCTTTTTGTTAGGTCACCACTTCGATCTGGCCGAGCTTAAAGTCAAGCTGACGCCAAGCATTATGATGCGCAATGTGCAGAATGCGCCATACATGTTGGACTTCAACTTACAAGCCGCATTTCTAGACGAGCAGCTGATTGCGGGTCTGTCTTACCGATATCTGGGCGCCCTTGGTTTGCTGCTGGGAACGAAGTTGGAGAGTTTGCGCATCTACTATAGCTACGACTTGTCTTTTGCTACGTTTCAGCAGTATAACAATGGTTCTCATGAAGTCACTTTGGGCTATCATCTGGATAGAAAGAAACTTCAAGAGCGCCGCCGTATGAGAAGAGAAAGGCAAAGTAGTCAAGAAAGACGATAGCAAGTTGTTATACAGCTAGCCCAGCTATAAAAGCTGTTATCAACAGGTACTGATTTCGTACAACCGGAAAAAAAGATTACCTTTGGCTTGAGCCAAGAGGGCCATAAAGGGCGTAGTCCATTCTAATTCGCCTAATCTACATCACACAAGACCAACAGCTACCGATTCGGTGACCTACCCCCCAAGTCACTATACCAATCGGTATGTGTACCCAAGATCTTAAATCGGTTTTTGGGATGGCCTCCCTTCTTCTTTTTGGAAGGGGGGTTTTTCTTTACAGGCTGGAAAGTCCTCCGTCGATACCAATAATCTGAGCAGTTATGAAAGCGGCTTCTTGACTCAGTAGAAAGTCTGCCATGGCTGCCATATCCTCGGCTTGGCCAATGCGTTTTAGTGGGTGCCGTTCTGCACCTGCCTGGCGTTTGTCTTCTGTCTTCAGTAGAGAACCAGCTAGTGGGGTGTCGGTCAAAGACGGCGCTATAGCATTCACGCGTACTTGAGGGGCAAACTCGGCAGCTAGAGATCTAGTGAGACCCTCTACGGCGCCTTTAGCTGAAGCTACAGCAGCATGGAAAGGCATGCCTTTACTCACAGCAACGGTTGAAAACAGGACTACGGAGGAACTGCCTTCGCTTTTTTTCAATGCTCTTTCGGCTGCCTGTATGCACTTAGCGGCACCAATTACATTAATGTCAAAGGATTGGCGAAATAGCTCAGGCTTTAGGGATCTAAACGACTTGAGGTCAATGGTTCCTGGGCAGTATACTAATCCATCGAGGGTGGGGGGGATGGAATCTTTTGGTAGATCGTCTGCTGTAACATCAACCGCGTGAAATTGTAGATGATCGTGCTGAGGAAGGTCCCGTCTTTCGCGAGACCAAACGATGAGTTGATGATTTTTAGCTAAAAGCCGGTCGACAAGTGTGCGGCCTATACCCGAGCTTCCGCCGACAATGAGGTAAGTTGACATTTTTGGATTGGTTAGGCTGGGTAAACGGTGCAGAAGTGGATTGGTTTTGAGCTGCCCGGTTTTAAATCGCCTCTTCTATGGCTTTTCCGATGGGCTTAAACGGCTTGCCCAGGGCTTTTTCGAAGCTGTCGCCAACATACGTATAATGGGCATGAGCCAGCCGATGCCTGTCTCTGGTCAGGAATGGTTTTTGGCCACTGATTTTTGACCAAAGACCAGCTATTGGCCAAGCCAGTGCAGACTGCCATGACGCTACCTTTCTAGTTGGAGGGTTGACTTTTAGCTTTTTAGCAGCCAGGGATAGGAAAGCTTTCCAGCTCATATTGTGGCCTTGGCAAAGGATGCGTTTACTTTCTCTTGTTGATAAAAGATGCAAGCAAGCATCGACTACATCAGAGACGGCAATAAATGCAGAGTGGCCCGTAGAGTAGGTGCTTAATCCTTCTTTAATACGCTTGAAAAGTGCGGGAGTACCTCCTCTTCGGGGATCTCCACTTCCCACTACAACCGATGGGTATACGGTACTGACGGAAAGGCCCTCTGCCTGCCCTCGCCATATTTCTCGTTCTGCGGCAAACTTACTGGCGGCATAGTTGGTGGGAGCTCTTTTTGACTGCCAGGTATCTGCTAAGGAAGTAGGGTTTATAATACTGGATTCTCGCTCAAGTGCGGCTACAGAGCTTATGTAAATCAGTTGATCAACTTGATGATCTAGGGCTAGATTAACCACGTTGGCCGTGCCTTCCTGATTGACTTGATCTAAACTATGGCGATCTTCCGCTTGAAATGAGATCAATGCTGCCGCGTGGATAACTTTATTACAGCCTAACATGGCTTCTTCCAGAGTGAAAATATCCAATATATCTCCCTGAACCAGCTCCAGGGCTTCATGATTTTTGGGCAGATAGCTCGTGTCGCTACCTGGCCTATGCAATGCTCTGACCCGATGACCCGCTTCGAGAAGAGCCGGGACTAGGTGATGGCCGATTAAGCCCGTGGCTCCAGTAAGTAAAATGGTTGAGCTTATCATTATTCGGTAGATATAGGTGGTGGAAGATACATGGCGCCATTGATAGCATCGGTACGGGCACCTGTAGCCGAAGCAAAAGAGTTGGGTTGTCCCAACTGCCGCAATAATGCCATCAGGGCTACCATGGCGGCTTCTTTGAAGTCACCGATTTTCGTATTGGAATCTGTAGCATAGCCCAATGGAAAATGGTCATCTTGTGGCAATGACCTCAGGCTTTTGATCAAAAAATCATTTCTCGCGCCGCCACCACTGACGAGTACCTTTATCGGACTTGGTGGGCGCTCACTAGCTTGAAGCAGCTTTAATAGATCGCCATGAATCTGCTGTGTCAGGAAAATGCAAAAAGTGTGTAGTCGATCTTTTACGGAAGCTGGTGACTCTGCAAGCAACGGCCATACGGTGTCTGATACCCATCTATTGTCTAAAGATTTTGGGTAGGGCATTTGATGGTGGGGAAGAGCCTGTAGTTGAAGAAGAAGATCTGCGCTCAAGCTACCGCTGGCAGCAATGTGACCATCCTGATCAAAACGATAGGAGGAGCTTACCAAACCCGCTAGCCGATCTAGTATCTGATTGGCTGCTGAAACATCACCGGCTAAAAAAGAACTCTTCGTTCGTACGGATATATTCGCTATACCTCCTAGGTTCAGGAAGGCCTCATAGTCTGGGAATAGGTAGTGATCGGCTATGGGTGCTGCAGGAGCACCTTGACCACCAAGGGCCATATCGGCTGTTCGCAACTGGGTGACAACGGATACGCCCGTATGATAAGATATAGCTGAACCTTCACCGATTTGTGTGGTAGATCCTTTTTGGGGGTCGTGGAAGATGGTATGTCCATGGCTACCGATCAGGCTGGCACTTAAGTTGTTTTTGTGCAAGAAACCAGCTGCTGCTTTGCCCAAATAATGCCCAAAATCTGTATGTAATCGCCAGAGCTCTCGGCCGGGCAGTACTGTCGCTTGGCGAAGGCGGGCTCTCCAGGCACCGGGGAAGGGAATGGTTTTGGCAGCGACTATTTCCCAGTCTAGAGGAGCGACCAATCGGCCATCCTCGTAGCTAAATCTACAGAGGGCCAGGTCTACACCATCGAGTGAACTACCAGACATAATGCCCAGAACCAATTTGCTGCTACTTGCCATTCGATTCTAAATCTGGGTTAAAACTCAAGGTATATTCCGCAATAGCGAGTATTTCCTCTTCACTCAGAAGATCTTTCCAGGGTGTCATGACGCCTTTGCCATTAGTGATGATTTGTACTCTATAGTCTAGGCTGCTCGTGGCTTCCTGTAGATTTGAAGCACCGTTGGCTCCGAGATTTCCCCTTAGGCCATGGCAGGAAATGCATTTTGATTTCCAGATCTTTTCAGGATTGGGTGTTGAGTCATCGTGATAGTCGCTGCCTATTAGCTGCTCGTTGCGGTCACTACCTCCGCAGCTAGAGCAAATATATACGCATATCGAAAACAGCAGTAAAAGGGCGGTATGCCTCATGATAGAATACGATGGTTCTTATTGTCTAACTGAAATCGAAAGACATTTATACAGTAAACCGCATAACGCTACCAGAGGATGTTAAATTAGAATCATTCTTTGTAAAAAATGGAGTCTGATGCTCAAGTGTTGAGTGCGTCCAACCTATTGCGATATAGTGCTTTTGGAGCTTCTTCATACAGTTTCGTATAGAGGGCAAAAGCCATATCGTGCGCCTCAGTATCTCTAGAACTGATTCGAAAGCGTTCGTAATAGGCAGCAGCCTGTTGCTCTGGCCTGAGATCGAGCTGATCGAGTAAATCTTGTATTTGACTAAGCCCTTCTCTTACCTGACCTCGCTCGACTTTTGTGCGGGCTTCCAGAAGATGAGTGGAGAATAGAAGATCGGGTTGCTGCAATTCTTGTGCAATTTTAAGGGTCTCTTCCAAGACCTCTTCGAGTTCTTCCAGCTTTCCGACGCTAAGCAAAACGACTCCTTTTTCCATTAGGCTATTGCCTAGTACGGGTACATTGTTGGTCTTTCGGGCAATCTCTATACTTTGATCGTAGTAGTTTACAGAATCTTCAAACCTTTTCTGATAATAGCAGATGTCACCAAGAGAATTGATGGCTTTAGCGACGCCTTTCTGATAGCCGAGATCTCTGGAAATATTTAGATAGTGATCCAGGTGCTGCTCTGCAAGCTCGTACTTGCCCCTTAGGCTATATAGCTCTCCGATAAGGCCTTCCGCTATAGCAATGCCTTGCCAGTCGCCCAGTTCTTTGCAGAGTGTAAGGTCTTTTTTAAACAAGTCCATGGCCCGATCGTACTCGCCTCGTCTTTCGAAGATTCGGCCCAGGCTACCCAAACCGATCGCCTGCAACTGCTTGTTTCCGAGTTCTTCTGCCAGCTGAAGCCCTTGGTCGAAATGAGACTCGGCGGCCATGTCATCTCCACTTTCGAAGAAAATAATACCGAGGTTGACATGGAGGTTAGCCAGCCCCATGCTGTCTTGGTTGGCTTCGTGCAAGGGGATCTGATTCTTGATCAGCTCTATGCCCTGCTGGTATTCACCCTGGTTCATGTAGGTCAATCCGAGGTAGCTAACGATTTCTGCACCATTTGTAGTCCCAACTTGACTAAAACCAGTTTCCATGCTACGCTGAAAATAATCGAGTGCCTGGTTGTATTTGGCCCTGCGGAAGTACAAAAGACCAAGGTGGCCGTATACCTTAGCAATACCCAGTGGATCATCGATGGACTCAAATAAGCCGGAAGCAATCTGGAGGAACTGCATAGCCTCTTCATATCGGCCGCGAAGCATGAGCAGGTGTCCGAGTCGACTATTGGCTTTGCCGAGCAGAATGACATCCCGGCTTCTTTTGGCCAGATGCTGGGCTTCTCGATACACAGCCAAGGACTCTTCCCAGCGACCGACGATTTCGAGGACCTGGCCACGACTCAGCTGGATGCGTACTTTCTCTGGGTTGTCGCGATCTTTAACGGGCTTGGCCAGCAAGCGCTCATACAAATCCAGTGCCAGTTGGTTTTGGTAATTGGATCGGGCAAAATCTGCGGCTTTTTGCAAGAACTCTATTGTTCTGTCGGTATCTCCAGCCTGCTCGTAGTGGTAGGCCAGATCGACGTAGTGGGTTTCGATATTATCTGTATATAGACGTTCGATCACCTCTGCAATTTGGCGGTGCAACTCCTGCAGCCTGGTGTGCAGCTGCATGCTGTAGACCGCATCGCGCAGTAAGCTATGCCTGAAAATATAGCGCAGTTCGTTGACAGCGCTCCAAATTTGCCCTTGTTCGGCAAGTCTGACCTGCTCTTGGAGATCCGTTTGGTTGATATTTAACTCATCTGCCTGCTGAATGATGAGCTCTTGCAATACGGGCAGATCAAATTCCCGACCGATAACTGCGGCTGCTTTCACGGTTTCCCGAACCAGATTCGATAGTCTATCGATACGTGCTGTCAGGATAGAGTTGATGCTTTCAGACAGTTCGATATTGCCATCTCTTGGTGCCCACTCTCCATTTTCCTGGATGAGAAGTTCGTTCTCTCTGAAGTAGCCAAGTAACTGTTCCAGATAGAATGGATTGCGGTTGCTGGCTTTGAGCAGAAGCTCGTAAAATGTGTCTGAAATGGGGCCACCCAAATTAAACTCTGCATACTCGCGAACAGCCTGACGACTAAGGGCGTTGAGGTCTACTTCGAGAGGGGTAACCCTGGCTTTTATGGGGTCAGCCTGCCACAGCTTTGGCCGCTCTCCTGCGTCTGTATATCGGGAAGAGCATAGGATATAGATCGGCAGGTCTACTATGCGCCAGGGCATATCTCGTAAGAGCTGCTTGCTGTCATCGTCTAGCCAGTGAATGTCTTCTAGCTCTATGACAACTGCTTGAATCAAGCTTTCGGCTACAAACAGATTGATGATGGCCGCTACCGTATTTTGGTATCTACCCCTGGCGTCTAATCGTTCCCAAAGGGTGTTTTCGGTAGGTAGGCCAACGAGTGCTTTTAGTATGGATTTGGTGCGCACAAGCTCATTAGCGGCCTGCTTGGCCTGAGATCTTTGGTCTTGATCCAGCTGGTTATGAATGCGATCGCAAATAGCATCAAAGTGCGCGATTCTCAGGCCGGTATCTGTTTCGCCAGACTGCTCGAAGTAATCGAGCAGAAAATAGATGAATGGGTTGAATGACTTACGCAGAATTTGATCGCTGGGGCAAAAGAACCACTTTAGCTCCCTTTCTTGAGAAAGCTGTTTGCGCACTTCGTCGGTAAATCTGCTTTTACCAATACCTGCTTCGCCATAGACGTAGGCCAGCCCACAGTTGTGGTTGTCTAGAGCCGAGCTGATCGATTTCTTTAAAATTCCGATTTCTTCCTGTCTGCCTACAATAGGGCCTTCATAAGAAGGCTTGCCGGTCTTACGTCTATGCCCTTGCAAGACGTAGGTAGTCAGTGGGTTGGTGAATCCTTTGAAGTAGTTTTCGCCTACCGCCTGGAATTGGAAACCCTCGGATCTGGCAACTTGTGGGTCTACCAAAATTTGCTGCCACTCGGCACCAGACATTAACCTTGCGGCTAGATTTATATTACGGCCAATGCAGGCATATTGACAACGCTCCGCCCCGCCCATGATGCCGGTAAAGGCCGTCCCTTGGCTGATACCCATACGAAACCTCAGGGGTTGACCATTTTGCCGGATCTGTCCGACTTCTTGCCTGATGGCCTCTCCGTATTCGAGTGCCCTAATGAGGTTGTTTTCGTAACTGACGGGAGCACCGAAAAAGGCAACCATTAAGGCCCCTTTATCGCCAAAGTCTATCTCTTTGAAGTAGCCGCCAAAATCAAGGACTCGATTTAGAACTCGCGTTGCAAAGTCGCTGAGCTGATCGTGTGTGTGGATTCCTTCAAAAGCTATGAAAGTGGAAACGACCGTTCGAAACTCTCCGGGAATTTTCTTTCTGACAACTGATTCTGGGAGAAACTGGCTAGCTGTTTCTTCTTTTACTGGAGGGAGATCTAATGGTTTCACTGCAGCCCGAATGCCCGGCGATTGCTCCAAGACTCGGTAAGATTGATCACTTACCCATTCTGAAGCGAGGTTGCGCTTGGCCAGAATATCTACAACGCGGTCTGCGATAACGATGTCATTGATCTGTGCGATGGCCTGGCAATTCGACGACTGCTCTACAGCAGGGCCTTTGAAGTAGGAAGCCTTGAGCTGCTCACCAACCACACCATAGTGTATAGCTCCGTAGGCCAGTCCGGCTTTGAGCCCGATGGTAAAGCCACCGAAACCACCTTCGCGTTCTATCATGCTCCGCCGGGCTTCGGAGGCAACCCATAGCAGATGCATAGCGGATCGCTCGTCTGGCGGAAGTGGAAATATGGCCGTAAAGGCATCGCCAGCAAAGTAAGGGATGAACCCACCATTGTCGTAAATCACACTGACCAGAGGCCGGAATATGTCATTGAGTATTTGGCTGAGTTCCTCTGCTCCTTGCCTACCCGCTTCCATAAGGTTGTTGGTCAGAGGGGCGAAACCACTTAAGTCTATGTTGAGGGCGAACCCTTCCAGCCTGCCATGGAGTTGGCCAGTATCTAACTGTTGTTGTATGAAGGCAGGTATAAGGGGAAGCAAGAGACTTTTTGACTGGTGCGGCTAAGATAACGACCTGATGAGTGATTGAAAAATCGAACGGCCGCTTGCTAATAGCAAACGGCCGTTTTAGTTGGGTAAAGAGTCTTTAAGTCGATCCATCCTAAGTTGGTATAGTTGCAGATAATAAAGATAGGGATGTAGATAACCTGAATAGTGTTAGGTGCCCGGATGTGGCGGACGTTATGTGCTCCTCACCCTCTGCTAAAACCGGGTGCGGCCGTCGAGTAGCTGACTGGCTAATACAATGCCACCACCTACGAGGAAGGCACCCGATATAACGGAGAGGATAAACATGGAGAAAAAATTAAAAAAGCGTGAATAAATCGGTTGGTAACTGATCTATATGTTCACTGTGGGGATTATCGCCTCAAAAGAATAGCCATAAGACTACTACTGGCGATGGTCCAAAAATGAACATTGCTATTCGTAAATCCAAGTTTTGGTCTAATGAAATTTTGAAAATTTATAAGAATCAGCGCCTTTTTTGACGATAGTGCCCAAATGGCAGTATAACTTTGCTACTCATGCAACATTTGGGACTTAAAATTTTGTTGGTCTGCTGTTTTTGTTGGTCGTGTTCAGCTGATACAGAAGGTGGAGTAGACATACGTATCACGGGCAAGGAATCGAAAATAATTGATAGCATTATGCAGGTAGAGTCACCACTTATGCGCGATCTTCTGGATAGTCTGTGTGCAGCTGAGCAGGATTCAGCGGTCCTGGCTGCTACAGACAGCATTGTACAAGAGCGACTGGAAGAAGAAGCTAGGCTGAAGGCCAGAAGACCTTTGGAAAGTATAACGGTTAATCAATGAGGTTGATCTGCTGCTTGGGGGTGTTGCTATTTTTGCTAGCGAGTAGTTGCGGGGCCGATTCTTTGGATAAGGAGGCGGCCTTGCAGAAGATAGCTGAAGAGCGGTTGGGGCGCTTGCGGGCAAACATTTTGCAAAACTGTAGGGAAGAGGTACTGGAGATAGCCAATAAGCGGGCTGATTCTCTGCTGCTGGATCGGGCAAGTCGCCTAAGGCGCTTAGCTGGCAGACCACCCAAGCCCGTCCGCCCCGGAGAACCTCCGCCTAAAGAACTAAGTGCCGAGCTGCCACTTCGGCCGCTGTTTCCCTACGAAATTCGTTTTGATAGCCTACTGCGAAAGCAACTGACCAGAGATAGTCTGATGCGAGATAGCCTATTGGCTACTGATACACTGCTGTGTCCAGATTGTGCTGCACTAATGGCAAAAGGACTCCATGCCGAGGTGCCCACCGATAGCCTGCGCCAAATGAGCGTACTCGAAGTCTTTTGCTTGCTCGATGCTCTTCAGGAAGAATGCCTGGACAACTATGCTTATCAGACGGCCTACGCGAACCATTTTTACCGACTACTACTACATAGACCCAGGGCGGTGGAGTTAAGTATGGAAGCCCTGAATAGGCCTTTGGATTCTCTTGATGTCTACTTTCCACGAATACCGGCTTCGGCCATAGAGCAGGGACTATTGGATAGTCTCAATACGCTGAAGAAAGACCAGCAATTTTCGCCAGTTACGGAGCTCTACCTGAATGAAAGGGGATAGACCGACATTAGTGAATGGAGCCAGAAGTAGCTGTAGTAACTGATTTTGAGAAAAAATTCTACCTGCGGAAGTTTAAATTAAAAATCTAATCAAACAGCTAACAATCAATTAGTTACATATTTTTTTCATTATTTATCCATATTTTTTCTGCTTTAAAACAACAATATGGCCCTCAAACATCCGTTTTAGGGGGCGTCTTCTGGAAAGGGAAGACAGACACGCTTTGTGGTTTTTCGATCAGCGGTGAGCGCACAACCAACCAACTTATTGCGTTTGCTATATTTGAGACGAAAACCCATAACTAAACCATCATTTTTATGGCTACTATTCAGAATAGTCCAACCCCTCCTCCATTTTATAACAAGCCGAAGAAGAAGAGCAACCCGCTGCTGCTGGGCATCATTGGTGTACTGGCTGCGCTTAATATTTTCTTCCTTCTGGGTTATTTCAACCGCGGTGCAGAAAATGAGGAGTTAACTACTCAATTGGACGAAACCACACAACTTAAAGAGCAGGCAGAGGCGCAGTACGACGATGCTTTGGCCGAGCTCGATCAAATGCGCGGCATCAATGAAGAAATGGATGCACGTATTGCACAACAGGAAGCAGAACTCGCCGACAGTAAGGAGCGCATCGATGCCTTGCTGAGCGATTCGCGCAACCTGGCCAGTGCCCGCCGTGAGTTATCTAATCTGCGCTCGCAGGTAGATGGATACGTTGAGGAACTCAACCAGCTGCGGGAAGAAAATGCTATGCTCACTGCCGAAAACCAGGAGCTGAATACGACCAATGAGACGCTGTCTGGAGATCTGGAGAACCAACGCGAACAGAATATGCAACTCAGCGAAGAGCGCAACTCTTTGCAAGATGCCAACCAAGAGCTAGGTACACGAAATCAGCAGCTAAACCAGCGCGTAACGGCGGGGAGTGCGATTATGGCTTCCAGTATCACTGCCGAAGGTCAGCGCCAGAAGAACAACGGATCATGGGCGCGCAGCAGAAATGCCAATCGCGTTGGTCGCATTCACGTGTGCGCCAATACGCTGGCCAACCGCACAGCTACGCCTGGTGCAGAAGTCATGCTGATGCGCATCATCCAGCCCGATGGCTCGACCATGTCGCTAGGCAACCAGGGTAGCGGTACTTTCCGCTCTGAGGAATCTGGCAACATGCTGCCATTTACCAAAGAAGTTTCCTTTGATTTCGACGGAGGTGATACCAACTTCTGCGGCGATTGGATCCCCGAAGGCATGGCATTTCCCGAAGGTTTGTATACCATCGAGTTGTATAACAAAGGTTACTTGGCCGGTTCTACAGAATTGGAATTGAAGTAAGGTGAGTAGCGACTCATAGCGACAATTGCCTTTAGAGGCACGCTAAACCTGACTTCGTGCTTAGGGGTTGAATCTAGTATTCAACCCCTAATCTTTTTTATAGACCGCCAAAGATGAATTCTTTTTTCTCTAGTAAGAGGCTCAATAGTCTCGTCCCGCCGATTGTAGCCGTAATAGCCCTGATCGGTTTCCGAATTTGGTACTTTACACCAAACTACGACGAAGGAGAGGTGGCTGCTAATTTTAGTGCAGAGTTGCTCAATGGTGATCGTTTTGAGTTGTCAGACTTGCGCGGGTCGTATGTCTTGCTCGATTTCTGGGGCTCCTGGTGTGGACCATGTCGTCGGGAGGCACCGACCTTAAAAGCCATACACGAAGAAGCAGGAGACCGGCTCGCCATCGTGAGTGTGGCCATAGAAAGATCAGCCCAAAACTGGCAAAGAGCGATAGAACAAGATGAGCGCAACTGGCCCTATCAGATTATGGAAGAAACGAGTAGCCTCAAGTTTTTGAATGGTCCTATTTCAGATCTTTATAATGTCAATCAGGTACCTTTCCACTTTTTGATCGACCCCGATGGCAAGGTGGTTGGGGTGAATATGGGTTGGAACGAGATACTGTCAGCGGTGGAGTAGTCTGTTAGATTGATTGTTTTCATTGCTCTGCACACAGGGAATCCTTGAAAAATCTGATCTTAACGCTATGAATTGGTGGGGAGTCTGTTAGTCTTTTAGGTTGACTTTTTCGTTGCTATTTGAATGGGTAATCTTTGGGAGATTTGGGCTTGAATTTTTGAATAGTTGGGAGTCTTTTAGTCTTTTAGGTTGACTTTTTCGTTGCTCTGCAGATAGCGAATCTTCGGGAGGTCTGGACTTAGAACCAAGACTACTGGAAAGTCTCTTAGACATTTATAGGCGTAATACTATGTGCCTTGCCCTAAAAGACTAACAGACTCTACCCCTGATGTAAATTTGTAGTGAAAATGCCAGGCTCATACTTGCCACAAAACCAAGCGCTTCCCCACGCCCTAAAAGACTAACAGACTCTACCCCTAATGTAAATTTGTAGTGAAAATGCCAGGCTCATACTTGCTACAAAAACCAAGCGCTTCCCCCACACTCTAACAGACTAACAGACTCTACCCCTGATGTAAATTTGTAGTGAAAATGCCAGGCTCATACTTGCTACAAAAACCAAGCGCTTCCCCCACACTCTAACAGACTACCCATGCGTGACGATATCAATCCCCTTTTCGACTATGCCGAGGCACTCAGTGGTCCTGTCCCTGAGTATCTGAACCAGATCGAGCGTAGAACTCACCTGCAAACCTTGGCACCGCAGATGATGTGTAGTGCGCTACAAGGTCGGATACTTTCTTTGTTGAGTAAGTTGCAACGACCGGAACGGATTTTGGAACTGGGTACTTTTACGGGCTATTCGGCTTTGTGCATGGCAGAGGGTTTAGCTCCGGGTGGAGAGTTAATCACTGTTGAAGGTAAGCCTGAGCATGCCCTGATGGCCAGGCGGAATATTGATGGAACGCCTTTTGCTGATCGGATTTCGGTGGTTGAGAAAGACGTACTCGCATATTTACAAGGATATAAATCTGCAAATTTTGACCTCATCTTCCTCGACGCCAAAAAACGCGATTATCGCCGCTATTTCGACCTTGCTTTTCCCCACTTGCGCTCTGGCGGCCTGCTCATCAGCGACAATGTTACCTGGGATGGGCGGGTGCTCGACTCTGAAGATGAAGAGGCCATAGCAACGGGATTGCCTGCATATAATCAGTTTCTGGCGGAGCATGAGGAGGTGGAGGTGGTGATGCTGCCTTTGAGAGATGGACTTAGCATAGCGCGAAAGAAAAAATAAATCCTAACGCGTAACAGCTTCCCACCCCAAGCGCATAGACACTAACAATTGTGTTCATCAAAATCTCATTCCTATGCGCACGCTTATATACATACGGCAGCTAGTTACGCTTTGCATGCTTTTCCTTGCAGCCCAGCTTCTCGCCAACAACATACACGTTGCTAACGTCACCTTAGCAGATCAAAATCAAGCCAACGGAACTACCCAAGTCCGCTTTGATCTCAGCTGGGAAAACTCCTGGCGAATCTCCGTCGGCCCTGCCAACTGGGACGCCGCCTGGGTATTCGTCAAGTACCGGGTCAATGGCACCAACTGGGAGCACGCCACTCTTAGTAGTTCAGGCCAGGTTGCCCCATCAGGATCTACGGTCGAAATCCAGGATAACCGCGGGGCCATGATATACCGCTCTGCCGACGGCAGCGGAGATATCGACCTTCAGGGAGTAGAACTCGCATGGACTTACTTTTCAGATGGTGTCGATGCCAATGCGGTCGTCGATGTACAGGTTTTTGCTATCGAAATGGTCTATATCCCACAAGGCGAATTCTCCATGGGTACACCACCATTCACGGCATTCACAACAGAAATCACAAACTTTTTCTATTCGCGTCCAGCCAACTTCCCGGAGCTCCAAATCCCCTATCGTGTACAGAGCGAAGCGGCGATTACGATAGCAGACACACCAGGCAACTTGTACTACACACAAAATAGCAGCAGCGCTGGCGATCTTTCCGGTCCCATTCCTGCTGATTTTCCGAAAGGTTTCGATGCTTTCTACGTTATGAAATACGAGACTAGCCAAGATCAGTGGATTGCCTTTTTTAATACCCTGACGACAGATCAGAAAACAGCAAACGATATTACAGATCCACAAGGAAAAAATACGGATGAAATAGTTAGTAGAAATGCGGTTAGCTGGTCAGGATCTGGTAATGCAACCACCAGCTTCCCAAATGTGGCTGTGAATTTTATCTCGGCTGCTCAAACTTTGGCCTACCTCGATTGGGCCGCTTTGAGACCCATAACCGAAATGGAATATGAAAAGAGTTGCCGAGGCCCGCTAGATGTTGTACTCAATGAGTTTGCCTGGGGCAATGGAAATGTCACAGACAATGTATACGAGCTTCAGAATGAAGGACTGGACAATGAATCTATTGCCAACCCAGGAGAGGGAATAGGAAATTCCATTAATGTAAATACAAATGGCGCTATTAATGGCCCTGTTCGCGTAGGTCTTTTTGCAGCTAGCGCCGTCAACGCAAGCCGTGAAGAAACCGGTGGTACCTACTATGGCGTAATGGAAATGTCTGGCAACCTATACGAGAGATGCATTACTGTTGGTACACCCACTGGCCGAGGATTCTCAGGAATCCATGGCGATGGCGAAATATCATTTAACGGGCAAGCCGACTCAGGGAATTGGCCAAATACCAGTGGTGATGGATTTGGATACAAGGGAGCTTCCTGGTTGAATGGTCTATCTTTTCTAATGGTTAGTGACCGATTCGATGGTGCTTCGATCATTGCAACAGGCAATAGTCGTATTGGATTCCGCGGGGGGCGTAGTGCACAGTAACCATGAGATTTCTAATAACATGCTTGTGCCTGATTGGTCTGGCCAACTCAGGAGGATCATTCCTACATGCTCAGTTTGCGGGCGGTTCTGGCGATGGTGTTGACCAGGTCACTACCGTACAGCTTGACCTGAGTGGCGTACCTGTAGGTATACGACCGCTCTACGGCGGGGGTTCCGGCGATGGCTTTGACCAAAACCAGCAGCAGACGTTTATCAATGGTCAATCTATTGCCGTAATATACCGCGGCGGTATGGCCGATGGCTTCGATCAGCAATTGCAATCTTTTACCCTGTCGGGTCAGGATCTGGCCTCTCTCTACGGCGGTGGTTCTGGAGATGGCTTCGATCGCATAGCAGACGCTTTCACTTTGGATGGCATAACGCTGGATATTCTTTATGCTGGTGGTTCTGGCGATGGTTTTGATCGCTTACTTTCTACCAGCACCATAGATGGTACATCCATTGCCGGGCTATATGGTGGTGGTGTTGGCGACGGCTTCGACCGCTCTAGATTTGCTGGCGGGCTCATGGGAGAGATGTTCATGCTCTACGGCGGCGGCCAGGGCGATGGCTTCGACAAATCCAGAGTCAGCTTTACACTTTCCGGCACAGATTTGGCACATCTATACGGAGGCGGTTCTGGTGATGGTTTTGATGTCAATCGCTTTGAAGGGGTGGTGCCTCTACCTCTTACCCTGATTTCTTTTTCTGCACTTCCGCAGGTAGATTTTGTCCTAGTTAGCTGGGTCACCGAAGACGAAGTAGACACAGACTTTTTTACTATAGAAAAAACGCGAGACGGAAGAGACTTCGTCTGGGTAGGCGAGCAGGAAGCGGCTGGCTTTTCAGAACCTGGAGAGCGACTTCACTACGAGCTCAAAGATTACGATCCCTATTTGGGAACGTCCTTCTACAGACTCCAAACGACAGACTTCGATGGTACCATCAGTCTCAGTCATTTGGTTGAAGTCAACTACGCTACGACTACCGACAATTGGGATTTTACACTATTCCCCAATCCCAATACAGGAAAGCACTTCAGCATAGAACCGGAAGGTCTCCAACCCGATCGAGAATGCCTGATCGAACTGGTCGACGCACAAGGCCGACTGATCTTCCATCAGACTCTCTCGGCTGAAAACATCGATGGCCAGCGATTTGAACTTACCGAACCACTACCAGGCGGTAGCTACCTGATCCGCTTATCAGATGATAGGGGAGAAAGCAAGGCAAAAATTTTGCTGGTGGGTGGTAGGCCGTAAAACCGGTTTCACCACGCTCTGCATGGTTATGTTATTATTTTGCTGTGCGAGCGTGTGTGTATGGAATAACAGTTCTTCCGAATGTTTTGCATAGTACACGTAGCAGTGCTGATGGAAACAGACTTTTGCCATGCTGTCATCCGCGTTGATCCTGCGTAAATCGGTGTCCTATTCTACTAGATCGCACACGGAGTGTGCGTTTTCCGTGACCACGCGGAGCGTGTTTTTACCGGTTTTACCACGCTCTGCGTGGTCATGTTATTAGCTCGCTCCGCGAGCGTATATGTTGAAGGAACTGTTCATCAGGGTGTTTCGTATAGGACAAAAATCAATGCTACCGAGAACTGATTTTCACCCTGCTCGAATCTATGTTTACCTTGGGTAAATCGGTGTCCGATTTTATTTTGTACCATCTGCGGAGTAGGTCAATTATAAAATATCTATCTCTTGTTTATCAAGGAAGAATATCACCAACTGAAATATCTCCGAGCTTGTCATGATTAATGACCTCACCCTCTTTACGTACACTACTCACCTGATATGTACCTGTGTCCACTTGAGGTTGGCTATAGCATTCGATTTGGCGATCAATTAGATTGACGATCCAGTATTCGGGTATATTAGACGAGGCATATAAAACCGATTTAACCTTCCGGTCGAAAACTAGTGAGCTGTCGGCAACTTCGATAACTAACTTGCAGTTTCCTGCGTGTGGATGAACTTCAACATAGTCTAGGGGGTCATAGTCGAGTAAAGTGAAATCTGGTTCTGGTTTAGAGAAATCGGGCAGCTCCAAAGGAACTTCAGACCCCCATGAATACTGGCCGTCGAATTTTTTAATGAAGTATCGCTGTATTTTCCGCATACAAGCTCAAGAGCAATTTCATCCGTACACCTCCAGCATCGCATGCAAGTCCTCTAGAGTGTTGGCTTCTTCCACTGGCTTGTCTTTTCGCCAGCGAAGCATGCGAGGAAAGCGCAAGGCGATGCCCGATTTGTGGCGTGTTGATTTTCGGATGCCTTCGAAGGCCAGCTCGAAGACCAGTTCGCGCTTGACAGACCTTACCGGGCCGAAGCGTTCTATAGTGTTTTTGCGCACCCAGCTGGTAATCTGGTTGAACTCTTTGTCGGTGAGGCCAGAATAAGCCTTGGTGAAGGGGACCAGCTCTTCGCCCTTCCAGACACCGAAGGTAAAGTCGGTATAGAG
>JBCDFE010000003.1:0-44632 GCA_039178745.1 Bacteroidota bacterium | reverse complement strand
CGTAATATCCTGCCCAATCCAGATTTTGAGTAACCGTACCACCATGCCAAAATTTAATCATCGCTGGCCCCACTAAGCTATTGACTATACCCGCCAGGGCCACTACCACGAGCGGGGCCGAATAGCGCAAAAGCATAGCAAGTCTGACCCCAGGCAGCAAGCCGTTTTTTGTCATAGACTTCCGCTGGTCGGTCACCTCTGGGCGCGTGTCAGCTTGCTGCTGCTGCTTCCGATTGCGCAACCAATCATCGCCAATAAGCAGCAGATACCGGAGTACACTGGCCATCAACAAGGCACCAAAGTAGTAGGCAACCATCCACTGCTCATCATACCACCCCAGTTCCCAAAGCGGCGCAAAATAGAGCACGAAAAATACGAGCACGATACTCAGTCCAATATTGGCTAGGTTGATGCCTGCGAATGTCCAGGCGCGCTGAAGCAGCCGCAGGCGGGCCAGTGGCACAGCCGAAAGCGCATCGAAGGCGACTACAAGCACGATCAACTGGACATATATTTTCCGATCGGGATACTGAAGCCAATCTGCAAGAGCGGGCGCAAGCCCAACACCCAAAATGACGAAAAGCAGAACAAATACCATCACTGCGCACTGGGCTACTTTAAACACTTGCCGAGGTTCGTAATCGCCTCGGCTGGCAAATCTAAAAACAGCAGTATCGAGTCGAAATACGAGTAGCGCTATGCAGAATGCAGTATAAAAAAAGAGGTCGTTGATCACCCCATACTCTGCCTCTGGAAAGACACGAGTCAGAAAAGGCGTGAGCAATAAAAAATTGGCCAGACGACCCAAGATGCTACTTAGCCCATAAATAGCGGTCTCACCTGCTAGACGCTTGATCGACATGTATCAGATCTGATCGAGTACTTGGTAAATACTGGGCAACTCGCGACCCAGCCCGTCGTAATCCAAACCGTATCCAACCACAAATTTATCTGGGATAGTAAATCCTACATGGTCGATAGGGAGCTCGGTTTTTTGCACATCTGGCTTGTGTAATAAGGTGACTACTGTTACCGAGCGGGGATCGAGCGCTTCGATCTTCGGCAGGAAGGCCTGCATGGTCAGCCCACTATCGATGATGTCTTCGACCAATACGACGGCCCTGCCTGCAATCAGTTCTGGGTCAGGAGCTATGAGGATGTCAACACTCTGCTTGGACTTTGTGCCTCTATAAGACTGAGTACGCACAAAATCGACCTCACCGGGCAAGCCACAGGCCCTGATCAAGTCTGCAGCAAAGACGAAAGCCCCCTTCAGCATGACGAGGTATACCAGTGGTTCGCCACTCAAATGCAAGCGGAGATCTTTGCCCATTTCTTTAACGCGCTCGGCTATAATAGAGGCCGCTATATACTCGTGGAATCGAAGTCGATGCAGCTGTACGAGCTTTGGGTTATTGGAGTCCATATTTGTCGATTAAGTAAACGAGGGTGGTCATGGCAGCCGCACCGAGCATGAGTTCGCGCTCATTGACGACTTCCAATCGATCTTCAGCTGTGTGATGATAATCAAAATATCGTTGGCTATCTGCCAGTAGCCCCATAAGCAGGCCGCCTTGAGATTTTAAGCCACCAATATCTGCTCCGGATCCGCCAGAGTTGAAACTTAGGCCGTAGGGTTCCACTAAAGGGAGCCAGCTATTGAGCCTGCGCAGGTAGTCGGCAAAAACTTCATCTTGAGCTTCTGCGGTAAAACCATGAGGAATAAAACCGCCCCTATCGCTTTCTATGGCGAGTAAATGAAATTCGCCTGCCTCATTGCTGGCAGCCCAGTAAGCGCGGCCGCCGGCCAAACCATTTTCTTCATTCATAAAGAGCACACATCGAAAGGTGCGCTGCGGTCTGTAGTTTATACTGCGCAGCAAGGGCAAAACCTGCATAGACTGCACACAACCCGAACCGTCGTCGTGGGCACCCTCGCCTATGTCCCAGCTATCTAGGTGACCGCCCACCAGAATGATCTCGTCGGGGTAGGTGCTTCCTCGCACTTCGCCAATAACGTTGTAGGTTTCTACCGGAGGAAGGTTTCTACAATTGCTCTTGAGGTGAACACGAACGCTCCCTTCTTTCAATAGCGCACTCAGGACATCTGCGTCGTTTGTGCTGATGGCGATTCCTGGAATCTGGCGTTCGCCATCGGTATATGCCATAGTTCCGGTATGTGGCACATCGTCAAAGTTAGGGGTCATTGACCTGACCAGAGCAGCCACTGCTCCATATTTTCCGGCTTCATTGGCCCCGAACACACGCTGGTCTACCGCACCTGAATAGGCGGCAAAGGTGTTAATCTGTCGGGGATCCATAGGGCGATTAAAGAAAACAATCTTACCTGCCAGTGATGGTGTGCCCAGCTTTTCCAGGGTGTCTAAGTTGTCTACTTCGATCACTTCGGCTGTGATACCCCCAGCTCCTGTGCCTACGCTGTTGCCCAAAGCGACGACTCGAAGATCTTGAGTTCCGATCTGCTCGTTATTTACAATTCGGCCAATAGCCGGTTGTCCTCTTTCCCATCTGGGAGCCAGGCAGGGTTGCAAGTAAACGGTATCGAAACCCAAGGTGTCGATGATTTGCTTCATGTGACTGACCGCAGCCGCTGCGCCTGGCGAACCGGCCAATCTAGGCCCTACATCTTTGGTGAGTACACGCAACCAATCGTAGGCTCGGCCTTGGCTTAGCGCTTCGTTATGAATATCTTTTATCGCAAAAGCGTCTATTCTACGATCATCTTGGGCGGATAATTCGAAAGAACAAAACATTAAGAATAAAAAAATACATATCCTGCTTTTGATCATCGGGCGAGCTATTGAAACGGCCATCGGGTTTGCTGACGTGCTTGCTGTACTTATATGTTCCCCAGGCACTAATCAGAATAAAATTTGAATTTGCCCGATTTGTAAGAACAATGTTACGGAAACATTATATCAGCTTGCTTTTATGCTGAAATAACCATCAATGTCTTAACAAAAATTTCAAGTCGTCGGATAAAAATTTGCCCATTTCACAGCAATGAAAGACTAATTGCTAACCGATTTGAATAGTTCAAAATAAAATTGGGTATGAAAAAAATCATACTGCTTATTGTAGGTTTTACTCTAAGGTGCTATTTTTACGTAGTGAAGAGGCGCTATAGACCTCAAGATTTTTATTTGGTTTTATTTGGTTAGGGCTGAGGTAGTGCTGTGGTGGCACTACCTCATTTTTTATTCTGGTATAAAGGTGACTTCTATTTGTGTGTCTATTTCTCCGCCCACTTTGGCAGATTGCTTTGACGTGATTTGGTACCCACTAGCCGGCTGGTATCTTAGGTTTTGGGTGCCTTGAGACAAGACGGAGCCCGTCTTTCGCCTCACAGCTACAGATTTAATCTCACCAGAAGGCTCCGCCACGGTAGTCAGTGTCTGTACACTGAGGGTAGAATCTGTGGCCGTGTATACCGTTAACTGTTGGCTGCTGCCTGGCATTAAATACGACTCTGTGGTATACTTATCTACCCATGCTGGCCGATTTATGTCTGACTGCTGAAATAGCCTCAGCTCTTTGGCAAAGTCTATATCATTCATTTGGTGTCTTTCCGTCTCCCCGTTGAGTGTAATGGTTTTTTCTATGGATGTCCCTGTGGCATTCAGGGAATCTATCTGAAGCTGGAAGTAGGCTTTCATATCGAAAAAAGGACCTGAAGTCTCTAGTTCGCTATCGGAGTCGCTACCTGCGCAAGTCGAAAAAATTAAGAAAACGATACCTAGCTTTACAAGCTGCCACATAGATTAAGTTTATGAGATCAACACCTGGCCCGTCATTTCGGATGGGACATCGAGTTGCATGAGGTGTAAAAGAGTTGGTGCGACATCTCCCAGTTTTCCATCGACCAGCAATTCGGCTTGAAGGCTACCCACATAAATGATTGGCACCGGATTGGTGGTATGTGCGGTATGCGGCTCGCCATTGGGCGTGATCATGATGTCTGAGTTGCCGTGATCTGCAATGATGACTATTTCGTAGTCGTGCTTTCTAGCTTCAAGCACCAGGCGCCCCAGACATTCATCGACCGCCTGGGCGGCAGCCTGAGCGGCTTCAAAGTCTCCGGTATGGCCCACCATGTCTGTATTGGCATAGTTGATGCAAATGAAGTCTGGCCTGGCAGATTTTATGTTGTCAATTAAGGCATCGGTAACTTCGTAGGCACTCATTTCAGGTTTCTGATCGTAGGTTTCCACATCTCTGGGCGAATCGATAAGTATGCGATTTTCCCCTTTGTATACCCCTTCTTCACCCCCATTAAAGAAGAAGGTAACGTGGGCGTATTTTTCTGTTTCCGCTATACGGACCTGGCTGAGTCCCGCCTCGCTTATGACCTGCCCCATCGGATTGCGGATGGGTGTAGGCTCGAATATGACCCCGATGCCTTCGAACTGCTCATCGTATTGTGTCATAGTGAGCATGTGAAGATCAGAAATATGTTGCATGCCCACATCTGAGAAATCTTCCAAGGCCAGAGCCCTAGTCAGCTGTCTTGGCCGATCGGTTCGAAAGTTGAAGAAGATTACCGTATCTCCCGGCTGTACTCGCCCGTTCACACGCTTGTTGATGATGGGTTTTATGAACTCATCGGTCTCTTTTTTGTCATAGCGATCTTTGATGGTCTCCACTAGATTTTCACTATGCTCACCCTTTCCATGCACTAGCGCCTGGTAGGCAACTCGTATGCGATCCCACCGATTGTCGCGGTCCATGGCGTAATAACGCCCTGTTATGGAGGAAATCTCTGCCGCCTGACCATCGATATGTCTTTCGAGTGTTTCTATATAAGTAACTGCACTGGTAGGTGATACATCTCTACCGTCAGTGAAAGCGTGGATGTATACTTTTCGATTGCCGATCTCATTGGTCAAATCGCATAAGGCCAGCAGGTGATCTATATGACTGTGTACACCTCCATCGCTGACTAATCCGAGCAAGTGCACCGCCTTGTCTTGTTCTTGGGCGTTGTGAAGAGCCTGCCTCAGAATATCGATCTGTTTGAATTCGCCGTCTTCTATGGACTTATTGATGCGGGCAAAGCTTTGATAGACAATTCGACCTGCTCCTATATTCAAGTGTCCAACCTCACTATTGCCCATTTGGCCTTCGGGCAAACCGACTTGCTTTCCGAATGTAGTCAAGGTACTGTGGGGATGATTTGCCCAAAGTCGATCGAAATTAGGCGTATTGGCTTGAGCTACAGCGTCTACATTCGGATCCTGGCCTATGCCCCACCCATCTAAAATGACGAGCATGGCTTTTCGGTTATTCATATCGATGTGGTAATTGCGGCAAAGATAATGGCCAGAGTTTGCTTAGAAGGTTTAGTTAAAGCTCAGTACAAAGTCTTAAAAAAGATTTAAAAACTCCTAACTTCGGTAACTTGTAAATACCAGTATACCTTAATGGGCAGTGACTTAGGTGGTCTTTGCCCGTCTCAGTGACAGAATTGACTCGAACCAGTATTCGAGAATTCGCAACGGCAAAAAATGCTGGTTTTCAGCTCTTTTGCTGCTGCACAAAACCTATCCTTATGAAAACGCTAATCGTAAGCTTGCTATTTCTGCCTACCCTTTCGGGCCCTGTGGTCAGTGGTGGAATGGACGATATTGCCGGGGCACTTCGCCAGGGTGATGTAAATACTTTGAGCAGTTTCTTCGATGCCCAGGTAGATCTGTCTATAATGGATCAAGAAGATACGTACAGCAAATCGGAAGCGACCAGCATGGTCAGAGACTTTTTTAGAACCAATGCCCCCAGCGGCTTTAGCCAAGTCCATTCAGGCACCTCAGCTGGCGATGAAGCAGAATACTGCATTGGAGACCTGAGCACTTCGGGAGGAAGCTACCGGGTATATATCTACTTAGCCAACTCCGGAGGGCAGCAACTTATCCAGGAGTTGAGATTCGACGCCGAGTAAACCCAAACAACAGCTTGCACTTTGAGGGGTAAGTCCTGTGGGCTTACCCCTCAACTATTTCTGCCGTACAGAGATCGACCATAAACTGTTGTAATAATCGACTGATTTCGCTCGAAGAGCCCGTATAATTATTGACTGCAACTGAAAAAGCAAGCTTGCGCCCATCTGATCGGTACACATAGCCTGCGTATGCGCGAACACCAGAGAGAGAACCGCTCTTGGCGTATAAGCGGCCTTCGGCAGGCGTACCCTTGAATCGGTTGCGCAAACTACCGCTCCTACCAGCCAACGGTATGGTACTTCGATAGTCTTCGTCTTCGCGCATTCGGTAGAGCAAATCCGTGAGTAAGCGGGGAGGAAAAAAATTGCGCGGAGACAAGCCGCTGCCATCATCGATACGAGCGCCTTCTGCCGATATGCCTTGTTCTTCCAACCACTCGATAATGACATCGGTATTGCCCAATTCTATGGTTTCTAAAGCTTGGCTTTTGTTGATTTCTCGAAGCAATGCCTCGGCATACAAGTTGACACTGCGCAGATTGGTGCGTTCGCAAATTTCTAGCACAGTAGGCGATTGGAGGCGGTGAATTTCCGTACCTCCTCCTGAATATGGTAGATTCAGCGATTGAGCTGATGCGGCAGGTCTGACCGTTTCGACACCCGCCGCTTCCAGTTTGAGTTGCAATCGTTGAGCGGCAAACAAAGGAGGATCTGGAATGGATCCTTTGATCGTAAAGCGCCCTCTGCCTGCCGGTATCGTGCCTCTTAGGAACTGGAAAAAATTAAACGGTGCCCCGTAAATGTAAGCGTTGTCTCCACTGCCGGGCTCTGCTATGCGCACTTCGTTCTGAAAATGAAGGTCGGGGATTTGCGGCCGCGTACCCGCAATTTCGGGTATGGTTCCTTGCTGATTGGCCCTGCTGAAATCCAAATAGTAGAAATTTTCATGCAAGTTCAGGCCATAAGCACCCGCACCATAGTAGTTGCCCAAATCAGACCACGGCCAGTTCATATTTATCCCATCGGTCCCGTAATAGCTGCCATCTCCTACAACATACCCTTCTATTCGTTGGATCCCAGCAGATCGAATCGCCGCAACCCAATCGTCCAGGATTTCATTCATGTCCGCGGCTTCGCTCATATTCGGAGAGCCCAGACTTGGATCTCCCCCTCCGACAATGTAAATATGGCCACGCAGCACCCCGGATTCCAGCTCACCATCCATAAACAAGCGAGTGCTAAATCTGGCTGTAGGTCCAAGTATATTCAACGCAGCCGCTGTAGTGACCAGCTTTTGTGTACTAGCCGGAATAAAAGACCGATCGCCGTGCATAGAAGCCAGGCTAGCGCCATTGTCTAAATCGATAATAGAAAGGCCTATGTGAGCATGGCTAAGCCTGGGGCTTTGCCGAAGCCTATCGACAACCTCTTCCAATTTCTGGGCAGCAAGCGGTGGGTCTGTAGCACAGGAAATGCCAGATAGCAGCAATAATAAGTTCAATAGATGGCGCATGAGGCTAAAGTTAGACCTTATCCTAACTATCTTTGTGCTATAAAGCAAAACATCATGCCTACCACCATTAGTAAATTTACCACCCGTGAAGATTTTCAGACTTCCGCAGGTGGAGACCGCTTCCAGTATCACGATTATTACCTCGTAGATGATCTATTACAAGACGACCACCGTATGGCTCGTGCGGCCGTACGCGACTGGGTCAAAAGCGAGGTAAGTCCCATCATCGAAGACGCTGCCCTCAGGGGTGTTTGTCCGACACACTTGTTCAGAGGCCTGGCAGAAATAGGCGCATTTGGCCCAAGCCTGCCTGTCGAGTATGGCGGTGGCGGTATGGACGAAATTGCCTATGGCGTCATCATGCAAGAGTTGGAGCGAGGCGATAGTGGCATTCGATCCATGGCTTCTGTCCAGGGTAGCTTGGTTATGTATCCGATCTACAAATATGCCAATGAAGAAACCAAGCGCAAGTACCTGCCCAAGTTGGGTGCCGGTGAGTTCATAGGCTGCTTTGGTCTTACAGAGCCCAATGCGGGTTCTAATCCGGGCAGCATGAGCACAAACATCGTCGACGACGGAGACGCTTACATCCTGAATGGTGCCAAGATGTGGATCACCAATAGCCCTGTGGCCGATCTGGCCGTAGTATGGGCCAAAGACGAGGAAGGCAAAATACGCGGCATGGTCGTCGAGTCGGGATGGGAAGGATTCAAGGCGCCTGAAATTCACGGCAAATGGAGCCTGCGGGCCAGCATCACCGGAGAGTTGGTCTTCGAAGATGTGCGCGTACCAAAAGCCAATGTATTTCCCGAAGTCCGAAGCCTGCGCGGACCATTATCTTGTTTGAGTAAGGCCAGATACGGTATCGCCTGGGGGGCAGTGGGAGCTGCTTTGGATTGCTACGATTCCGCACTTCGCTACAGCTTAGAGCGCGAACAATTCGATCGCCCTATCGGTGGGTTCCAGCTCACCCAGAAGAAACTGGCCGAAATGATTACGGAGATCACCAAGGCGCAATTATTGGCCTGGCGCTTGGGTACTTTGGCCAATAGAGGCGAGGCTACACCTGCTCAGATCAGTATGGCCAAGCGCAACAATGTAGAAATAGCCCTGAAAATAGCCCGTGAAGCCCGCCAGATACACGGCGGTATGGGCATAACCAGCGAATACCCCATTATGCGCCACATGAACAACCTGGAATCTGTAGTAACCTACGAAGGAACGCACGATGTACACCTGCTCATCACCGGTCACGATGTAACCGGGCTCAATGCGTTTAAGTAAAAGTCATGGGCAAAACTCTTCAGGAGTTTTGCCCATCTAAAACATAAACCGGCTTTTAGTGCGTTTATAATTAAGCAACGACACCAAATTGTATGGCGTTACCAGGCTCATCTCTACACACCAAGCAACTACCAGGGCTATTTGCCTTGCTCTTTTGCTTGTTTTTCATCACGCTCGATGCCCCCGCCCAGTACGCAGCGGCTGCAGGAGAGTTGATACACCTGCGCAATCCTTCTTTTGAGGATATTCCTGGCCCGAGCGATCCACCCACCGGATGGGCCAATTGTGGATTCCCAGGAGAGACCCCTGTCGATGTTCATCCAGACCCCCGACGATTATTTCAGGTACACCGACGCGCCCAGCAAGGCGACACCTACCTGGGTATGGTTGTGCGGGACAATGAAACCTGGGAATCTGTGGGACAGGAGCTATCAAGCCCGATGGCCGCCGGACAGTGCTATGACTTCAGGGTCTATCTGGCCAGGTCACTCTCTTATGTCTCTCAAAGTAGGATCACCGGCAGAGAAGCCAACTACATAAAACCCGCTGTATTGAGGGTTTTTGGTGGATACTCCAATTGCGACAAGGCAGAGCTTATTGGAAAAACCTCTACCGTTGGCAACAGCGAATGGGAAGAGTACAAGCTTAAACTGGAGCCTAGTGAAGATTTTACGCACATCATCTTTGAGATCTTCTACAAAACACCGGTCATTAGGCCATACAATGGAAATTTGCTTTTGGACAATGCCAGTCCGCTAGTACCCATTGCCTGCGATGAGTCCCTGGCTTTGGATCGGCCCGAAGTAGAAGATCCACCTACAGATCCACCTATTGTATCTCTACCACCAGTCGATACAGATCCACCAGTCAGGCGAACGCCAGACCCCGAACCTACGGTACCGGATCCCGATATTATCAGGTTGGGCGAAACGGAGGCTGTGCTGGAAGAGGGAACGGTATTCCGAATAGAGAACATAACCTTCGAGGCCAACAGCGACGTCTTGCAACCGATATCTGAAGAGGCCCTTCAAGAAATCAAAAATTTCCTTCACACCAACCCCCAGGCCGTAGTTGAGATAGGTGGCCACGCCAGTAGCTTGGCCAGCACGGAATTTGCCGAAGAAATTTCACTCAAGCGCGCACGAGCGATTGTCCGCTATCTGTATCAGAATGGTATAGAAACCGCTCGCCTCTTCCCGGTAGGCTACGGCAAGCGGTACCGCATTTGTAGTGAGCGCACGGCTGATTGCCAGAAGAGAAACCAGCGCGTAGAAGTTAAGATCATCAGGCTACAGTAACAGCTCTTTGAGCGCACCTTCTTTGAGCCCATATCGGCTTACGACCACGTGCTCAGAATCACAGAAGTCCAGAACATAATCTACCAGGTAGGCCGCCAGAGGCATCATGGTCAGACGCTCTTCGTCTATGCCGGGTATTTGTCTGCGCTCTTCCAGGGTATTGGTCATTAACTGCTTGAGCAAAGGGCGTAGATATTCAGTTTCCAGTACGAGAGCGGGCGGACGATCAGCACCGGGGTCGCTCACCTCTGCCAAAATCTCGAATGTGCCCGCAGCCCCCACCAGTACGGGACGATCAGCTGGTGAAAGCATTTGAAAAAAATCACGTAAATAGCTGGCCAACCACCTGCGCAAGTCTAAACATTCTGAAGGATCAAAACGCTCGCCTGCTAAGAACCGGGGAAACATAACGCCTAAGCCTATTGGGAAAGAACCCAACTGCTGCTCTTGGCCATCCTTACGCCACAACAGTTCAACCGAGCCACCGCCAATGTCCATCACCAACTGATTGATCGGAGGGCTAGGCAGCGATTTCAGGGCTATATCGATACCTTGAGCCGTCAGTTGAGCTTCCTTATGACCATCTATCAGTCTGACTTCTATACCCGTTTCCTGTGCGATCTCCTGCAAAAGATCCTGGCCATTGCTTGCTTTGCGCAGCCCCTCGGTTCCATTGGCAACTACTAAGTCTACGCTCATCTCATCTATCTTATCCTTGTAGTGCAGGATAGCCTCCATGGCCTTGCCAAATGGTTGCGGCCCAATGATGTCCTTACCCTGGCTGTACAAAAAAACGTATCGACGTTCATGATAAAGGCGCTCTAGGGTTCCGTCTTGTCGAAAGCGCCCCACCAGCAGATGCCAGGTGTTCGTGCCCAGATCTATGACGGCAGCAGTTTGGCTCATTGGCCGGTACTTTGAGCGGCAGCCTGTACCTGCTGCATGATGTTGTTGTAAAAGTTGACTCCTGCTTCGGTCATCTGGTTGGCGTAGGCCGGCTGCTCATCTTCCAGCCAGAGATAAAAGGTGCATCCCTGCTGAAAAAATATCTCGGCCGTTTCCACATTATCCCCGTCTACCTGGAAAAAAATGCGGCCGATGGATTGACAGGCCGGATCGATAGCAGGCACCTCTTCGCCTATGCCCATAATCGTTGAACGAATCTGCTCCATGGTCGATTGATTCAGCGAAACGGGCAGCTGATAGAAGACCACATCCATATAATTGGAATTGTTCCACAAGTATTCCAGCCTATCGATCGGAATGCTGGGATAGGTCTTACCAGAGGTCGTTTGCTGTTGACTCTGGACCGTATTTGGCTGACTTTGTACTTCCCCACCTACTTGAGTATGGTCGGCTGGCGCAGGATCGGTTACCTCTTGGCCAGCGTTTGTTTCCGATTGCTGGCCTGATTCGCCACAGGCTAAAAAACATAGGAGTAAACTGCTGAGTATAAGTGTGCGCATCTCTTAACTGGTTTTGTATATCATTTTATCGTCTCGAACGCGGGCGGTACCTTGGCGTATCGTCGAACTCTTCGTCTGGTTTGTCAGGCAGGCCGAAGTCGCTACTCAACAAGTAGACGAAGCGAAAGGTGAGGGCATAGTTTCGCCAGTTGAAAGTATTCGGATTATTGTCGGTATCCAGGCGGGTCAGGTTTCGTGAGTATCTGAAGTTTATTCCTAGCCTATCGCTTATATAGTAGGTTGCTCCGAGCTGGAGATTCAGGATATTTTCGCGCAGCTCAAAGTCTTCACTGACATTCTCTCCGGCAATGTCTATAATCTCGTAGTTGATCAGTCGCCAGTAAGAGACTCCCGCCTCGGCGGTTATGCGCCAATCTTTCCAATAGGCCATCAGCGGCACCTCTATGGTGTTGAATCTGAAAGATTCGAAATCGCTGATGTTGATACTGTTGTTTTGGCGGCGACTACCATACTGGCTGAAGAGCAATTCAGGGCCTATGGACCACACATTGTCCAGGCGAGCAACTACGCGGGCACCTGCATTTATGCCCAGTTGGTGATAGCCGTTGAGGTCATCCCTGGATATTTGAGAAGCATTGGCCCCGAACAGTAGGGCACCCTCAAATCGTTGCGCATTTAGATGGCTGGCACACATCAGACCAGCGGCCAGTAGACAAAACAGATTCAGATGTCGATTCATTCGAATTTTGGCTTTGGGGATAAGTTCATTCAAACGCAAAGATAAAGCCTGTTATTTTTGTGTCTCCTTATGATTCGTTATACCAAACACGGCCTCAAGAAGTTGGAGACGCTCTTCAAAGAGCTGGACTATACCGTTCGCTATGAACGGGGCAATTTCCAATCGGGATACTGCATAGTCGAGCAGCGCCGCATAGCCATCATCAACAAGTTTTACGATACGGAGGCACGCATCAACTGCCTGCTCGAAATCTTGCCGACAGTAAAGCAAGCCGAGGCACCCGAACTAACGGAAGCCTCGGCCAAATTTTGGGGTGAACTAAAAAAGTCTATGCCCTCGCTATCGGAAGAAGAGTAGTACCCAATTATTCCCTACTCAAAACAGCTCTGTGATATGAGCTCGTTTCATAGCTAAACACCTCCGGTATCTCGTCTCCGTCTATGATGGTATCACCGCTTGTTCTGACCGGGCCTTCCGGTCCTGAGGTAATCTCATATAGCAAGTTATCTCCTTGTAGTTCTAACATGGCCATCAGGCGAGTGTCCATCACGCCAAAGCCTTCAAAAAATTTGCCTCCAGCATAGTAGCCATCCAGGTATATGCCATTTTGCTCATCGATATACCAGTGACCTTTTTCTCGGTCTTTTTCTATCAGCAGATATTCCCTCCTGTCGTCTTCCCCGTAAGTGATGGTGTAGGTGTAGCTCGTGTCGCTGATGGGGGCCATCTCCAGAGACATAGGAACGGTCATCGCCAACTCTTTGCCCCGCCATATTCTGAGATCTCCATTCCAAAGACCAAGAAAATCTTCTGGAAATTGGGGTGGGATGGTATCTGTCTCCGGTGAAACCTCGACTGCTACCTCATCGGTGGTTGGTTCCGTTGAGGCAGGTTCCTGACAAGCGTAACAGGTGATCAGTAGAAGTAGAATGATTAAGCGGGCCATGTTTTGAGGTAAACTTACGCTTAATAAGCTTTAGCAAATAATACTCTCCTTTCACTTTCCTTTCCTGTGAGCACACAAGCGCCCGGCTCTGCCTCGCTATCCAGTGGAATGCAGCGTATGGTGGCCTTGGTCAGCTCCTTGATTTTTAGCTCGGTCTCGGTGGTTCCGTCCCAGTGGGCGTGTACAAAACCAGGAATATCGGCTTTGATCGCTTCTCTGAAATCATCGAAGTTATCTACCGAAGTGGTGTGTTCTTCGCGAAACCGTAGGGCGGTATTGAAGAGGTTGTCCTGGATCTCGGTCATGAGCCCGACTACGTGATCGACTACACCGTCCAGGGGTATACTCTCTTTGGTTTTGGTATCACGGCGAGCCACTTCGATGACACCTTTGTCCAAATCTCGCTGACCAAGCCCCAGACGAACGGGGATACCCGCCAATTCGTTTTCAGCAAACTTGAAGCCCGGACGTTTCTGATCGTCGTCGTCATAAGCAACCCTTATGCCTTTAGCTTTGAGGGCTGCCATGATTTCGTCGGCCTTTTCGCCTATTACGGCATTGGGCTTGGGAATGGGCACGATAACGACTTGCGTGGGCGCAAGCTTGGGTGGCAGCACCAGGCCTTCGTCATCGCTATGCGTCATAATGAGCCCACCCATCAGGCGGGTAGAGACGCCCCAGCTGGTGGCCCAGACGTGTTCGAGCTCGTTATTCTGGTTGCTGAATTGTACGTCGAATGCTTTGGCAAAATTTTGGCCTAGGAAGTGGCTGGTACCGGCTTGAAGCGCTTTGCCATCTTGCATAAGTGCCTCGATGGTATAAGTATCTACAGCACCGGCAAAACGCTCATTGGCCGTTTTGACTCCTTTGATGACCGGCATGGCCATATACTCTTCGGCAAAGGTGGCGTACACATCGAGCATGCGGCGAGTTTCTTCTACAGCTTCTTTGGCTGTGGCGTGGGCGGTATGCCCTTCCTGCCAGAGAAACTCGGCCGTGCGCAAAAACAGGCGGGTGCGCAGCTCCCAGCGAACGACGTTGGCCCATTGATTGATCAGTAGCGGAAGGTCTCGATAGGAGTTGATCCAATCGCGGTAGGTGTTCCAGATAATGGTCTCGGAAGTCGGGCGAACGATGAGTTCTTCTTCCAGACGCGCAGCCGGATCAACAACTACGCCACTCCCGTCTGGCGCATTCATCAATCGGTGGTGGGTCACTACGGCGCACTCTTTGGCAAAACCATCTACGTGCTCTGCCTCTTTACTCAGAAACGATTTGGGGATAAAGAGCGGGAAGTAGGCATTGACGTGACCGGTTTCCTTGAACATATCGTCGAGCTGGCGCTGCATGCGCTCCCAGACCGCAAAACCTCTCGGTTTAATGACCATACAACCGCGTACAGCACTATTGTCGGCCAGCTGAGCGCGCTTGACGACATCAAGATACCATTGAGAATAATCCTGGGTGCGAGGAGTGATTACCTTTGACATACGATAAAGATGATATCAGGAAAGCGAACACCGCTCTCACTGATGATTTAACTTTTGGGCTAATCTGGTGTTTGATATATAGTTCAACCTTCGAAATCTGAGGGTTTTCAGGGCGTTGCGATCCGACTACTTCTGCCCCAGCAGTTGTAAAAAGAGCGCGACTTACGGAAAAAGTTCCGACCTGCGGAAGTACAAAAAAGGCTCCGTTTTGTAAATGTTAAAGCTTTTAACACGACAATCGGACCGCTTTAAGCCTTCCTTAACCGGAAATGCGGCGCAAAAGTAATAATTTAGAGCCCGTAACCAGTGACGGACTTTAGCTGATTACGATAAAATCAAAAATGATGAAGACATACCGCTTATATAGTGCTTTGATCGCTCTGTTGCTCTGTGCAACGGCAGTTTCGGCCCAGTACGACGATCTCTACTACGATCCGAGTTCGGATTACAACAGTAATGGGAACGATAGCTACTTCGGTCAAGACCAGTATAACGATTATGCCTACGACGACGAGTACTATGGCTATGAAGAGGAGCAGTCAACGAATCAGAGCTTTGGCGATGAGTATTATGACTACTACTACAGTTCTCGCATTCGCCGTTTCCGCAGGCCATTCAACGGATTTAGCTATTTCGATCCCATTTATGTCGATGCGGGTTACTACGGCGCTCCTCGTTTTGGTGGCACTACCGTATTGATATACGACGGTTTTGGTCCGCGCAATTACTGGGCGGCTCGCCGCTACAACCAGTGGGCTCGATTTAATAGCTGGCAGCCATGGGGCAATTTTTACGACCCCTTCTGGCGCTTTAATCGCTGGAATTCATTTGGCGGATCTACCGTCATTATAGCCAACAACAATTTCAACCGCTTTGGCAGTCCATGGGGCTTCAATAACGGTTGGGGCAACGGTTGGAATCGCGGCGGCTTCGGCGGCGGTGGTTTTGGCTGGGGCGGTGGTGGCTTCGGCGGCGCCTATGCCTGCCCACCAGTCTGGGGAGGTGGCAACACCTTCAATACGGTCAACGTAGTCAATACCGTTCAGAATAGTACGCAGCGGGCGCGAGTAACGGCTCCAAGAACTGGAACAACCTCTATTGCTCCTCGTGTGGTTCGCCAGACCAGTCGTACACAGGCTCCTCCTGTAGCATCAGTAGCTGCCCGCGGAAGTAGCGCCACAAGCGGTGCTGACCGCGTACGCTCAGCGCGCACTAGCCGTACGACCAGCAGTGCAGCAGCAGCTCGCTCTACCCCAACTACCAGAGGTAGCTCACGCTCCAGCTCTGGCAATAGTCGCATAGACCGCAGCCGCACCCGAGTGCAGCCCAGCGCGACTAGCCCGAGCAGAAGCTCTAGAACAACGACTCCGAGCCGCACCTCACCGAGTCGCGGCAGTGTAAGCCCAAGCCGGACCTCGCCAAGCCGTGGTTCTTCCAGAACAACTCGCCCTAGCCGCACTTCTCCCAGCCGCAGCAGTGGTAGCTACCGACCTAGTCGCAGTACTTCACCTAGTCGCAGCAGAAGCAGCGTAGGCAGATCTTCTTCTAGCCGTAGCAGTGGCTCTATGCGCAGCTCCGGCTCTAGCCGCAGCAGCAGTTCTCGCTCTAGCGGTGGGTCTAGCCGCTCTTCTCGCGGAGGAAGAGGCGGATGATAAAGTCCGGTGGTATTTGTGCGCATCAACAAATGCAGCAGATATCGATTTAACAATTAATTAGGCGGCCACACGACAACCCTCGTGTGGCCGCTTTGCTTATGTATATATGTATCATTGCAGTCTGTAAAGCTTTATAAATATGATTTCACGTAAGATTATCCTGGGCCTTGCGCTGCTCTGCGCTGCCTCTCTTTCGGCTCAAACCATAGACGATGCCCTGCGCTACTCCTTTATATTTCCCGAAGGCACGGCTCGTTTTCTGGGTTCTGCCGGAGGCATCTCCCCTATCGGTATTGACCATACTGTAGCCATGACCAATCCGGCTGGGCTAGGCTGGGCCAGACGCAATTCTGCCAGCCTCACCTTCGGCACCCAGACTACCGATCTGCAATCTACACTCCTCAACGACCCAGACAACGAGCCAAGGGTGACCAACCAAACGCAGTTTAATATCCCGGCTTTCGGTGTGGTATTCGCTGGGCAGACCCGCAGCCTCAACTGGCCGACCGTAAACTTTGCCGTTACCTTCAATCGGCTGGCCGACTACAATGAGGTCATCGAATTCAGAGGCAGATCGCCGAATAGTTTGGTCCAGAGCTTTGCAGATGATGCCAACAATGGCTTTTTTAATGACTTTCGAAATGAGTTGGCCAGTGCAACCGGCGCCCTATTAAGAGATGATCTGGGATTCTTTACCGACTTCGAAAGCAATCCCGATGGACAGATTCTCCGGGCTGGTACAGTCACCAGATCGGGTAGCTTAAGTGAGCTCGGACTTAGTGTAGCTGGTAGTTTTAAAGATGCCGTTATGTGGGGGCTCACCCTGGGTATCCCCTTTTCCAACTATGAAGAAACAAGAGATTATCAGGAGGATGACGAATTCAACCAAATCCTGGCCTTTGAAGATTTGGCTTTTCAGGAAGAATTGAGCGTTGATGGTGCTGGCATCAACTTTAAGTTGGGGGTCATCATCAGGCCCACCCAAGCCCTGCGCATCAGTTTAGCCGCGCACACGCCCACTTTCTGGACGTTCAATGAGCAGTATGAAACGAGCTTCACCTACTTTTTCACCGAACCCGACACAGGCGAAGCGGGTGGGGGCACCGCCCTAAGTCCACTCGGAGATTTCCGCTACAATTTGCGCACGCCATGGCGCTTTTTAGGTGGTCTGGGTGTAGTGATTGGCAGAAAAGGATTCTTGGGCTTTGAGCTGGATTACAGCCAGTTTCAGGGCAATGAATTCAGTTTTGAAGATTTCACAGTAGAAGCAACAGACTTGAATCTGGGTGTAGAGAACAGCTTCACCAGCAGCTTGGGTCTGCGCCTGGGCGGTTCGCTCAACCTCAATCCATTTCAAGTGAGCCTCGGTGCAGGCGCTCGCCAGTCGGCCATCGTCGATGATGATGAGCTCTACTACAGCTTTGGCTTGGGCGTTGGCTATCGCATCGGTGATTTCTTTGCCGATCTGGGCTATCAATACCGCACGAGATTGGATTTTTTCCAGCCCTACCCCGATGAGTTTACGCCACAAATTGTCGAACTAGACTACAGAGAGCACAATGTAGCACTGACGTTTGGGGTGCAGTTTTAGATGGACTCCCTCACCCAAATTGTACTCGGTGCCGCCGTAGGCGAAGCCACTCTCGGTCGCAAGCTCGGCAATAGGGCTATGCTGTGGGGCGGTATTGCCGGCACCTTGCCCGACCTCGATGTGTTTGCCAATATGGCGACCGACCCCATCAGTGCGCTGGTCTACCATCGTTCGTTCACGCACAGCATGGTGTTTGCTGCCCTGGCAGCGCCCATCATGGGATGGGCGACCTATCTGTTGTATAAGCATAGCCGAAAAGAGCCTGACGACCTGGAGTTGCTACACGTCAGGAAAGTAGGTCGGCCCAAAGCGATTTGGCTATTATCGGGATTGGCATTGGCTTTTTATCTCTTGCTTTGGCTGGGTAGTGAGCTGGTACCGCTTGATATTTTTAGACTTCCGCAGGTGGCTGCATACATCACAGGAGCGGTGGTTTCCATCTACTTAGTCGTCTATCTTAGGGAGCGCTGGCGCAAAAATCCGTCGAAGGCGGAGTCCGTTTCCCCCCTCGCATGGACCGGCCTTTTCTTTGCGGCCATCGTCACCCACCCGCTGCTCGATTGCTGCACCATGTATGGCACACAGCTCTTGCAGCCCTTCAATAATCTGCGCGTCGCCTGGAATAACATTGCCGTAGCGGATATTTTTTACACCCTGCCGTTCCTGTTCTTCCTATTACTGGCAGCTCGCCGCGCCCGGGCCACCAAGAGCCGAGCCCAACTCAACCGCCTGGGGCTGATCGTTTCTTCGGCCTATTTGCTGCTCACGGCAGCTCACTATTTCTGGGTCGAGCACATCCTGCATCAAAGTCTGGAGGAGCAAGACATCGCTCATGCACGTACCATACACGGCCCGACTTTACTCACCAACTTCCTCTGGCAGGCCACCGCAGAAACGGAAGATGATAATTACTGGATCAGCGATTACTCCTTCTTCGATGCCAGGCGCAGGTTTCAACCTTTTAAGCAGTTAGAAGGTCGGCAGGAATTGCTGAGTGATCTCGAAGACACACGCACCGTCCGCCTGCTTCGATACTTCACCAACGACTATCTGGGCGTCATACCGCTACCCGATGGCCGACTCCAAATCAACGATTTGCGTTACGGCTTCTGGGGCGATGACCCCAACGACCCAAGAGCCTATCTTTTCCATTGGGTCATTGATCCAAATGAGCGCCCACTAAACGCTACTCAAGAAACCGGACCGCCGGAAGGTGGCGCTGGAGAAGTGTTCGAGGCCCTATACGAAAGGACTAAAGGAAGATAGTTATTGACCCAATTTAGCTAAATTGCGTCAACACGATGACCTAATTTAGCTAAATTGGGTCAATAGGCTTATATTTGGGGTAATGAAAGCTTTAAAGCGTACGATAGAAGATAGCGTTTGGGAGGCACTTACGCCCAATAAAGTAGTGGTCCTACTCGGCCCAAGGCGCGTGGGGAAAACGACCTTGCTTCAGCAGATCATCAGTCGACTGGAAGAGCCTTATTTACTGTTGAATGGAGAAGATCAGGTTAATCTGGATGTTTTAAAGCGGAGAAGTATCCAGAACTACAAAAACTTTCTAGGAGATACGAGACTCCTACTTATTGACGAAGCTCAGAAAATTGATGACATCGGTAATATTCTCAAGCTCATGGTCGATCATATCGACGGGCTTAGGGTGCTCGTTACTGGTTCGTCAGCTTTTGACATCAGCAACCGAACAGGTGAACCACTGACTGGCCGGAAGAAGACGTTTAATCTTTACTCTTTATCCGAAGCTGAGCTATCGAGCAGGGAAGATGCTGTGCAGAGAGTCGATAATCTGCGCAGGCGATTAGTGTTTGGGAATTATCCAGAGCTCTTGCAAATGGAGGGGGATGAAGAGAAGGCCGAATATCTGCAAGAAGTAGTTAATTCCCATTTGCTGAAAGATATTCTCACGTTTGATGACATTCGCAACTCTGATAAGATTCTAGATTTGCTCAGGTTGATTGCTTTCCAGGTAGGCAGTGAGGTTTCTACTACCGAGCTGGGCAAGAAGCTTCAAATGAGTAAGAATACTGTAGAGAAGTATTTAGACTTGCTATCCAAGATTTTTGTGATCTACAAGGTCCAGGGGTTCAGCCGAAATCTGCGCAAGGAGGTCACTAAGTCAGCACGCTGGTATTTTTACGACAATGGTATTCGAAATGTCCTGGCGGGTAATCTCAACTCAATAGATCTGCGAGCAGATGTTGGCCTACTCTGGGAAAATTACATACTCGCTGAGCGCCTGAAACATCAATCATATAACCGGATGCTGGTATACAACTATTTCTGGCGTACCTATGATCAGCAAGAGATCGACTGGGTGGAAGACCGGGGAGGTCAGTTACATGGCTATGAACTCAAGTGGAATCCAAATAAAAACCCTAATGCCCCCATTGCCTGGCGAAAGGCATATCCTGAGGCACAATTTCAAGTGATTAATCGAGAGAATTACAACGCATGGATTAGCTAATGGTGTAACAAGCAATTAGTCTGTATCAAAACTGCCTAATCAAAGTCACCTTAGAAATAAATTGCTGTTCCTGGAATGGCGTATCTAAATCGTTGATTTGGGTATCATTGAAGACCAGATAGACAAAGGATAGCGGAAGATATTCCCAGCTGGCGCGGAGGTTCCAGCGGGCTTGCTCATCAAAGCTGTTATACTGGTAAAATACAGAAAGCTGTAGCCGCGGATTTAGTGCAAATCTAGAGCCAACGGTTACCAGGTTTGTTATCAGGTTTTGGTTTTCGAGACCGATATCTTTCAGTTCGTTGTATTCGTAGCTGGCTGTTAGAGTCGTGTGAGGAATAGGTGCAAATCTGGCCGATAGAAATGCAGAGTTCCGCCGCCCATCATAAAAACCACCGGTATTGTATACGGCCGTAGCTGACCACTTCTTGGATTGATCCGTATTGTACTGGATGTAAAATCGGGTGTAGAAATATCTATCTTGCTCTATCTCCAAGCCTAGCGGCGCGAAATCGAAATTAATGTTCTGCCAGGTTGGAAACAGCGAGAGCTCTAGAAAACTATTGTCCCTAAACCATAGGAAAACAGGAAAAATATAGAGGTTAGCTTGCTGAAAACGACTAGGGTTTGTGGCATCGTGATTGTAAGTAGCAAAAATACCTGGATCCCAACGCCTAATCCAGTCCGTGTTTTTAGGGCGTATGATGAAGTAGCCACCGGGGTTGTGACTGATTAAATTATTCTGTCTGATAAAACCCATACCCGGATTATAGTCCTCGCCTATATATTCAGTATTCCAAAATAGCAGGGCTTTGTTGGTGGATCGTCTTACCGATACTCTTCCTGCATATCCCGTTGTTTGAGATTGCTCATCTATAGAGCTGCTCAACATATATTTAATATTCCATTCGCTGGTTGGACGTACTTGCCCGTCCAGGGTTAGGGTCGTGTTGTTGTTGGCTGACAGCCCCAGTTGGTCATTGCTTTCATCCAGTCTGTGGGTAAGCATAAAGCCTACATTGTTCTCGCGACCATAGTTTCTTAAGTACCTTGCTACTCCAAAATTTGCAGCGGCTGATCCATTGGTTTTGCCTTGCCTAACCAGCAATCCGGCTACGGCCTGCTTCTCCGTGCGTTGGGTAAATCTGGCTCCGGCTTCTATAGGCGCAGGCTCGGCATTGAAGCTTCCCTGCAATCCAATCCGCCTACTGAAAAATGGGACGATAGCTTGTTGATCACTACCAGCCCAAATGCCCGAATTTTCTAAGAAAAACTGCCTTCGCTCGGGGAAGAAGATATTGAATCGCTCCAGATTGTTGACAGCGCGGTCCACATCTGCCTGGGCAAAATCGGTATTGAAGGTAAAGTCTAGTACAGAACGAGGATTTATGGCCCACTTAATATCTCCACCTACTTTGAGGTCCCCATCCCTAAACTCACCGTCAGCATCATTAATTTGGTCATGTTGATAAAGAGCGTAGGGCTCTATGCGCACATTGGCAGCGGGTGGTGGCACCTCTATGCCTACCAATTTGGCAGCATAAGTCATTCGATAGGGCGTGAAAGACTGTGGGATAGCCGGGAAGGTAGATACCTCGATGTCTCGTCTGGCGTATCTGACCAAAGTTATACCCCACTCTATCGCTTGGCCATCTTCTGCCAGATCATACCGCAAGGACTTGAAAGGAATCGAAAACTCCACCAAGTAGCCTTCTTCCGTTCGCTGAGTCCTAACGGTCCACAAGGTGTTCCAGCCATTGTCGAAGTTGTTGCCGTTAAAGTTCTGAAAGTCTCGCTGATTACCATAAGGTGTGGTCTGAAACGCCTGGGCGTATTGTTTCAGATTTTGAGGATCGAGGGCTATACCAAAGATATCATTATTGCCCCAACTAAAATCCCGGCGCAGGTCTTGCACCCGTATGCCACTCACTCCTGCGGAGTCGCTGCATACAGCGCCTATGTATAGATTTTTATCGTCGTACAAGAACCTTACCTCCGTGCGATATCGGATAGGGCCTCCCTGGCGAGGCTCTACCCTGAAAAAGTCGGAAACCACCTCTGCACTTTGCCAATCCGCCTCGTCCAAAGACCCGTCAATGACTATTCTGGAAAATGCGCGTTGGACTTCAATTTTAGGTGAATCCTCAGGAGGCGGGAAGTTTAGATCGCCCACTTCATCTGTCTGTGCGAATAAGGTCAATTGGGCTGCCGATCCCATCAAAATGAATAAATACCTTAAGCAGTTGCATGGCTTGAGGGACGAACGAACTAAGACTTTGAAGAACTCGTTATTGATATAAAATGAGGCAACTCGATATTTCATCTTATTACTGCAACTAAGTTGCAATATAGTGCGTTTTTGTTAGAGCCTTAAGCCGCATTTATCCATATTTATGAAAACCAGTAGAAGGACAAAATCTTCCATTGCAATAGAGGAACACTTTGAGCGAAACGAAAGGGCATTTTCAGTGGTAGAGCTGGTAGAGCACTTTGCCGACTCCATGAATAAAAGCACGGTTTATCGCATATTGGAACGACTCGAAGAGCAGGGGAAGATCCATTCTTTTTTGGGCATGAATGGGCTCAAGTGGTTTGCCAAATGCATAGGCTGTACCTCAGAACAGCATATAGATATACACCCACATTTTCAATGTAAGGAATGCAAACAGATAACCTGCATTCCGGTGGCAAGCAAGATTCCAGTCCTTGAAAATTACACAATAGAATCAGCTAGCATCCTTTTGGTCGGTCGGTGTGAAGCTTGCCTGGAATAAAGCAAAATCAAATGGGAGGGCTTGCGTAAGATTGTCGATAATCTACCTAATCTCTATACCCGCTGAAGCATTTACAAACAACACATTGCCTACGCTTTCGTAGCCAGCAAACAGCTCTTTGCCTAGCTTTTTAATGGCCTTGTCTTGGAAACCAACGATGACTAGATCGGCATCACCAGAACGCGAGTTGATAACAGTCCGGGTGTCGGCATCATCTCGGCGGCAAATGACCTCTATGTTTTGTCGACTGATGGGAAGCTGACCGGTATCGACCACCTCATAGAGTTGTGTTCGGCCATCTTCGAGGCGAGATTCTTCAAAAACGGCATAGAGCTTGATCTCGGCCTTCGACCAGTCGGGATGGCCCAGTAGAATATAACCCAACAAGATCATCAAGTTGCCATTTTGGTAGTCACCGCGCTCTAACCAGATATGAATTTGTTTCAAATGGCCGAATCCTCTTTCGCTTACTCCCAGAATGCCCAGATGAAAATCAACGGCATTTATAAGACTAAAGTTATCTATGATGTCGTCTAGCCCTTCCTGATCTTGCTTGGAAAACTCCAGCAGCAAGAGGTTATTTTCTGCACCGGCTATGCCCGGAAATTGAACGATCTGGGCAATGCTGGAGGTGTAAGAAGGCGAAACCGTCGTATCTACATATATCCGGCTATTGGTGGCCTCGGCCATGCGTATGATGCGCTCCTTGATTTCGGCCCGGTCTTCGTGGCTTTGATGACTCAAGTAGCCTTTTATGTAATGGATATAAGTCCCGAAGCCGTATCGGTGAGATATCCACCTGAGCAGATTGAAGACACCCAACCGATTGAAGGTCTGGTTGCTGGCTGCGATGGCTGAAGGCCTCCAACTAGACTTCTCTTCTTTATCTGCCTTTTGCAGAAAAATCTGTAACCGCCGGCTGAGCTGAAAAATAACACCCTGAAAAATCAGCGCAAGGCTTTGCTTGTCGGGGTTCGACCAGCTTATGTACAAATACAAGACCACGATCAATAGCAAAGCCAGAGCTGCATAGCCGCTATTCATAAAGAACATGAGACCGAAGCAGGCCAGGGCCCCAAATAGCGATACGTACCATTTTGATCTGAATCTGGGTCGATAACTCGGATCACTGGCAAAATGGTTCAGAAAGCTGATCAGACATAGCGAACCATAGGTCACCATAAAGAACATAGAGATGATCTCGGCCACACTATCCAGTGCCCCTAGCATGATGAAGATGGCCGCAATACCAATAGTTACCAGGCTGGCATTGTAGGGTTCCTGGCGCTCTCCGCGGCCACGAGACAGCCAGCCATTTATACGAGGCGTGGGAAAAATCTTGTCAACGGCAATAGCCTGTAGTGTGCGCGGAGCGACCAATATGGAACCGAGAGCAGAAGAAATGGTCGCTGCAGCGAGTCCGAGTGGAATGATCCACCAACCCTGCCAGGCAATATCGGCCATGATGAGACGGCTCGTGTCGGCCAGCTCTGCCGGTGGTGCAGAGGCCGACAGCTTAAAGGCCATAAGGAGGTATACCACCATGCCACCTATGGTTGCCGCCAGGGTGCCCAGTGGTATGGATTTACCCGGATCTTGCAGATCTCCAGACAGCCCCACACCAGCGGTCATGCCCGTAAAGGCGGGGAATATGATGGCAAACACCGTAAAGAAGCCCAACTCAGGCGGTAAGGGCGGTGCTGTGGGGGCATCGGGCAAATCGGGACGCGGCCCCATAGAAGGCAAGCTGGAATCGCGGTTCTGGCTAGACGATGAATCTATTTCCCTCAAGTAGTTTGAAGGGTTTGTACTTCCGCGGGCCTCATCATTTGCATCAACAGTCGGGCTGGTTTGCAGGCGGTTCGAATCTCCATCTTCGGTAATAAGATCAAATTCTCGGCTCTCGCCTGTATAAGTAAATTCCGATAGGCCGGGGTTTTCAGTGAGAACAACGGCTTCGCCATGAACAGTGCTCATCCAGGCTATACCGTCATTAGCACGGTCGTAGTCGGTCTGTCCCAGGAAAAAGGCGACCAGCGCAAGTCCTAAAGTTCCAACCACTAAATAGAGGACCTTCACGCCCAGATCAGCTCCTTTAGTAAGTATGACAGCGGTGAGCAGCAGCAGTGCCGGAATACCTATAGTTTGAGGCATGCCGAGTAGCGTAGCTGCCCAATCTGGCCATCGATAATTGGCCAGCAACCAGTCGGTCAGCGGGTTAAAGGCCTCGGTAAAAGCCATGATATAGAAAGCTACCGAGATGGCCTGCGACAGATACAGAGCGATGCCTATCGTACTGCCAATGACCAGACCAAAACTGCGCGAAATGATGTAGTACTCACCGCCACCTTCTACCTTCTGGTTGGTCGCAATCTCAGCTATGGCCATGGCCGTGGGGATGGTCACAGCATGCCCGATAAGTATAATGACCATAGTACCCGCTAAGCCAACCATGCCAACCGCAAACCCAAAACGCAAAAACATGATGGCCCCCAGAATGGTGGAGATTGCAGTAAAAAATACCGGTGCGGTACCGAACTTGGCTTTGGTGTCTGCCATAAGTTACAAAGCAACGAAACCTTGCTTTAATTAGGTAGGACTTGTCCCTTAAAAAACGCTTTACTGAGGGTGAATGGCTATTGGAATGACAGCATATTGCTAATTTCCATTACGCGCTTGTTTTCTTTCAACCTTGCAAATGCAGTACGAATATCCACCATACATCTATTCCTAGCTAGTCCTACCTGACCATTATACAAACTACTGATCTACACTTTCCAAAGACTCAATCATAGGGTCAATTCCGAAATCATACACGCCCTCTGTTATCCACTTTACAGCAAAGTTCCCCTTTTCGGGAGTAGCACCATGAATGGGCGAATGGATTCTTTTGCAGGGCCGCTTGAGCTAGTCTCTTCAAGAGGAGATGCATGCTAACGAAAGTTCAAGAAAACGAATAAGACGATTCATATCTGTTTCATGTCAGACATTTTTTAGATGAGAGACCTACTTCATAAAAGATGAACCAAATGAGAAGTTTTCTAGCATTCTTCTTTGCATCTGTGCTAATAATTTGCGGATGCCAGGGCCAAAACGAGCCAAGTGTTGATACGGTCATCCATTACCGTATAAACGACAATGTCAAGAACAGGGAAGAGAGTTATTTCATGGAAATCCAAAACCTATGGGAGAATTACTTGAATTCCGGAGCTTATGTCAGGAGGGAAAATCAATACTGGGATCAAAGCTCGTATCCATATCCGGACATGCTTTACGTATCGCTACTCTTAGACATTAATGAACTCAGACAAAATGGTGGACAGGTTCAGTGCTCGACCGTTGGTATAGTTCCTGTACAGAATCAGTACTATATGCTCAAGGCTGTTTTTACCGAGTCTATTCCAGGTCAAAGTGAAATAGTCGACATTAAATATATGATTACAGTGTATGCTAAGGAAATAGATGGACAATATATGCTCTATAGCAGCACTCAATATCAAAAGGAAACCATACGCAGTAGGCAAGTAGGAAGCGTAAATTATATCGTCCATCCGCTACATGAGTTCAACGCCCTAGACGCCAACCGGATGGATAGCTTTAATATAGAAATAGCACATATTTTTGAAATCGAGCCGCTACAATTCGATTATGTAGTGGCTAATGACACTAGAGACCTAAGCGATATAACGGGACTCAACCTATTTCCATATAGCTATCAGCCAGTTCCATCCGGAGGCATGGCCGACAATGTCAACAACATCATTTACGCTGGAAATAATTCTGAGTACTATCCGCATGAAGTAGTCCATTTATATACCAGAGCAAAATTTCCCGATAGATCCTATCATTCCTGGTTTGACGAAGGAACTGCGGCCTTGATAGGTGGCAGCACTGGGTACGCCATCGAGTGGCACTGGGAAAAACTCCGGCGATTTCTATCAGACAACTCAGATTACAAACTGGAGAATTTGTCTGAATTACAAACCTATATACCAAATGGAGAATTCATAACGGACTTTCGATATGCTATTGGGGCATTGATTTGTCAAAGGATCATCGACAAGGAAGGTATGCCAAGCCTATTCGATGCTTTTCAAGCTGGTCGCTCTGATGAGGATTACTTTAGGATACTAGAGCAAAAGCTAGGTGTATCCAGAGCGGACTTTGGTAATTACATCAGATCAGAAGTAGGTTCACTAAAACCTATTGAGGAAGCGGATATGAATAATTATAGATACTAAAATCAGCAAGTTAATCAATGGGCAAGAGGCGGAGCAAGCACCGTCTCCATCAGTTTCTCCAGATCACCATCGAAGGTTTTGGTGATGGGCTGACCATTTCGACTTAGGCCTTCAAAGGCACCGGTATCCACCATGTCCCAGAGGGCGTATTTGGCCTGGCCCTGCAAGTTGATGAGCCCAAAATGATTCTCTGAGCCCAGATCGCTGGTCGGGTCTTTCCACTGCTCGTCGAATGCTTCGAAGTAGAAACAGGAGATACCCTCGCTATCGGTCCATTCGCGGAGGTGATCGTGGTAGAACTTGGATTTGTATTCGTCTGCGGCTTTTGAACCATCATTGCCATAGAGGTGGCTGTCTTTGGTCGCCCAGCCGGTTTCGCCTATGTGAATGGGTTTCTCGATGCCCAACGAGTCTACGAAATCGACTACGGACTGATATTGACTTTCTGCATAATCTCTGGCGCGCAACATAGCAGCATCTATGCGTTCCTGATCGGACAGACCGGCTACCGCCTCTTCGGGAGCGAGCCAGTAATCGGGTGTATAGTGAGAATCGTGGAAAGGATACGTGTGTAAAGAAATATAGTCTACGGCCTCGATCAGGGCTGTCAGGTCGTCTATATGGTAGCTATCGTCACCGCCTCCCCAAGACGCAAAGTTGTCGGAGCTGGTGACCCAAACGCCTTCGGGGAGTTTGCCTTGCTGGCGTAAGTCTGTCAAATGATTCACCCATTTCAGGATAACATCCGGGTAGACGAAGTAGCTGGTGGCCCAGTGGACCATAGCTTCGTTGCCAACAGCGATAATCTTTACGATGTCGGGATATTGGTTGGCCATTTCGACGGCAGCTGCAATTTCGGCTGCGTTATTTTCCAGGCTCTCAGCCTCGTGATTGGGCGCATCTGTCCAGGCGTTTTCGCAGTCTATCCAGGCACCCAGCATGACGTACATCTCGAAATCGGGATTGGCGACTTTCATCTGCTTAATGGCTTCCAACAAGTTGGCTGCCTGGGCAAACTGCTGAGTGTTGTAGGTGCGCAACAGCTTGATGCCCATAGCCTGCAAGATGGCTAGATCTTCTTTCAATTCCTCTATTGTGGGCACGACCTCACGGGTGGGCTGGCGGTAGCCACCAAAAGATATGGCCCGATAGGCGGGATCGCCAAGTATGTCGGCGGCAGTGACGATTGGATCGGGCATGTCTTCCTGGGCTGTGGGAGAATTACAAGTGAAGAAAAAGAGACTAAAACATACTAATGCAATCAGTAAGCGCATGATAAGCGGTTTTGGTTAGCAAGTTACGTTTCTGTTGTTATAACGCTACAATGCTGTCAGCAAACCAGCCATATACCTTTCCCTCCTTCTCTGTTCGATAGAATAAATTAAACCTGCCCATGACTTCTTTTTGCTGGCTGGCATTTTGGAGAACGACATCGAAGTAAAGCGTATTTGCTCGAACTGACCGATAGTAAATACTCCTGATAACCGCACCATCAAAATAGCTGTGATCTAAAGTGTCTTGGTGGCTTTCTACTTCATTGACCGCAATCAGCGTATCAATGCTGATGGTCTTTGAAAAAGGGTAGTTGGTTATATCGTTTAGTGAGATGATGAATTCACTACCAACCAACTGCTCGTTTTCAAAAGTCTGGACGCCTGATATCTCTACGAATCCCCTGTCGTTGCCGATCTGAGTAGGGTAGGTCGCCGAGAGAGAATCAAAATGGATGATGGGGGCTTCTTCAGCTTGCGGTTGGTCGGCAAGTGTGTTCTCGTTGTCGCTACCCTGGCAAGCGAGTAGCGTACACATCAAACTGATTGTCGAGATCCAAAGAGGTTTCATTCCTTCCATTTATCAGGCATGTTTCCTGAAAAACGACAGTCGGAATGAAAAATTTTCTCTTTCCCTTGTGCCTTTCTAAGCGTCAGCATTTTCCTTCCTCATCTGGAAGTAAGCCAAAAAGCTCAAAATAATAGCTGCACTGGAAACGAGCGTCATTACGGTTCCTGGAACAAAGTTTACATGACCTCCCAGATCAATGAATAGAAAATATCCGAGGTCGGCCAAACCACCGGTGATGGCGGCCAGGAAAATGGCATTTTTATTTCCTTTCCAGATGTAAAAGGAGCAGATGAGTGTCACGATCCCAATCCACAGCAGATTGAAGCCGTGCTGGCCGATGATCGCACCGGAGGCTTCTGGATAGTTGGCCTGCAAGGTCGCTGGGTCAACGGCATCTGCTATGCCACTTACCGCTCCGGCAATATCTCCACTCAATATGAAATTGTCGGTCATGACACCTGCAAAAATGTGCACCGCGCCCCAGATGAACCACAGAACAGCCGCTACTTTCAGAAATACACCATTATTTGCCATAGCTATACCGATCACTTTAGGAAGCAAAGTTCTCCCCTCAGGATTTGGTATGCATTATGATTTCTTAAGAAAATGACTAAATCTTCTTGTCCTTGTACCGCTTGCTCTTTATAGTACTTAAGGTCTCTGGGGTCATCCCTAGAAAGGAGGCGATCATTTTTTGGGGAACTCGCTGAAGGATATTGGGATAGGTTTCTACAAAATGGTCATACCGCTCTAGTGCATTTGAGCTAATGAGCATCAAGATTCGATTCTGAAGCACATGCAATCTTTTAGTTAGGGGTGCGATGTTCTGCTTCTCTCGTTCTAGGTCTTTAGGCAGGGCTACCACGATAGAGTCTTCAAGGGCATCGATAAATAAAGCCGATGGTGTTTCCGGGCTATTGGAATCGGCAATAACCCAACCTTCGGGAGCAAACATGAAGATGTTTTCTTTTCCGTTTTTATCGACGGCATAGCTGCGTAATAATCCAGATTTAACGAAATAAACCCTGGTGTTTAATTCACCATCTTTCTGAATAATTTCTCCTTTCCTGAGGTGGATCGTTTGCAATGGGGGTAGATTGATTTGGCGGTCTAATGTCTTCTAACTCGCATTCCGGTACTGACTCGGACTCATCCCGACTTTTCGTTTAAAAACCTTGGCAAAATGCTGTGGATATTCGAAGCCAAGATCGTAAGCCAGCTCACTAATTGAAGAACGACTAGAGAGCAATTGGTTTTTGGCTTTGTTAATGACAAAATGGTGAATGTGCTCCTGAGTGCTTTTCCCAGTCTCTTTTTTGAGTAAATCACTTAAGTATTTGGGCGACATATTCAGTGACTTTCCGCAGTATTTTACCGTTGGCAAGCCCAGTTCAAATGGCTTTTCAGATCGGTAGTAGTCTTTCAATAATCGCTCAAAGCTACTTACAAAATCTTTGTTGAGGTTGGTGCGCGTATAAAATTGTCGGTCGTAGAATCGATCGCAATATTTCAAAAACAATTCCAGGGTAGCGATGATGAGTTCCTGGCTGTGCTTGTCTAAATTTTGATTTAACTCGTACTCGATCTTGCCCAACAAATCGAATAGAATATCCTTTTCTTTTTCAGAAATATGCAGGCCTTCATTTGCCTCGTAAGAGAAGTAGTTATACTGGTCAATGGTTTCCCCCAGAGGTGATTTCCTGATTAGATCAGGGTGAAAAACCAAGGCCCAGGTACCATAGGTTTCATTTGTCTTGGGCGACTCAAATGTCATGACCTGATTAGGCGCGATGAATATCATTGACCCACTCTCGAAATCGTAGGTATTTCTACCATAAACCATCGGGCAATGGTGCCCTGCTTTCAGAGAGATGAAGTACAGACCTGATCGGACCTTGAGGCGATCAAAGTCTTTCCCGGCCGCTTCTTCTGTAAATTTAATGACGGAGATCAAGGGATGTAAAGGCTCAGATCGCCCCGCCATCTTATGGACTTGCGATACGGTTTCAATATTTATGATCTCTTCCATGCTTTAAATTTAGGGAGATTTTACGCTTACTCCGCTAAACTCGCAACTGGATTAATTCCATTATCAGAATCTTCCCAGTTGCGAGTAGCCAAAAGGGTAATTCCCAAACAAGCTCTTATGCCTTTGCCCGTTGAGACACCATGCGCATAACCATATTATCAAACATTCGATCAGATACGAGTCTCCTCATGCGCAGGGACAGATTGGCCATTTTACCAGCCGCATAGCGCGTCTTGGGCTTATTGGACCGTACGACTTTAGATAGGGTGTCGGCTATGACTTCTGGCTCACTGAAGTTGCCGGAGGCGTAGGTGTGTTCAATGGCTTGCTCCATGGCTTTCTTCAGGCTGGCGTAGTGACTGTTTTCCGTACTGCCGAACTGCTGGTCCATAGCATCGCCAAATTCCGTCTTAATGGCACCGGGCTCTACGATGACCACGTCGATTCCAAACTCAGCTAGCTCCAGTCGCAAGCAATCGCTCCAGCCTTCGAGTGCATGCTTGGTGGCGTGATACCAGGCGCCCAGCGGGCTATAGATCTTTCCACCTACAGAAGACACATTGATAATGGTGCCAGAGCGCTGCTGGCGCATCGTGGGAATGACGGCTTTTGTAACTTCTGCCAGGCCAAATAAATTGACCTCAAACTGGCGCTTTGCCTGCTCATAGGAGATCTCCTCTACGGGCCCGTATACAGCATAGCCCGCATTGTTGACTAATACATCGACTTTACCCTCACGAGCTATAATGTCCGATATGACCGTGTGTACCTGCTCGTGCTCAGTCACGTCCATCTTCATAGCATGACCACCGGCTTCGACCAGGTCCTGCATCTTTTCTACTCGCCTGGCTACGCCATAAACGGTATGGCCTTCTTGTATAAATTGCAGTGCTGCTGCCTTGCCTATACCAGAAGATGCACCCGTGACAACTATTACCTTTTTCATCGTATTCATTTTTCCTGTTTTTGAATACGACAAAGTTGCAGGCAGCCAATATGTCCCACGTATCGATTTTTCCGAATGATGTATACAAATGGCTGAAAGTCCAGGTATGGAGATTCTTAATTTAGACTTCCCTGCCTGCTTGGCACCGGCAGGCAGGCGCAGGTCGGAACATTCCCCGAATGTTCCGATCCTCGCACGAGATCTCGCAGATCGAGAAGCGGGATGGTGCTATTCCCAGAACATTTATATAGTTACCGACTTAAAAAAGCCCATTGCCATTTGCAACTTTTCCTCCAACAAGTAGCACATAAAGCCGCATAGAAAAGCTCAGGGGCTGTATAGCGTCCCAGTGCTCGACTACTTCACCGTCTTGGAGCTTCCAGGTATCTATGATATTAAATCCCTTTCTGTCATCACCTCTTTGCTTGATTTTTGTCGTGGCATGCGAGTGAAAGGTAACATAGTCGCCATCCGCATAAATGTGCTTGACATCGTAGGTGTAATCCGGAAATCTTTTAGCGAAATCCTGAACGTACTTGATCAAATTATTCATCCCGTCAGGAATGCCTCTGCTATGCTGCATATACTGATGATGGCCAAACTCTTTGCGCATATAGTCGAAATCATGATTGTTCATCAAGTTTTGAACGAAGTCGGTCATCCGTTCTACATTTTTCATTTCCCGATCTGACCAGCTTTCTTTTTTCAGCTTATTTAGGCCAATTTGTATGATGCTCATATCTGCAATTTTACTAACTTGCAAAATGCAAGTGTGCAAATATAGATACTCGCTTGCGTTTTGCAAGCGTCTAAATTCAAATTTATGCGATCAGACTGCCCGATTAGCTACGCCCTTGACTTTTTTGGAGACAAATGGAGCCTTTTGGTCATTCGCGATTTGGTATTTGAGGGCAAGTCGTTCTTCAAAGAGTTTCAGCAATCCAAGGAAGGCATAGCGACCAACATCCTGTCCAGTCGATTGAAAAAATTGGAAGCGAGTGGAATTATCGAATCCAGGGTGTACCCCCAGCTGAAAACGAAGAAGGAGTACAAGCTAACTGCTAAGGGATTGGATCTAATCCCCGTTTTGGTCGAAATGATTGCTTGGTCGGCTAAGTATCAAGAAGGCTTGGCCGTCAAGGACAATTTCCTATCTAAAGTCGCAAATGATAGAGAAGCTGTTGTGGCAGCAATTAGATCAAAACTAGCAGACCAATAGGGTCTAGAAGCGCTCTATTTCATAAACCACCCGCCCTACCAAAACACCATTCACCCACTGCTGAGCAAATTCTATTATGCCTTGCTCATTTTTGAATTTTTCTGTTTTTAAGATGTCACCCGGCTCTAAACTCAATCTTCCGACCATCCCTATGGTAGTTATTGCTTCGTTATACTTTACTATTCTGGAAGTCAGGGTTTTTCCGTCGGTCATAGTCTCTTCGATTTCTGAGATCAGGGTTATTGGTGGTTGGTCTCCACCTCTGTATCTGCCTTCGCGATCATAGTGATACACCTCTTTTCTTAAGAAATCTCTCCTTTGCTTTATTTCCCCGTTTGGATGATATCGGTAAGTGTAATGCCGGATTAGCCGTCCCCCAGAATAGATTCTGCTCCTTTTAGTGCGGCCATGTCGATCCAGGCGCTCAACACTATATGAACCTGTAGGCATTGCGTTTTGGTCATAGCTACTCCATATCAGCTTTCCACCTTGGCGCAACACCAAATCTGAGTAGCGCAGATCACCGTTGTAAAAAGAAAGCTTCTTAACCAGAATGGTGTCTTCTTCATAATAATAGGTGTACTCATTGACTACGCCTTCTTCATAAACAGCAGTAGACAGTATATAACCAAAAGGGTTGAAGGTTTTAACAAGAAGCAGCGTAGAGTCTTGATTTTGACCGTCGGCAAAAACAATATAAGTAGTGATCTTTTGTATGCCATTTTCTTGGGCATATTCATATTTGACAGGCTGGCCAAAAGCAAGGCCTATGAGCAAAACCTGAAAACACAGGGTCATACCCATGCGGCCAGTGTGCTTGATCGTACTAAAAGACATCCCTAGTACATAGCTTCGTTAACCAATCGTATCCATAATTCTCTTGCATGTTCTAAAAACACTTCGGGCTGACCAGCAAAATCGTCCTCATTACTGTAAGTACCTATTTTTGCATATACTTTATCCATATCTGACATCCCAGTGGTGTCGATTTGGGAATAGTCATACTCAAAGCCTTCTTCTAAATCAGTCAGAGACATTGTTCCTCTCAAACCATGCTTGACGTCATTTTCGAGTAGGAGCACTTTCATCTCAATAGGAGACACATCACTTCTACAGCCCAGCTTATAGGCGAGTGTTGTCTCTGTGACTCCGTCCTCGTCCAGGTCTGTGATCGTTGTCGAATTGGGAAATATATCGAGTGACAAATCGAAGGGGCAATTTCTCTCGAAATCATATATATCCCACAAGAGTTCGTATCCGTCTTCTGTTTTTATATACTGTTCACCGTATAGTTCCGCATATTGATCACCTTCGTCTATGACATCTTCCTCTGCTTCGTCTAGCGGACCTAACTTGGAAACGATCAAAACGTTTTCTCCATTCTTATCCTTCCATGCCTTAGCGAAGAGTAGATCACCTTTTACTTCTATACCTTGTGGCACCCTGATTTCAGATACCTCGGCTGGATCGAAGACAAAAATTTCTGTTTCATCTAAGGCATTTTCCGAACCATCGGGCTCGGTACTTTCCGGGACAGTATCGTTCTCTTTTTTGGATTCAGGCTGCGCGCAGGTAGAAAATACCGCTAATAAGGCGAGTGGCAGGAAATATTTAAGCATGTGGCTAGTTTGATTTTTAACAGAGACAAATAGGAACTTATAAACCTCTCTAAGCTTCCTCTGCCAGGTTCAGAGACGGGTGCAAGATGGTGTCGATAGCGTTGAGGGAGGCATCGATAAAATGATCCCAAGACTCCTCGACCACTACGCTCCAGTCTGGATCACTCTTGGAAATATGTTCTTTCAACAACTTAAAAAAGACCTCATAATCTTCTATGGTAAAGTCGAAGTGTTGCCCTTTGACCAGGCAGGAGAGTGCTTCGACCATAAAAGCTTGGTTGTCGAAATCAGAAACCGAGCTAAACACGTAGTTGAGCGCATACTGGAGTCTGATGTTTCTTTCCAGCACATCATCCATAGACTTTTTAGACGTCAGCTGCGAGATCAATTCGTCGTAAAATTTACTGATCAATTCATCATCAACTCGAATGGCGCGATAAAAGGAGCTGTTGGTATAGTCCAGATATTTCCCTAATAGATCATTTCTCTTATGCTCGATTCTGAGTTTCAGAAACTCGATCTTAGATATAAAATCACCGAATCTTTGAAATCTATTTTCGGGTTTTATCCTGATGAGTTTCTTGAAAATATTTCTAAACTCTCCGAGCATCTCCTTGGCTTCGTCTTCTTCTATGCCGTATTGGAGCAAACTCTCCTCAAACTTTTCGTAAAAGCTGGTTAGCTGCAAGTTGGTGTCTTTGCTATCAATCCGGTCTTCGTACAGATCCGGCAAACCCTTGCCATCAAACAGGGGCTCTCCGGCAAAAATGTAAAAGAGAATTAGCCCTAATGAAAATTGATTGCTAACTACGGTAAGTTGCTCTTGTGCCTTCCTATTGCCCGCCGCCGTTAGTTGCTCAGGGCTCATGAACTTGATGCCGTCTTTGAGATTTTTCCAGGTGGTTACATGGTCGTTATCCTCGAAAATATTAAGAGGCAGCAGGTGTAGATCCAGATTATTGTCGAGTATAATCTGGTCGGGTATTAAGTTGTTGTAAAAGATTTTGGCCTCATCTATTTCCTGCAGTCCTTTAGCCACAGTAATGATCACGTCTAAAGATTTAAGCAGAGAAAGACTGATGCCACTTTTTATTAAGGTATTTGCATCCATACCTTCAGCAAACTTGCGTATGATATAACTCGGATTACCCGGATGGAATTCCATCAAATCAACAAATGGCCTTGGACATCGGGAGAAAAAGTCCAGGTAAGTTTGATTATATCCAGATTTGGAATTATTGAGCTTGTATCTGTTCAGAACCTGAATGACATAATAGTCTTTCTGTACGAAAGAATTTTTCCTGGCCTTATAGTAATACGATGATTGGTCAGATAGTATTTGGGTTATGATCTCATACCCTCGATCGCTGAGTGCGTTTTGGACAATACTCTCTACCGTATTGACCTGATCACCGGTTCGTTTTTCTTTACCAGATGATCCGTTTTCTGTTAGTGATTCTACCTGAGCAAATAGATCGACTATAGATTTTCTGATCTTGTTTTTGTCTCTGGCTATGTCTTCTGGATCTTCGACATTATCAATTTCTTGCCTTTGAACGCTTCTGTAATTCCCGCGTATCAGGATCAGTTGCTCCTTTATTTCTGCGATATCGTCGAAGAAAATCTCGAAGGTGGTTAGTGCCTCGTCGATTCTATCCTCTGCTACTTTGTCTATTATAGAGCGAAATTTCATGGTGTAGGGTAGATTGAGAGCTTATGGATTGTAAGGTAGTTCTTGATGCTAATTCGCGTGCTTTTGTTACTTAGCTGGCAAGTCTACTCTTCTTGGAACAAAAAGGCCAATGGAATATGCAGCCGCTCGTACCAGGCGCGTTCTGAGTGGTCAGCGCCCTCAAACTTCAGAGTCGTCCAGTTTTGATCATTGTAATCATTGGATTGCATAATGCGATCTGCGATCAGTTGATAAGGCTCATAGAAGGCATCGAGTGTTTCTGTACCGAAGTCGAAGTAGATTTTATGGTTTTCGGGATTTGGTAAATTATTATCCAAGTAGCTCGCAAAAGCTTCTGGTATGGGATTGTTCAGTGTGTCGAAGGTACCGATCCAGTGAGTAGACATGCAAGCTGCTCCACTAAACACCTCAGGATACTCACATATTGCATACATAGAAATCAGTCCCCCCATACTAGAGCCGGCGATAAACGTCTCTTCCATAGTTTTGTGGGTCGCATAGTTCTCGTCAATGAAGGGTTTCAGCTCCTCTACGATGAACTTCAAATAATTGTCTGACTGGACTTCCGCTTTGAAGAGTTTGTTTTCTGGTCCTCCGAAATTTAGGTTTAGCAACGAGTCTTGCTGGTCGGGGCCCAGGCTTTCGAATGGTTTTTGCGGAAAATATTCGGAATGTCTGAGCTCTGTATTCCAGATGCCTACTACGATGGTTTTCCGAATCAAGTCTTCCTCCAGTAGGCGGCCCATTACTTCATCGACTCCCCATTCTTGCTTGTTCCAGCTCTTAGTGGAGTCGAAAAGCATCTGACCGTCGTGCATGTAAAGGACTGCATACTGCTCGGTATCAGAGTAATCCTGGGGCAGCCAGACGTCTACATTTCGGTCACTGATGAATTCTGATGGGAAATTTTCGTGTCGCTCCACAGTCCCGGCAGATAATATAACCGGCGAGGGGACAGCAACTTCTTGCCTGGCACAGCTAGCGAGTACAAGCAGGCAAGCGAAAATATAATACGGGCGGTTCATACTGTTGTAGATTGGGTGGTCGGTGGTAAAAATAAGGTTTTGGGCGGAAGGCGGGGGTGGGAGATCGCGGTTTGGCGGGAGAGGAGCGGGAGGCCCTGGTGCTGCGCAGCTGCAGACCTCCCTAGAAGGGGAAGACCCCTCCGGGGCCTTAGTTGGGTATTCTGATGAGGTCTTTTACCTCTCTCGATAGGGTTCTGTGGAATTTATTCAATTGCTCGATGACTTCAGTACCGCTATTGATTTCGTTGATTAGGTAGTCTGTCAAGAAAATTTCTTCTCTACGAAAAGTGAGTACTCGAATCGAACTATGATCTAGAACTAGCAAAGGCTCTTCGATGCTTGCAGCAAAAGTCGCAGATAACTCGCTGACCAAGCTTTTTGTAAACTCAACATGGCGCATCTCGATGATGGAGGTCAAAGTGTCTAAAGCGCGTTCCGTCCACCTTAAGGTATCTTGGATAAGTCGGAGTCGGTTTGCTCCTGATTTTACGTACGCATAGCTGCAGCAGCATTCTTGTAAGGCTACAAAATTCTGATAAAACTCTTTTAGATCTTCATCAAATATTTCATAGTAAAAATTGTAAATCGAATCCGTAAAATCTTTCAGCTCATCTCCTAAAAACGACTCTTTCAAAACTGAATCCAGGTCAACAAAGAAGATGCTTTCGGACTGAGCCCTTACAAAACAAGCCCATATCAAGACTAATGACACGACTAATGAGCACCTGACCATCAAATTTTAAATTGGCTATGCACAATTATCCCTTTTGTGTGGTACATGATAGAATATTCTAATGATTTGGATTTAATTGCCTCGGTTGTATCTCGAGATATTATCTACGCTCCAAATCAGTCGATGAAAGGCAATAGGTTGTCAAACGCTTCCTCATCTGTGTTTAAGAAGGTTAAAAAATTTCCCATACCGAACAGCTCACTCTTTTCAAATTCAATATATCGTTCACAGATAGCTATCCTTGCAATAACGCGCATATCCTTTCCATTCCGGGAACTTTTCAAGAAGTCCGATTACTTTTTGAAGCGTCTCAAAGCTGTCCGATCGCCAGTAGAAAGATTTCATAATTGACCAACCTTTAGCAGATGCTTTTAGTGCGGTACAGATGCAGGCCATCCTGGTTGACATAGACTGCTTTATTCCTGGCCAGGCTCCATCTCCTCCTCCTCGAAGTTGTCATAGTAGGTGTAGTCTTTGATGATATTACCATTTTGAATCGTGAGGATGGAGCAAATAGGCAGTTCAAAACTAGAACCGTCAGGAGCCGTTCCGGTGGAGATAAACTCTACGATTACGTGATCATTCCCCGAAGGATAAATTTGTACGACGCGATCGTGTAAATCGGAGAAGATAGCATTGAGTTCACTGTACTTGGCTACGGTTTCTACTCGCGTTTGCCGAATTGATTCCGTACCGAAGGAGGGATCTTTGAACTCGGCGGGGTCGGCATACATACTGGCCATTTGTTCCCACTCGTGATTGTTGAAATGCTCAAAGTACTGATTAATTAAGGCAACATTAGCCTCTTGCTGCACTTGCTGCAGTTCTATATTTTGAGATGGCTCTTCCTGGCAGCTCGATAGGCCGATACAGATTATAGATAGAATGATTAACCTTTTCATACTTATTCAATTCAGTAAAGAAGAAGCAAGCTGCAGCGCTCATCTAGAATATTGGAATCCTGATACACATGATGCGTTGGGTTCCCAAAAAGGTTTTAGCTAATTCATTGCCTCAAACCAGTATAAGACCCTGTGGTGTTGTTGGAAGAGGCTAGATTGATGCTCAGGATATCGCCATTAATACTACCACTTCCCGAAGTAGTCACGTTATTCTGGACAAAAGGAATCACATTGAAGTTAGTGGATGACGTCATATCTGCCTCAAAAATTACGGTCTGTACCTGAACACCTCCATCTGACAGGCCGATCGAAATACGAGAATTAGAAACTTTACTAACTGTAGCAACAACACCTGATGCAGTAGCTGGATTACCATCCGTATCAACGCCTAGGAGGTTCCCCTCATAAACACCAAAAGCTAAGGTGGTCAGGTCTGTATCATCGTCATCGTTATCGCAATTGCTTATCAGAATGGAAAGAGGCAGGAGCAATAGGAAAATATAGCTCAATGGGATAAATAATATTTTAGACATAGGCTTTTGTGTAAACATACACTTTTTGATCTAATTCACGGCCGGGCATGAAGACGCGGAGATCAAACTGGATTTAATTGAGACAATAAATGGCTTAAATATATGTTTAAACCTCGTTAAAACCTGCCAACATGGCCTACTATCCAGACTTCTATCATCCTTCCAATATCATTGGCTACAGCGGAAATCTCCACAATAAGCCTACAGTCTATTTTATGCGCAGGACGGCGTATGGCTATCGTATAGGCCGGATCATTCAAAGAAGCAGCAACTCTAAAAGAATAGGCCGAGCGGAAGTTCGCGAGTATCCCCGCTACCGAATAGGAAACCGAGGTGGTCGCGTGGCAGAATGGTACGACAAAAAAATAAGAAAGGGTAGAAGAGCTTTCGTTCCTGCTCAGCGACTAAATATGAGTGCGATCAGTATTCTGACTCGCGCGATCGAAAGATATCCGAACAGGGCAATCCCCTCTTCTTTTGATCCGCCGAAGTACTGGGAAACTTAGAAAAAGTTATCAGCTCCAACCCAACATCACAGCCAGCACGAGCCCACTTACGGCCCAGAGCAGGACGATACCGACCAGCGGAAGTACAAATACAAACCACCGCTCGAATGGAACGCGACAGTAGAGCAACATGGCTGCCAGTCCGGGAAGAGAGGGGTTGATGAGGTTGGTGAGGCCGTCGCCTATCTGAAAAGCGAGTATGCTGGCCTGCTGACTGAGGCCCACCGTTTCGCCCAAGGGCAGCATAACGGGCAGGGTGGCATAGGCCTGTCCGCTACCGGAAGGGACGAGCATGTTGAAGCCCCCCTGGAAAATGGTCATGAGCACAGCTGAGAGAGCTGGCGGAAGGCTCACAAGCGCTTGCCCGATACCGTAACTAAGGCTGTCGATGATCTGGCCCTGCTGCAAGATGACACTAATGGTGGTAGCTAAGCCAATGACAAATGTGGGCGGGGCCATGCGAGCGATACCTTCTGTGGCGGCATCGCTGAGTTCTTTGATGGAAAGTCGGCTAATGATGGCACAAAGGATGCTAATGACAATGAACACCCCGGAAACATCATTGATGCGCCAGCCCAATTTCAAACCACCATAAATGACCGCCAACAGACCCGCACCGAAGACCAACAGTTGCAACCAGTTGGCCATACTGAGCTGGCGCTGATCAGGATCAAACTCAAAGCCACTGGTGTCCAGCCCTTGCCCGAGCTGGCCTGTTTTACCTGCCTTCAGGCGCTGAAAGTATCTCATATTGAACCAAGACATGATGGCTAGTCCGCCCAGGCAAAGCAGGGATCGGAGTCCGGCACCGCTGAACATGGGCAAGCCCGAAAGCTCATGCCCAACGCCTACAGTATATAGATTGAATGGAGAGAGCCCGAAACCTACCGTCATGCCGCCTATGGATACGCCAGCGGCCAGAATGAGATCTCCGCCCAGCGCCAGGATGACGACACAGGCGATGGGTATGGTGGCGATATTATTTTCGTAACCCACGAATATGCCCAGGAAGCCGTAGATAAAAGTGAGAAGGGTGATGATGGTGCCCGACCGATCTTGACCCAATTTGTAAATCAGTGCACCTACTGCTCGCTCTATGGTCCTTGCCTTTTCGAGAAAGGCAAACATAACCGCACTGATCAGGCAAATAAAAATGACGGGTAATGCTCGGGCAAAGCCATCGGGTACGGCCCTGATCATCTGCCATGGGCTGACAGCCTGGGATTCGATGAGCCAGCTGAAGCTGCCCGGTACAATTTGGGACCGCCCACCGTCTGTAGCTATGCGTTCAAAGCTGCCAGCCGGTATGACCCAGGTAAGTAGAGTAGCCAAGAGGATCATCAGGCTCAGCAGCATGATGGGTGGCGGTAGCCGAAATCGATAACGCCCCTCAGCCATATCTATTCAATTTCCTGGATGATACTGACCAACTCAGCAACGAGCATGCTAGTCGCTCCCCAAATGGTTTCGCCCTGCACATCCCAATAAGGGACTTTTGGCAAGCGAAACCCACTAGACATCGTCATAGATTTGGTGGCTCGCGCATCGGGTCTGAGAAAATCTTCCAAAGGAAGCTCAAGTATCTCGTCTACTTCAGCATCCTGGCCTTTAAAATCAGGTCGAACCGCAGCAACACCTAAAAAGGGGTGGACCAAAAAGTTGCTGACTGGAATGTAGAGCGGACTCAGCTGGCCAAGTAAATCGACGGATGCTGGAGGTACAGCTACTTCTTCCCATGCTTCGCGCAGAGCGGTATCTGCCAGGGTTTTATCCTCTTCTTCCACACTGCCACCAGGAAATCCGATCTGACCGGCATGGGCATCTCTAGGATCGTGACTGGTGCGCCTGAAAAACAGCAAACCAAGCCGACCATCAGGTAGCGGATAGAGCAATTCAAGCACTGCTGCCACCCGCGCATCATCGGGAACACCTCCCGGTTTTTCACCGCGAAATCCAGGATACATGATCTGGTGTGCGCTGGCACCTGGCAAAGGAGATTTCAAGCGCTCTCGTAAGCGCTCAGCTAAATCGGCCAGGTTCATCATAGCCTATTGTGGGTTGGACAGCTTGAGGTATGCCTTGAGTGCTGAGGTCATGGAGGGGACTTCAGGTGGCTTGACGGCAATGTCTACGCGCAAACCTCGCTCTTCTACAGCTTTGGTGGTCTGACTACCAGCTACTGCCAGGCGGGTGTTGTTCTGCTTGAAGTCCGGGAAGTTTTCGAATAGCGACTTGATGCCGAGCGGGCTGAAGAAAACCAGTACATCGTAGAAGACATTTTCCAGATCGCTGAGGTCGCTAGATACCGTCTGATACATCATACCCTCCTTCCAATTGAAGTCATTTTCATTCAGGAAGTTTGTTACCTTCTTGGCACCCAGATTGCTACATGGCAGGAAAAAAGTCTCCTTAGACCGATACTTTTTCAGAGTATTGGCCAAGTCATCTATAGTGCGCTTTCCTACGGCTACTTTGCGCTTTCTGTATACGATAAACTTTTGCAGGTAGTTGGCAATGGCCTCTGTCAAGCAGTAGTAGCGGGTGTCTCCAGACATATCGATGCGCATCTCCTTACACAAACGGAAGAAGTGGTCTATCGCCGTTTTAGAGGTAAATATGACTGAGCTGAACTCGTTGGGATACACGCGCTGCTTGCGAAATTCCTTAGCCGTTAAACCCTGAACCTCTATAAATGGACGCCAATCTATGGTCAGATTATAGCGCTTGGCTAAATCCTCGTAAGGATTTCGTTCTGGTTCAGGTTGGGACACTAAGATGGTCCTGATCGAGCGGTATTCCTGCTCTGGCGCTTGACTGCTGTCAGCCATAGTAGTAGTCATAACTTGTGGTCAGTCCTAGCCTGCTAAACCTGCTCGTAAATAAACTTGGCCAGCAATGCTATTGGGGCAATTTCGATGGCGCAAATATACAACAAAAATAGCAGGGGGCTTTTCCGCAACAGACTGTTGCCAATATCGAGTCCTCTGAGTCCTCTCAACACGTAAACGCCCGAAACTAGTGCAAGTCCACCAAATACCATAATACTGGTTGCTTCCTCTGGTGCATAAGACACAAAAAGGTTGGCTGGAACCAGAGCCATACCCAACAGCAGCGTATTGATCTGGACAGCAAAACTAAAGCGATCAGCCTCAGTTGGTGCCTCCCACAACCATCCTGCCACACCCAGGATGAGGTGCTTGAGCCCAAAGAAGCCAGCTACTGAACCACTCAATATGCCCCAATGCACCCAAGGGTGATCACCGGGTAGCCACTCGAAATGCTGAGTGAGCAGATAAATAAAGAAGCCTATCGATAGAAAGCTAAACAAATAGGCCAGCAGCAAACGGCTGCGCAAACCACCAGCTTTTCGCCTGTAGAGTTGCCAGGCTACGCTAGAATTGAATAAACTCTTGTAGCAGGCCGTGAGAGTCGGGCGCATCAGTGACCAGAAGACACCCAAAAGAATAAGTAGGAATAAATGGATACCCAATAGCTTGCCCCTGGCATCGAGTACAGCCTTGCGTTCACCCCGCGCTACTAAAAGTAGATCCTCTCGCTCAAATGCCTCATCCGTATTCCGGTATCTGACATTGAAAGGGTTTTCTGAATCCGACTCTTCCTCTGGTCGATCTTGACTAAGCTCCTGCTCGACCTCTACCGGAGGCAGGCGGTCATTCAGTTCAAAAGGATTACCCCGCCCGGCTTGAGCCGAAGACGCTGCCATGAGTAAAAAACCCAACAGCAACAATCTGATTCTGAATACTTTATGCAATAGCTCCCAAAAGAATAGGTGAGCAATATAGTAAAATGTATCAATTAAATTCTTCCAGCTGAGTTAAAGCTTCGAGAAGAAGCGTTTAATTTAGCTTACCAACGCCTTGAACAAGCAGAGATATTTCATTGCGCAGAACCTCGACGAAGCCCCCTTCAATATCGAAACTGATCTCGCGTCTTTCGTTCAGTCCCTCTTCAAGCTCACCCTTTTCTGTACTGTACAACGCATACTCACCTTGAGTCATCAATTTGACAGACCCAGAAACCAGGCTACTTACCAAGGGTGCGTGGTTCTGCTTGATCTGAAATAAACCCGAAGTGCCAGGTACCGTCACAGATTCTATACTACCGATGAAAACCTTGCGGTCGGGAGTGAGGATGGAGATGTTCATGAATAGTTTTTTAGTCTGTT
>JBCDFE010000002.1:0-47047 GCA_039178745.1 Bacteroidota bacterium | reverse complement strand
TGGGTGTCGAAGGGGTAATGTATATGCTTAAAAATGCTAGACACACACCACTTTCCATTAATTTTGGGGCGCCTTCTTGTGTACCCGCAACTTCCTTTGAAACGGCAGGTGCGGTCATTGATGCTGATGCTGTAGCTGAGTTACTGGCTCGTCCCGACATCCGCTATCTTTCCGAAGTGATGAACTATCCCGGTGTTCTATCAGGTGATACCGAGGTGATGGCCAAAATTGCAGCTGCTCAGCGACTGGGTAAGGTCATAGACGGGCATGCTCCTGGTCTGACAGGAGATGAAGCGAAACGGTATGCAGCTGTGGGCATCTCCACCGACCACGAGTGTACCACCGAGGCAGAGGCAAGAGATAAGTTGGATGCCGGTATGCATATACTCATAAGGGAGGGTAGCGCAGCAAAGAACTTCAGCGCTTTGGAAGGATTGATCGACGAGTTTCCGGATCGACTTATGTTTTGTACCGACGATAGCCATCCTGATGATTTACTAAAAGGGCACATCAATCAATTTTTGGTTCGGGGCATACGCAATGGTCATGATTTATGGAAGTTGCTGCGCATAGCTTGCAGAAACCCGATTCGCCACTATGGGCTAAATATCGGTAATCTAAGGATTGGTGATCGGGCTGACTTTTTGCGCGTCGATGATCTCAGATCGTTCGGCATTATGGAAACCTGGATCAATGGCCAATTGGTCGCTGAGGCAGGAGCACACCGAATGCCAGACTTTGAACAGGAGCCTATCAACAAATTCGAGTGTCTGCCCAAACAAGCAGAAGATTTTCGGGTAAGGGCTGGTGGGAGCCGCTTAAGGGCAATAGTCGTTGAGGACGGTGAGATAGTAACAGGCAGTGAGTGGGTAGATACTTACGGGGTTCAGGGATTTGCGAGCCCCTCGGTAGAGAATGACCTTCTCAAGATCGTCGTCGTTAATAGGTATTCCGATTCTCCTCCAGCGGTAGGTTTCGTCAGGGGAATGTCGCTCAAAAGAGGTGCCATAGCTAGCAGTGTGGCGCACGATAGCCACAACATTGTCGCCGTCGGAGTAGATGATGAGTCGATTTCCAGGGTCGTCAACGCATTGATAGTTGCTAAAGGTGGAATTGCTGCTGGCAGAGATGAATATTTGGAAGTACTGCCCCTTCCCGTCGCGGGCATCATGACCAACGAAAGTGGGCCCAGGGTAGCCAGGCGCTATAGTGACCTGAATGGATTTGTGAGAAGGAAACTGCGCTGTGGGTTGCAGGCGCCGTTTATGACGCTATCCTTTCTGTCCTTGCTGGTCATACCGAAGCTTAAATTGAGCGATAAAGGGCTATTTGATGGGACTCTGTTCGGCTTTGTAGATTTATTTGGCAAATCTTAGTTTGGTTTTTAAGCTAAGTTTGATCTAAAGTCGTTTTCTTTGTACTATCGCAGAGCAAAGAAGATACTTTAATGAAAATAGCCTTAGCGCAAATAAATGTACATGTCGGCAACTTTGAGGCCAACCTGGCTAAGATGATCGACTTTACAGAGCGAGCAAAGAGCCAAGGTGCAGACCTGATCGTCTTTCCAGAATTAGCGACGACTGGCTATCCGCCCCGCGATTTTCTGGAATTCGATGATTTTATCGGGCAGTCAGAGTGGGTGATCGGTCAGCTGGCAGAAGCCTCAAAAGGCATTGGTATTGTTGTTGGATCGCCCAGTCGCAATCCGGTAATCGAAGGGAAAGATCTGTACAATAGTGTGTATCTCTTGGCCGAAGGTCAGATAAAGCACGTCCAGCACAAGACCCTACTACCTACTTATGACATTTTTGATGAGTACCGGTATTTCGAGCCAGCCAGGGAATGGTCATGCGTGGACTTTGGAGGGATGAAGCTGGCGCTCGTCGTCTGCGAAGACAGCTGGAATGTGGGCAATGAAAACCCACTCTATACGGTCAATCCGATGGATGAAATGTTGGCTGAGCATCCTGACTTGATCATCAATGTTTCGGCATCGCCATTCAGTTACAGCCAAGCCAAAGAGAGGATAGCGGTCATGCAGGCCAACGTTGAGCGCTATCAATTGCCTCTCATATATGCTAATCATGTAGGTGCACAGACGGAAATACTGTTTGACGGGGGCTCTCTGGTCATCGATGCTAAGGGAAAAGTACTGGCTGAGCTTCCCTATTTTGAGGAGTCTCTGAGGCTGGTAGATACAGCAGATCTAAGCGCTGGAAAAGACCTGGGCGGCGAGCAGGCAAAGGATAAGATTGTCCTGATACATGACGCCCTGGTCATGGGTGTCCGCAATTACTTTGAGAAACTTGGTTTTAAAAGAGCCATATTGGGCTTGAGTGGAGGTATTGATTCTGCTCTGGTTGCTGTGCTTGCTGCCAGGGCGCTCGGTCTGGAAAATGTGCGTTGTGTGCTACTACCAAGTCAGTATAGTAGCGACCACTCGGTCAACGATGCCAGAAAGTTGGCCCAAAATCTGGGTTGCCAGTACGATATCATACCCATTGAGGATGCCTATCGGGCTTTTGAGGCTACCCTAAAGCCACACTTCTTTGGCACCGAGTTTGGACTGGCAGAAGAGAATATCCAAGCTCGGACTAGAGCAGTCATACTAATGGCATTGAGTAATAAATTTGGCCCCATTCTACTCAATACTGGTAATAAGAGCGAAATAGCCGTTGGCTACAGCACCATCTATGGCGATATGTGCGGTGGCCTAAGCGTGATAGGAGACGTCTATAAGACCGAGTGCTATGAACTGGCCAAATACATCAACCAAGATCGGGAAATCATCCCGAAGCACATTATAGAAAAACCACCCAGTGCAGAATTGAGGCCAAACCAAAAAGATAGCGACAGCCTACCGCCCTACGAAGAGCTGGATGAGGTGCTTTATCAGTACATCGAGCAAGAAAAAGGGCCGCAAGACATCATCGATATGGGCTTTGACGAGGCCCTGGTCAAACGCACCCTTCGCCTGGTCAACATCAATGAGTTCAAGCGATTTCAGACGCCGCCTGTATTGCGCGTGAGCAAGAAGGCTTTTGGCATGGGAAGGCGATTGCCCATCGTAGCTAAGTATCTTAACTAGGTTACCTACGACCTATCTGTCTGGTAGTAAAATAAATAGACATGAACGGAGCAGTAGTCGGCGATATCATCGGCTCGCGCTTTGAGCGAAATAATCATAAAGACACCGATTTTGATCTGTTCAATCGCAAGTGCCGCTTTACAGATGATACCGTTCTGACCATTGCCATTGCCGATGCCCTAATCAACCAGAAGAGATATAGTGATACGGTCAAGCGATATGCCCGGGCCTATCCCTTAGCTGGCTATGGTGGAACTTTCAAGAAGTGGATGCTGGGCATGATCGAAGGCCCTTACAACAGCTGGGGTAATGGCTCTGCCATGCGGGTCTCTCCTATTGGCTGGTGGTTTGCTAAACTGGACACTGTGCTTAGAGAGGCCAAGGCAAGTGCGGCCATTACCCACAATCATCCAGAGGGAATTAAAGGCGCACAAGCTGTAGCTGCTGCGGTATGGCATGCGCGGAAAGGGGCTTCCAAGGAGGAAATCAAAACCTATATACAAGATCAGTTTGGCTATGATCTAGACCGGTCTATAGATGAGATCAGACCCGATTACAAATTCGATGTAAGTTGTGCAGGTTCGGTACCAGAAGCCATCATCGCCTTTCTGGAGTCGTCGGATTTTGAACATTGTATCCGCCTAGCCATCTCTATTGGTGGCGATAGCGATACCATTGCCGCTATGGCGGGAAGCATTGCAGAGGCTTATTACGGAGAGGTTCCCGAATACATAATGAGTAAAGCCCAGGATTTTCTGACCGACGACCTAAATGGTCTGAGGAAAGAGTTTTATAAAAGATTAGCTACCCGGAATCATTAGGGCATCCAATCCTTGACTAAAAACAAGCTGATTTTCTCAAGATTCCAGCATTTCCTGGAAAAAGGAGACAAACGCTTCCAGGCTCATTGTCCCTTTATCGCCTTCCCCTTGAACGCGTACGGCAACGCCACCGGCTTCAACTTCTTTGTCGCCGATGATGAGCATGATGGGAACTTTCTTCACTTCGGCTTCGCGAATTTTCTTGCCAATAGTCTCTGATCTGTCGTCCACAAACCCGCGTATGTCATGGGGAGCCAAATCTCTGAGTAGCTGCTCGGCATATTCATTGAAGCGATCGCTCAGTGGCAATACAGCGACCTGATCAGGCGTGAGCCATAGGGGGAACTTACCTCCAGTATGCTCGATCAAAATGGAAGTAAAGCGCTCTAGTGATCCAAAAGGTGCGCGGTGAATCATGACGGGCTGATGAGCCTGATTATCTGCACCAATGTACTCTAGCTTGAATCGCTCTGGTAGGTTGTAGTCGACCTGTACCGTACCGAGTTGCCATTCCCGCCCCAGCGCATCTTCGACCATAAAGTCGAGCTTAGGGCCATAGAATGCCGCTTCGCCGTATTCTGTCCTAGCCTCTATATCGATTTCGGCACAAGCATCTATGATGGCCTGCTCTGCTGTTTCCCAGTTTTCTTCAGAGCCGATATACTTTTCTGGGGTATTGGGATCGCGCAAAGATATTTGAGCTGATACTTTATCAAACCCAAACATGGTAAGCACATCCTGCACAATATCCACGACGTCGATAAATTCGTCTTTCACCTGATCGGGCATACAAAAGATGTGGGCATCGTCTTGGGTAAACCCTCGAACTCTACTTAGTCCGTGCAATTCTCCGGTTTGCTCGTACCGATAAACCGTGCCAAACTCAGCCAGGCGTAGCGGTAGCTCCTTGTATGATCTGGGTCTGAACTTGTATATCTCGCAGTGATGCGGACAGTTCATGGGCTTCAGCAAAAACTCTTCCCCTTCGCGCGGAGTGTTGATGGGCTGAAAACTATCCTCCCCGTACTTGGCGTAGTGGCCGCTGGTCACATACAGCTCTTTCTTGCCAATGTGTGGTGTATATATCTGCTGGTAGCCAGCAGCTTCCTGGCGGACTTTTAGAAAATTGATTAAGCGCTCGCGCAATTGCGCACCTTTTGGCAGCCAAATGGGTAGTCCGGCCCCTACTTTTTCGCTAAACATAAATAGCTCCAGCTCTTGGCCCAGTTTTCTGTGGTCCCGTTTCTTGGCCTCCTCGATCATTTCCAGGTATTCCTTCAGCTCTTTGGCTTTTGGGAAAGTGATACCGTATATGCGAGTCAGTTGCTTGTTCTTTTCATCGCCTCGCCAGTAGGCGCCAGCTACTTTGGTCAGCTTGATGGCTTTAATAACACCAGTATTGGCAATGTGCGGACCCCGACACAAGTCCGTAAAATTGCCCTGAGTGTAGAAGGTGATTTCACCGTCTTGCAAATCTTCCAGCAGCTCTAATTTGTAGGGATCTTCCTTTTCCTGGAAATAGGCGATAGCATCGGCCTTGCTGACTTCCTTCCGCTCGTAGTCATTCTTTTGACGAGCCAGTTCCAGCATTTTCTCTTCCACCTTAGGCAGGTCGTTGATGGAGATGGTCACCCCTTCGGGCGGGTCGACATCGTAGTAAAAACCATTCTTAATAGCTGGCCCGATTCCCAATTTGATCCCGGGATAGATAGCCTCCAGCGCCTCAGCCATCAGGTGAGCACTGCTGTGCCAGAAGGTCTCTTTGCCTCCCTGGTCGCGCCATGTCAGCAGCTCTATGGTTGCATCCGTTTCAATGGGGCGGTCTGCATCTACCGTGGTGCCATTGACCTTAGCAGACAATACATTTCTTGCCAGGCCGCTACTGATACTTTCGGCCACTTGCATAGCAGTTGTACCCTTTTCATACTCGCGTACATTGCCGTCGGGGAAGCTGATCTTAATCATGCTCGCAAAGGTAGGAATTACCGCAAAGCTGTTTTCTCTTTTTTGAGGACTTCCGCAGGTAGAATGTGCATATCGAAAACCGAATGACTTATAGCGATTATAAAAATATTTTTTCTGTGGTTACTCTATGCGTTCAAATCAGCAAATCGATCAGAGGGTATCCGACATCATGCTTTCCTCGCTAGTCTAAAGGACCAATACATCATATTCAAAAAGAAGCCCATAAAAATGGTTACGCCCCAGGTGCGTGGATGCGCTTTGGGGTTCGCAAATCGATCGCCTATATCTGCCAGCAAACCAGTGGGCTGAGTGAGGATATCCCAACTATTCCAGCGCAGGTATCGACCCAAATAAATACCAAACGCAGCCAGGAATAGCAAACCAACGATGAGGAGAATTACACTCCACCTGGGCAATCGGAAATCGAAAATCTGCTCTAAATCGAGTAAACTGAGAAAGCCGAATAGGAGACCGGTCCAGGCAAAGGACAGAATTAAGATCAAATCGTACCAGACGGGCGCACCAAAACGCGGCTTCAAATGGTACAGATCGGTGAGTATGTATGGCGCATTGGGAAAAAACAGCAGCCAGGCTACGAGAACGGGAAGAAGCGCCAGCCAAGACTGAGACAACTTAGGTTTGATACTCAGCCAGCTCGTAAATATCCATGGAATGCAGGCTAGAAACAAATTCCAGTTGAGAAATAAATAGGTGCGCGAGTCGGTGTAGTACACCCTGGCAAGAGAGAGGCAAAAACAAGCCAGGCTTAGGGCAAGCATGAGATATCCTTGCTGGAGTTTTCCGTTATTTCGAAGTTGAGTTATGAGCATATCGGCAGGCGTTGCTAGTATGATACATCGAGTTTGAAATCTGTATGCTAGCTGGCAAAATAAATTTCAACATTTATGGAAGTATGTTTTTACATCTATAGACTCAAACGCCAGCTTTATGATGAACAAGCCATTCTGGACGAGCGACCGCATAGTGAGTATGTCGGCTATCCTTATCAGCCTAGCCACACTGTGTGTTTTTGTTTATCAGACCAATTTACTCAGAGAACAACAACACCTATCAGTATATCCGCATTTGTCTCTCGGCAACTACTATTCTGGATCGTTGCAATATAAAATGGTAATTGCCAACGAAGGCATAGGGCCGGCTTTTGTAGAATCTATAGAAGTCATAGATACCCTGGGAAACAGCTATGAAGGTCTTTCGGATTATTTGTACGAGTATATGGGTGAAGATGACTCTATATTTATTTACAGCTCGGATCTCTACGAAGGGCGTCTCATACCCGCAGGTGAAGATATTGCCTTGTTTGGATTGCTCGATGAAGAGCAGCTCAGGCAATACAGCCTACCTCCAAATACTATTGAAGGTGCAGAAAAGCTGAGGAGAATACTAAATTCAGAAAACTTAAAATACAAAGTCAGTTACCGATCGATTTACAACGACCGGTGGTACATAACAGAGGAAACCGTGACGCCGGTAATGGAGTGAAAATTTGAATGCTGCTGCTCCATGAAGCAGCAGCATTCGAAGAACTATTCCGGGGCCTGATTCGGGTCAAGCAGGTCGTAGAACTGGTTCAGTTTTGGGAGCAAAATGATGCGCGTACGACGGTTAGTAGCTCGTCCTTCGGCTGTATCATTGCTCGCCAGGGTATTGTATTCGCCTCGCCCAGCTGCGATTAGGCGGTTGGGGTCTATGCCGTGGTCATTCTGTAAGGAACGAACAACAGATGTAGCTCGCCGAACACTCAGTGCCCAGTTGTCTTCCACACAATCGCTATTGATGGGCACATTGTCTGTATAGCCTTCTACCATAACTTCCAGACCAGGGCGAGACTCAACAATGGTCGCTATCTTACTCAGTACTTCGCTTGCCCTGGGCGACAAGGTAGACTGCCCACTTTGATAAAGTACATTGTCTGACAAATTGATAAAAACAACGGTTTTGTCGACCTTGACTTCTATATCTTTATCAGCGATCCCATCTCTCAGAACTCTGGTCAGATTTACGCCAAGAGCTAAGTTGATGGAATCGGCACGGCTTTTTGCTGACATCAGATAGCGGATGTAGTCGTCGCGTTGCTCTAGCTGACGAAGAGTTTGCTCAATATTTTGTTGAGCGGATTGAGAAAGCTGGGTCAGACCTTCTACTTGGCTGATTTGAGCATCACGTGTAGCGCGCATATCGGCAATTTGCTCTCTGAGATCGGCAATCTGGTCTTCGCGAAGGCGGACATTGTCCTGGGACCCTTGGAGGCTGCCTTTTAAGCGGTCATTCTCGCGCTGTGAAGCGGCCAGACTGTTCATACAGTTGGCTAAATCATCGCCCGAATTGGCCAGTGCAGCCTCTGCGCTGGAAAGCTCGTTCTGCAAAGCTTCATATTGTTTTTTGCTAATGCATGAGCTGAGAGATAGGCCCACGAACAGGATAAGGAGAAATCTGGATGTTGATATCATACCGTTTTATTTGTGGTTGGTTTGATGGATAACGCAAAGCCAGAATCGTATGTTTCTTTAAGCTAGATCTGACAAGCGAATATTCGGACTCCAAACTGAGCAAAAGTCACAAACCAATACGGTTAAAATCCAGTTCGTTAATGGAGAATTTTTTGGAAGGGATCATCTGACTTTTTACACCCCAATCTTAGTAGCAAATGAAATTAGTTTACCAAGGTCTATGGCCCTTATGTGTTTTTCTAGTTGTATTAGGTATTCATGCAGACTGCTCGGCGCAGGTCTTCTACACCAATACCTTCAGTGGCCTGGAGGAAATCACTATAGAGAATGGCAACTGCAACCGTCAGTTAATCGGGCCTTTTGTAGAGGCAGGAACTGGTGTCGGTATTGGGACGGGAGACTTGGGTCTCTGCGAAAACGGCCTGATCTACGTCATGAACAACAATACCCTATTTGAAGTAGATCCCACTACAGCTGTGGGTATACCTATCGCAGATGCTCCGGAACCGCTATTGATAGTGGGGATCGGCTGCGACGGAAATAGTAATGTCTTTTTGGCGGGGTTTAGCTTTGACGGTTTTGTGCCTGTGCTTTACAGTGTAAATGTAAACACGGGAGTTTTTACACTACTAGGCACTTTGCCCTTTACCCCTTCAGGAGATATTGTACTAGCTAATGGAGTGTGGTATCTGACTGCCAATGAAGGCTTAGTAGAACTGGACATAAATAACTTAGACAACAGCGTACTGATCAATACGGTCGGAACTCAGGTTGGGGTGACCGTTTTTCCCGAAGATTGCAATGTCCTATTAGTTGGTCAGGAATCGACGCTCTCGCTGCTCAACATCGAGACCGGCGAATTGACACCTCTTTGTACACTACCAACACAATTCATCGGTGGGCTTACAACCATCGAAGAATTCAGCTCTCTGCCCACAGATTGCAATATCGTCGTAGATTTAGACGAAGATGATAGTTCAGGAGCTGCGGGGGCAGACTTTAACGCCCCGAGTGGAGATTGTTTGGCCGCAGATGATATACCTATAGCCGATTCAGATGTTGTGGTCAGTTCCAGTAGCGATATAGATCAAATGACGATCTCTATCTCTGGCGTATTACCAGATGCCGGCTTTGAATCTTTAATACTCGGGCTACAACCGAATATTCAGGTCGTGGGTTCAGGTACTCCATTTTTGATTCTGACTAATTTGGGCGCAGCAAGTTCTCTTGACTTTCAGGTAGCGCTGTCGCAAGTCAGGTATCAAAATACAGCAGATTTACCATCGGCGGGCATACGCGAAATAACAGTCAGCTTTGGAACCGTCGATTTTGAAACCAGCAATATTTCTACAGCATTTATTGACATTATAGACCTTGGACAAGTGGGGGTAGATTTGGGGCCAGACCAAGATCTATGTCCAGGTCAAACACTAATACTGGATGCGGGAAACCCCGGAGGAACCTTCCTGTGGTCTACCACTGAAAGCACACCCACAATTTCTATTAACGCGATAGGGACTTACAGCGTCACCGTGAGTGATGGCATACGATGCCCCGGTAGTGATGAAATAGAGATTGTCCTCTCTGATGGCGATACGGTAAATATTGAAGAGACGAGTTGCGATCCCGATCAGATCGGCGTTTTTACGGATTTATTGACCAATCAGTTTGGGTGTGACTCCACCGTGATAACAACCGTTGCTTTTGGAGATGCAGATACAACAACCCTTAACTTAAGCAGCTGTGACCCGAGTGAAGTCGGTGATTTTGAAGAGATTCTTACCAATCAACAAGGTTGTGATTCTGTGGTGTTTACTACCGTCAGTTTACTGCCAACTGATGCTACGGCGATCTCTACAACGACTTGCAGCCCCGACGAAGTCGGTGTCTTTACAGAGGTACTCACTAATCAGTTCGGGTGCGACTCAACGGTAGTCACCACCGTTACTTTGCTCGAATCGAGTATGGAAACTATGTTCGAAACGACCTGTATACCAAGCCAGGCCGGAACCTTTTCGGAGGTGTTCATCAATCAATTTGGATGTGACTCTACCATCATTACGCGTGTAGAATTAGCACCATCCGAAGATTGCTTAGATATAAGAGCAGAGATATTTGCACCTACAGCTTTCTCTCCCAATGACGATGGAGTCAATGATCGATTCACACTTTTTGGAGAGGCCGGTGAGTTTGCAATAGAAGAGCTGCGCATCTTTACGCGCTGGGGCGAATCTGTCTTTGTCGCTTTTGATCTTCCACCCAATGATCTATCCAGAGGTTGGGATGGGACGTTTCGAGATTCTCCCTTAAGCTCCGGGGTTTACATATACCGGGCACAAGTGAGATACGAAAGTGGTACTACGGGCTTGCTGAAAGGTGATGTCACATTAATTCGATAGTCAGAAAAGATAATGGGCCACGGAAAACTCACTAAAAGCTTAGCCATGGCCCAATAAAGACCGAATAAATCGGGATTACTGTTTCCGAGTCAGGACCATGCGATCTATCCTTCGCGCATCGCAAGGGTCATCGACTAAAGCAACCGTCATCTGATCGCCATTCAGGCTTATACTGTAGACGCCGGTCTTGCCGTAGCAAGGACTTTGTTCGGCTATGTCTGATATAGACATCTGTCCGTCGGCATGGGTATAATTGGCCTGAATATCTATACTTCCGTCGTTGCCCATATCTACAGACATGGTGCCATCTGCATGAAAGCTAATGGTTGTATTGTAGGCCTGGCCGTCGGGTGCAGTTCCAGACATAGCCCAATTGCCAGTGACCTCTTGTGCGCACAGGCATGTAGGCACGATTAGTAAAATCGCAGTAAGGGATATAAGTTTTTTGATCATTATTGAATCGGTTTGGTGGTGAAGAGAAAGGAGAGCCCTAAAGGATGTTTAAACGACAAGATAGGTGTTTATTGAATGATAAGCCGTCTTCTTCCCAATTGGCCGGCGTCGCGTAGTTCGACGATGTAGGTGCCTGCGGATAGATGATCCGTCGGGATGGTCATTTGGGTGCCTTGAGGAGCCCCATGCCAGACTGGGCGGCCATTGAGGTCTCTGATGAATATTTGAGCTTGGATGGAAAGTTGCAAACTTCCAAACCTAAGCGTCACCTGATCACTGGCTGGGTTGGGGAAGAGCTCGACGTTGAGGGTTTCAGTATATCGTAAGCTCGACACACCGAGGTTGGTGACTTCTAGGCAAAACTCTCCTTCGGGGTTACCCTGTCCGCCACCAGTGAAACCACCACCATAGCCATCTATCAGTATGCTGTAGACTTGCCCATTGGTGGTATTTATTGTCAGGCCAGCAGCGAAGGAGGTTCCGGTTTCGTCGTCATTGCAACCGACCTGCGTAAGTCCATTACAAGAGCCTTCGTATACGATGATTTGCGTATCGTCATTCTCCATAGGGTTTTCACCTCCGCAAGTTGGTACAGCAATACGATAGGTGTTGCCGTCGCCTGTGAAGCTGAACCAGCGCCCTGCATCGATGCCATCGAACTGGAAGCAATTTTCTTCGGGATCGCCGGTATTGCTGTAACCTATATTACTTAAGCGATCTGATGTTTGAGCTACATTTTCAGGGCCACCAAATAAATTGTCTACAGACTCAGCTCCATCGCACTGATCTCCTACTAAGATGATGGGTTCGTTCAAATAGAAAACGGTGGCGACAGAAGTATTATCCGTGAAGCCGGAGACGATCAGATCAGAGTCGCCATCGCCGTCGAAATCATTGAAGACTACTGAACTTGCATATACATCGATGATGTCTGTTTCCACGAAGCTATAACTACCCACCCCATTGTTTAGGTACAATCGAGTCGATGGGTCAAAGGAAAATGAGCTGGTATTCCCCGTCACGATCAGATCCATATCGCCGTCATTGTCGACATCGGCAAATTCGGAATCGCCAAACTCAACACCGACGAAAGGCTGATCTAGTGCCTCTACGTAAAACCCTGTTCCAACCTGATAGTAAAGCTTGGCAATTTGACCGCCTGAACCGTCACGGCCCGTTATGAATACATCCTGGTCACCATCGTTGTCGACATCGGCAAAATCGACCGTACTCTGGTCTACACCAACAAAAGGGTTGCCACTCGCTAGCGCGTAATTGGCAAAACCATCGTTTAAATACAGATTGGCGATGAGTATTTGGGGTCCACCAAAAGGTATTTCCCGACCCGTTACGAACAGGTCTTCATCGCCGTCGCCATCCACATCAGCTACGGCGATTGCCCCTTCGCGCACTTCTGGAAGGTCACGCATAGCATCTATAAAATTGTTGTTTCCCAAATTACCATAAAGAATAGTTTGCCCGGTACCTGAAGTCAGTGGCCGCCCGGAAACGACGAGATCTTGATCGTTGTCGTTGTCTGCATCGGTAAAAGCCACGGAGGCCCATTGAACAGCCTGAATCGGTGAACCAGGCACAACGGTAAAGAACCCGCTCCCACTGTTGGTATACAAATCGCCAACGGCTTGATTGTTCTGTTGGGCAATGCCTGCCACTATGATGTCTTGGTCGCCGTCGCCATCGATATCGGCAAAGTCAGCATCCCCGTTACTAAAGGCCGGTAGACCGGGAGCAGGGACCGAAGTAAAGGCCCCATCGCTGGTGAAGCCGTAGAGCCTTGACTGCACGTCGCCGTTTTCTCTCCTTCCGCTAATGAATACTTCCAGGCTTCCGTTTGGACTGTTATTGATATTGGCGAGTGCCATGGTGCTGGCACCGACCTGAATCAGGTTAGATTGAGGCGATTCTACGAAGTTTTGGGCAAGGATGGCCCAGCTCATCACCAAGGTGGCGATGGTGGTAAGAATGAATTTCATAATGTAAAAATTGGTGTTTGGTGCGCCGGCGGTGCACCAAACTGACTTATTTATTTAATGATCAAGTGGCGGCGGCCAAGGTTACTCGTATCGCGCAACTCAACGATGTAGGTGCCCGCAGGCAGCTGATTGGTAGCAATAGTTTTCTGCTCACCTTCGGGCTTCCCCTGCCAAACTGGACGACCTGTGAGATCGTAGATGGTGAGTTGGGCTTGTTCGTATGTTCGCGAACTTGCGAATGACAGTGTCACTTGCTCGCTGGCTGGATTGGGAAATAGGCTTACTCCCAACTCCGATAGATCGGCTACGCTGCTGGCGCCGAGTCGGGTGACTTCCAGACAAAATTCTCCTTCGGCTTCGTCGGCCTGGGTATATCCATCCACGAAAAAGGAGTAAATCTGCCCGGCTACAGTATTGAAGGTGATCGCCGCAATGCGATTAGGTGGATTGAGATCGTCATTGCAGGCCACGGGCGTCAAATCTCCACAGCTACCTGCGTACAGTGCAATCTGGCTGTCGTCGAATGGAATAGGGTTGGCCGCACTGCAAAATGGGACTCGAATCTCGTAGCTGTTTCCATCTCCTGTGAAGCTGAACCAGCGGCTTGCTTGTATGCCATCACCCAAGCATTCGGCACCGAACTCTGGGTCTCCTTCCGAGCTGTAGCCGATGTTATTTAGGATGCTGGAAGTTTGCGGCTGGTTTTCCGGACCACCGAAGAGGTTGTCGACCGATTCTGCACTGCCGCACGATTCACCGGCTTGCGCGGGTATAGTCGTTATATCAACCAGCCCTACGTCGGAGTTGCTATTTCCCGCAGCATCAGCTACCGTTATGTTTACGATATATGTACCACTTATCGCTTGAAGTGTAGTCGGGCTGGCGGTGTAACTAACAATTCCGCAGTTGTCGGTTGAGTTTATGCCCATCAACTCAGCATCGACCACGAAGGTGCTTCCCTCCGGCGCTTCTACCGAAATATTGTCAACACTGACTGAAGGAATCTCCGTGTCGTCATTGGGCACCGTGATGATCTTGCTGACGGTGGCCCCGCAGTTGGTCACCGTTACCTCATAGATACCGGGGGCCATATCTGTGCGCTCCAGAAAAGGACCAGAAGTTCCATCAGACCAGCTGACCGAGTAGCTCGTACCCAAGCCGCCATTCATGGGATTCAGGGTCACAGAGCCGTCTTGGCCATCGGGACAAGAAGCCGGCGTGATCGACTCGCCCACGGTAAATAGCGGGTTGTTCTCGATGATGTCTACCGACAGCAAAAAATCGCCAACATCGAATTGATTAAGTCCTTCAACGACCACCGTATAGGTGCCCGCACACAGGGTTTCGGTGATCTGGCTATTAAGGTTTCCAGGAGCTACGTCATCGTTGTCTACAATAACCCCTGAAGGGCCTATCAAAGAAAGGTGGGTATCGAAATTGGTAAATGTCGAATTCGTCGAAATGCGAACCTTGGCTCGACTATCTAGCGTAAAGGTGTAGTAGACATCGGGGCTGGGTCGGTAGCCAGTATTGCTGTAGCCGAATAAGAGCTGATCGGGATCGAAGTCGCTGGGTTGCTGGCGATTGGAATTCCTGTCCTGCTTACCCAATTGCCCATTCGACAGGGTACCGAAATCAAGGGGCGATTGCTGGGTATTGCCGGCCACATATCGCCAGATGGTCTCCATCTTGGCATCGTAGTTGGCATCGCCGTAGAGCCAGTTGTTGACTTGACTGCTCCAGTCGTCTGACCAGCTAGCGGCATTACCCGCATTCCATATTGTGAATGTATTCTGTAGGCCGTCCTCATCGGCGACCAGATACTTGCGCAAAAAATCGGCCGCATCGAAGTTGCATTGATTAGGAGTTGTCGATTCACCCCAGGCATCCAGGTCGAAGGTCAGTTGCGTGTTGTAATCGGCGAAACTTACGCTGGCCACTAATCGGTGATCGCTTTCGATGATCCCGTCTCCGTTCACAGTAAAAGGAACACATTCCGCCCCCAACCAATCGTTGAAATTGGTATAGTCATAAACGTCTATCAGCATAGCTATGCGATCGCTGCCGAAGATGTTCCAGTCGTTATCGGCGTATAGATCTCCGGTGCGGACGGCGTAGTGGATCTGGTTGTTGATTACCTGCGCTTGTGTTGCGCCTGTGATCAGGAATAGGAAAAATAGAAGGTATGGATTGAAGTGTTTCATCAGTCTCGTTTTTATGATTTAAGGATGGAAAACTCGATGAAACAAAGGTGAGCGGTCCTCTATTTGTAGGGCCGCAGCTATTCGTCAAATAAGAAGAGATATTGTTTTTGGATCTGGAATTATTATCCAGGAGGGATGCTAATAATTCCTAAAAATCTGACTGTCAAGATTTTATATTATAGCATTTTCAGATTATCCCAGTTTCCGATAATCACTCGGCGACTTACCAAAGGCATCATTAAAGGTTCTGCTGAAGTAGTTGGGATCGGAGAAACCGACCGCATAAGCGATTTCTGCTATGGTTAGTTCTGATTTTCTAAGCAGCCTTTTTCCTTCCTCCAGCCGGACTTGACGCACAAACTGGGAAGGTGTCTGAGCCGTTAGTGCTTTCAATTTTCGGTAGAGCTGCGTCTGACTCATGGCCATAGCTTGTGCCATTTCGGGTATGCTGAGTTGCGCATTATCCAATTGAGATTTTACGAATGCAGAGGCGTCATTCAAAAACTGGTTTTCCAAGTCATTTGATGCCAGTAGAGCTTGCTCGCCCAGAGCGAATCTTCTTTGTAGGGACTTCCGCAGGTCGATTAAATTCTTGATGCGTATGCCCAGCTCTTGCTCATTGAAGGGCTTGGCGAGGTAGGCATCGGCCCCGTATTTCAGCCCTTGAATCTTGTCTGCTTGTGTAGATTTTGCGGTCAGTAAGATGATGGGAATGTGGCTGGTGCGCAGGTCTTGCTTGAGTCGTTCGCACATTTCGAAGCCATCCATTTCTGGCATCATGACATCGCTGACAATAATGTCAGGGACCTGTTCGGTAGCAAGAGCGATCCCTTCCTGGCCGTCGCGGGCCACGAGCATTTGATACCGATCTGCCAGTAGGTTTTTCACGTAGGCGATGAGGTCTGCATTGTCTTCTACGAGGAGGAGGGTGGGAAAATTATCTTTTGCACCAAAATCTTCACTGCTAGATGTTTTTTTCTCCATTGGGCTTTTGCCCAATGGAGAAAAAATGAAATTATTTTCCAGCACCGGGGCCACTCGCTTAATAGGAAGCAAACAACCCGCGGAAGTCCCTTTCCCCACCACACTATTTATGGTGATGGTGCCGCCCAATAACTCGACCAATTCTTTGGTAAACGCCAGGCCGATACCGCTGCCTTCCCCACTTCTGGTGCTCCTGTCTTCTACCTGATAGAATCGATCGAAAATATAGGGTAATTTATCGGGGGCTATACCGGGTCCGTTGTCTTTGACTAGCAGGCGGAGTTGTTCTTTTTCGCGCTTGAGATTGACGACGATCTGGCCACCTTTGGGCGTGAATTTGATGGCGTTAGACAAAAGGTTGAAGAGGATGTACTGGACCTTTTTCGTGTCATAATCCATTACGATTTCCTCTTCTTCGGTAAAGAAGGCCAGTCGCTGTCGCTTTTCCTCGGCGAGCGAGTATAAGCTCTCGGTCAGATAGCGGCAATAGGCGACTATGTCTCCCTGTATCATCTTGGGCTGGAGGGTCCCGGCGTCTAGTCGCGATAGATCCAGTAGCTGATTGATGAGGCGCAGAAGGTTGTTGGCATTTCTTCGGATGAGGGTCTTCGCTTGTGGATTGCCGTCTATCCGTTCATTCATGCCGAGTATAACCGTAAGAGGCGTGCGGAACTCGTGGGTGATGTTGGTATAGAATCGGTTTTTGAGCTCGTCGAGTTCTAGCACGCGTTCGGCATCGGCCAGGCGCAGTCGTCGGAGTAGTATGAATCGGTAGATGCGATAAGCTACGATAAGTAGCAAGCTGGCCCAGATCATCAAGGCCCAGCCGCGTTGCCACCAGGGAAAGCGAATACTGAAAGGGAATCGAAAAGGCTCACTCCAAATACTATTTCGCCCGGCTATTCGGGCTTCGAGCGTATACTGTCCCGGGGCTAGACCTCGGTATTCAACGGAAGGCGTGGTTTTTGCTTCGCTCCAGTCGTTTTCGGCATTGAGCAATCGAAAGCTGTACTGACTATTCTCTTTTCGAGGATGGTTAGTGGGCGAAAACTGGAAGCTGATGGCATTTAGCCGTGTTGGTAAGTTTAGGCCCAACGGCAAGGAAGTCCTCTTGGATAGACTATCAAACCGGATTTGACCTTGATCGCTATAGACGTGGGTTTGGTGGTTGTCAGTGGCAAGTTGGAAACTGTAGCTCTTGGCTGCAATTTCTATGTCGACCAGGCGTAAACCAGGTGGTTCTTCCTGCAAGAAAATATCGTCAGTATGGCATACATGTAAACCCCTAGCAGCGCCCCACCAGAGTGTTCCGTCTTGGTCAAGTGTGGAAGCGTTGGCAAAAAATTCATCATTGCGTGCGCCATCTAAATCGCAAATTACCCCAATTGTTAAACCAAGACCTTGCACAAAATTCGGCAAGCCGGGATCTTGTTCGATCTCGAAATCGAGCCGATTTAGGCAGTCGTCGGCACCCAACCAAATGTAGCCATTCGCATCTTCGCTTATGGTGTAGATGGTGTTCGAGCTCAAACCATCTTCGGTACTGTATGAGATGAATTTTTGCCCATCATAGACCATGACGCCAGCGTCTGAAGTTCCGATCCAGATTTGACCGCGACTATCTTCATATAGAGAGACCAGCTTGTTACTACTCAGACCTTCTTTAGTCGTATAGTAGGTGAATTTTTGTCCATCAAATCGTCGTAAGCCACCACCCTGACTGGCTGCCCAAATATGCCCCTCCCGATCACATAGAAGTGCACGAATCGTATTGCTGGTTCCAAATGCTTCTTCTTCTTCCTGGTGTTTATACCACCAGAGGCGATCTCCATCGAAACGAGCTAACCCTTGATGCCCAAAACCGATCCAAAGATTGTCTTTTTGATCGGCAGTGAGTGAATATATCGACTCTTCTTCGGTAGGCAGCAAGTCGTAGTGGAGGACTTGAGAACCAAGTTTAGCAAATAAGCCATCTGTGCTGCTCCCCATCCAAAGATCATACGACGTACTTCCAGTCAGTGCTCGGATGGTGCTTTTCTCGTCTGGGAATGAATATCGCCACCACTGTTCATCGTGTATTCGTAGTAGCGGGCCTCCATGACTTCCCAGCCATAAATCTCCCTCTTTAGCTTCTAGCATAGCGGAAATACCATATGGTTGAGAAGCGCCCAGTTCTATTTGTTGATAGTGCCTGAAAACGCGATTTTGAAATTGTTTTAATCCACTTAATCTGCTGCGCAGCCAAACCTGACCGTATTTGTTAGCAGAAGAGATATATGGGAAGTTGGGGTAACTTTCTATTGCCCCGGACCGGTAATAAGTTATGGCATTCTTACCCCAATGGGCAACCTGACCTTGAGAACTTTGAACCCAGGAGCCTATTTCATTGGGTGGCAGTAGCCGCCAGATCACAAAGGGGACATCTTCTGTTCTTGTACAATGCAAACGGCCATCACGCTCTAGGCAAAGCGTTTGATCATCGGCTTCGATAGCCGTTGGCGTTAAGTTTCTCAAACGAAAGTCCGGGAAGGCTTGAATTAATTCTTCTGCTATTTCATATCGTACCAGGGAGCCTTGTTCAAAGCGATAAAAGCCAAAGGTCTTGTCATAATTTTCAGGCTTGGGAAACACCCACATGAGCTTTCCGTCGAAATAGAAGATTTGTTTGTCATTAATGAGAAAACGCTGGTCCGAGCTGCTGTAGGATTGCCAGTTTTCCCCCAGAGCTCGTATGGAATCCATTGGATAAACGCGTAGACGTGAGCCGTCGAAAGCGAGTAAATCTGGAACATTCTCTTGCCCGCCCCAGAGCCAGCCATCCTGCATTTGTTCCCAATGAATGAAGGTTGGCGAACTTAATTGGTCAAAAATCCAAAGTTGGTGGTTCTTGCCATCATATCGGACCAAGCCCTCAAGGGTGCTGAGCCACAATGTACCGTCTTCCTCCATCACGGCATCGCGAATCTGCTGGCTTGGCAAGCCGTTGGTTTCATTTAAATAGCGCCTATTAGGGGAAAGCGGATCAAAATTAGTTGGTGGGGTTACGGACCCTGATTCGACCGGAGAAACGGAGTGTTCTATATAGGGTAATGGGAAGGGGTCTTCACTAGGGCGTATAGATTCTATAGGTAGGGGAAGTTCAAAATTTCCAGCTGCTTCTAAAGGAATGTACTCCAGCTTGTCGTTGCTATAGGAAGAGGAATCTATTCTACTTGAAGTGGGGCTTTCAACATCTATGATTTCTGGCTCGGGAAAGATAAAGGGCTGGCCACTAGGAAGGCTATCCCCATTAGCTGACAATAATGTGGGCGAGATAGATCGAGTACCTTCAGGTTCATCTACAATTTGGGGAGGTCCTCCGCAATAGGATAAAAAAGCACACGCGATCAAAGCCAGAAAAGGCTGTACTTTTTTAAAAGAGATGATTGGTCGTAAATGTGCGATCATGCTAGCAATAGACCTCAATTCTGCTTTCGACAATCCCTCGGCGACTTACCGAAAGCATCGTTAAATGCCCTGCTAAAGTAGGTGGGATCGACGACAATACCGAATCAGGCAGTATAGTGGGTTGTGTCGTATATTCGTTTTGCTAAAGTGAGTGCACATGAGAAAGATGATTTTGAGTCTATTGGGTTTCGGCTTTGTAAGCTTTTTACTTGCCCAGAACCTGGTGAGCTATGCAGGGAACAATGGCCGTGAGGGTTTTTATGACATTTTACAGCTCTCTGATGGGACTTGGCTAGTTGGGGGTTATTCGACAGACTTAAACTGGATTGATCCCAGTATTCCTCGTACAGAGCTTGAACTACCACCAGCGGTCAGCAATCAAAACGGAAGCAACCAATATGGGCTATTGCTACATTTGTCTACCGACTTGGCCAATATTTTGCGGGTAGTCCACTTCCCTTTGGGTGGAGTAGAGAATGTACGATTTATCAAAATCACGAATATTCCGGGTACGGCTACAGGCGATGTTTTTTTGAGCGGCGATACTGAAGATAGCAAGGCCAATAATGGTGGTTACTTTATTGCACGACTCAACGGGAATTTTGTTGATGAACCACCCACTGCCGTACTTTATGCTCGCCCTATCTGGGCAGAAGGAGAGATCAAGCGCAATCACCCATGGGATGTGGGTAATGACAGTCGGGTTGTCTATTTGCGCGGCCAGACCCACGATTATGACTGGTCGGCTATGCACCAATTGAACCCCGAAGGCGAACGCACCACGGTTGAGCACTGGCGTACTCACTGGCAAGTAGCCGGTGGCGAGTATTACGGTCAAGCTAGTGAGCATCCCAGCGGAGTAGCAGCTCTTAGCCATAGTGGAATGGTATTTAAGCGGGGAAACCGATGCAACTTTCGCTCTCATAAACAGGCAGATTACGAAGCTATCCTAGATGATGGAAATGGAAGTACGAAACAAGGCACCTGGCCACTCGATGCGTTTTTTACAGGCCCTTGTACGCCGGGCAGTGGGCCGACAGCCGGGCCTGGTTATACTGGTTATAGAACAGGAGCTACTTCTGTTTATGGCCCCGCTAGTATCGCTATTGATCGGCGAAATAATGATCTATACGTAGGGATGAACATAAAGTCGGTACTACCTAGTGGGCTGCCCGACTTTGAGCCAGCGGTGATCGCTTTTAACGCCGAAGGAGCTCTACGATGGTGGAGTCGACTCTACCACGAGATCGATCCCAACAGCGGTGATTACTTAAACTCGACACCTGACCAATATATCGATGCTCTAGCCATTGATTATGCACAAAGTTTATCGGAGGCGACCTTAGTTGTAAACGCTCGCTCGCATGGCAATAACACAGAAAATTTCTGGGAAGGCAATACCCTAGCGGCTAACCCAAGTGCTACGGCGTTTCAGAATCGGTTTACAGGTACAAGTGGCAATATTCATCTGAGTTGGCTGGGTAAATTACAGCTGAATGATGGAGCCATCGTGCAAAGTACCTACGTAGGCGAATATCCGGAAGGTAGTAACAACTACGGCAGTACATTTACTGACGAAAATCTCTTGGGTTGGCCGAACCCCAATAGCGGCTGGCCAAGTTTGAATACGACAAGGCTGGGGCGCAACAATCTAAAAGTAACTTCCGATGGTTCCGTGTGTATACTAGGGTTGGGTCGGAGGACGATTACTACGGCAAATGCACATCAACAAATGCCACTACCCGAAAATGGAGAAACGGGTACCTGGAACCGCTTCGCTCGCGTTTATGCCCCTGATTTTTCCGTGCCGCTTTATAGCTCTTTGCTTACTGGAATGTGGGATCTGCAAACGGGGCAAGGAGGCAATAACACAGAGCTTTATGGAATCTGGAAAGCAACAGACGGTATCGTAGTGGTAGGTCGTCATTTGGCCCAGAATAACCAAGCCTTAGGAAATGATATACCCATTGAGAATATCCCGGCTTGGGGCAGTGGCAGTGCGCAAAATGAAAGTGCTATTTTGGCTTACCTACGCGCAGACAATCTCGTGAATACCGACGATGGCCCTTCTGGGCAAGCGTTACCAATAAGTTTAATTGACTTCCGAGTTCGTCGGGTAAGTGCAAATCAAGTCGAACTGAAGTGGTCAACGGCTATCGAGCAGAACAGTCACTATTTTGCCTTGGAGAGAAGTATCGATGGTCAAAGTTGGCGAGAATTCGCTCAGCTTTTAGCAGCCCAAGAAAGCGCACAGGTGCGCAATTATCTCTCTCAAGATTTCACAGCTCCTGCTACAAGAGCCTTTTATCGCTTGCGCGTAGTTGACCTAGATGGTAGCTATAGATTCGGCCCGATACGTGAGGTCAATCCATGGTCTGTTGGTAATGATCTCGTTCTATTTCCCAATCCTCTACAAGAAGGTCTACTCTATTTGCAATGGGATCAACCGGCAGATATAGATCAAATCGAAGTTTATGATCTCCGTGGGCGAATACAGGCAGTAATCGTTGCTGACACGACCCTGAGTCATCTACAGCTAGACCTCTCGTTTTTGCCAAAAGGCTCCTATATGATCAAAGCCACAGGCCCACAGCAGAATTGGCAGCGTCGATTACTTAGATGGTAACACAAAAGAGTTCTACAACTCCATCTTCTGCTTGATCTCGATGATCTCGTAGCCTTCGATGACGTCACCGACCTTGATGTCGTTGTAGTTTTTCACGCCTACACCACATTCTTGTCCGGCGCGCACTTCCTTGACGTCGTCCTTGAAGCGCTTCAAGCTGGACAGTTCTCCAACCACACCTTCTTTCTGTGGGTATATGACGATACCATCTCGCACTACGCGCACCTTGGTGTCGCGTGAGAACTTACCTTCGTCTACACGGCAACCAGCAATGGTACCGACCTTAGAGATTTTGAAGGTCTCCTGAACAGTAAGCTGGCCAATAGTACGCTCTTCTTTAGTGGGTTCGAGCATACCTTCGATGGCACTCTTGATCTCTTCGATGGCCTCGTAGATGATCGAGTAGGTCTTGATCTGTACGCCTTCGCGTTCGGCCAGCTTACGGGCAGTAGCGCTTGGCCGTACCTGGAAGCCAACAATTATGGCATCTGAAGCTGTGGCAAGCAGGATGTCTGACTCGATAATCTGGCCCACAGCTTTGTGGATCACATTTACTTGCACAGTTTGCTGGCTTAGTCCGATTAAGGAATCGGACAAGGCTTCTATGGATCCGTCTACGTCACCTTTTACGATGAGGTTTAGCTCTTTGAATGTACCCAGTGCCAATCGGCGACCGATCTCGTCGAGACTCAATCGCTTGTTGGCGCGGTTGGCCTGCTCGCGATTCAGCTGGGCACGCTTGCCAGCCAGTGCTTTGGCATCCTGCTCGGTATCCATCTCTTTTAAGACCTCCCCGGCCGGAGGAGCGCCATTTAAGCCAAGAAGGAGGACAGGCGTAGAAGGCCCGGCGTCTTTCACCTGCTTGTTGCGTTCGTTAAACATGGCACGAACACGACCATTGTGCTCACCGGCAACCAGGATGTCACCGACATTTAGCGTACCGGTCTGTACCAACACTTTGGCGACATAACCACGGCCGCGCTCCATAGAAGCTTCCAGAACCGTTGCTACGGCAGGGCGTTCAGGATTCGCTTGTAGCTCAAGGAGATCCGCTTCAAGCAGGACTTTCTCCAAAAGATCGTCAATACCGTCTCCTTTTAGGGCACTGATGTCCTGGCTCTGGTATTTACCACCCCATTCTTCAACCTGATAATTCATCGAAGCCAGCTCGGTTTTGATCTTGTCTGGATTGGCACCGGGCTTATCTACCTTGTTGATGGCAAAAACGATGGGCACACCTGCTGCTTCTGCGTGGCTGATGGCTTCTTTCGTTTGCGGCATAATGCTATCATCGGCTGCGATGATGATGATGGCAATATCCGTGACCTTGGCACCGCGCGCACGCATGGCTGTAAAGGCTTCGTGACCCGGCGTATCGAGGAATGTAATTTCCCGTCCGGTGTCCAGCGTTACTTCGTAGGCACCGATGTGCTGGGTGATACCCCCGGCCTCACCGGCAATTACATTGGCATTTCTGATGTAGTCGAGCAAGGAAGTCTTACCGTGGTCTACGTGACCCATTACGGTCACGATAGGAGAGCGTGGCTTCAGATCTTCCGGATCGTCTACCCAATCTTCCTCCTCCTCTAGTTCCAGGCTTTCCTCGGCAGAGACAAATTCGATTTCATGGCCCAGTTCTTCGGCAACCAATTCGATGACTTCGGCGTCCATACGCTGGTTGATCGATACGATCACACCTGCATTCATGGCGGTCATCACCACTTCTGAGACGTTGACGTCCATCATGTTAGCGAGTTCCTGCGCGGTGATAAATTCCGTCACCTGCAGCTTATCGCTGATCATGCTCATTTCTCTCTCTTCCTGCTTTTCGCGCAGGCGCTCGCGATTTTCGCGGCGCAGGCGTTGACGCTTTTTCTTACCACCACCTCGCCCTTGCAAGCGGGCCATTGTGGCCTTGATCTTGTCTTCGATCTCCTTTTTAGAGACTTCGCGTGGCTCGTCTTTATTATTGGATCGATTGCGGCCACCACCTGATCGTTGTCCCGATCTCGAAGTATTGGGACCCGTAGTTATCTTTTTGCGCTTGCGGCGGCGACGCTTATTATCGTCCTTTTGGCCATCTTTAGAACCCGAAGAAGAGGTTTTCTTTTCGGGTTTTTTGATATCGATTTTGCCCAAAATCTTAAGCCCCCGCAGCTCGGGTGCATCTGCCTGGATATCAGGCCCTCCCTTCTTAGTCGTAGTGGCAGCTTTTGCTGTAGACTCGCCCCCAGACTCGGCTTCGGTATCGGTTTTGGCTTCAGCAGCGGGCTCCGGCTCTTTGGCAGGTTCTGGAGCTTTTTCAACTACAGCTTCGGGCTTCGGAGCTTCGGCAACGGGCTCTTCTTCCTTTTTGGGCTCCTCTTTTGGCGCTTCTTCCTTTTTGGGTTTTGGTGCACTCGGCTTCTTGTCGAGGTCTACCTTGCCCAGTACTTTGAGGCCAGGCACCTTTGGAGCTTCTTTGAGAGCGGGCGTTTCGACCACTTCTTCAGCCACAGACTCTTCCTTTACCTCAGGTTCTGGTGTTGGAGTCGGTTCTGGCGTCGTCGTCGGAGGTTCTACTTTAGCTGCGGGTGGCGGTGGCGGCGGAGCTGGGATGCTTGGCGGAGGTGGAATGTTCGGCTTGGGCGGTGCAGGTATAGCCGTCTCTTCTGGCTGACCGGATGGCCGGTTGCCAATGACAAGTGCGTCGGCTTCTTTTTTGACAGAAGCTGACTTTGAAAACTCTTCCTGTAGAACCGCTTGCATCTGGTCGTCCACTTTGGCAGTGGGCTTATTATCGATATCGAATCCCTTTGCCGTCAGGAAATCGACAATCGTGCTCGTTCCTACATTGAGCTCCTTGGCTATTTTAACTAGTCGTTTACTCATTCAAATGCTTATGAGGCTGATCGGTAAGACACCATGTCTCAATCGTCAGACTCAATTATATCTTTTAAAGGATGGTTTGCCACGCAATGGGCCGCGAAGCCAAAAACATAACAAAGATAAGGTGTTCAGAGGTTTTATTTCGGTCTTGTTTTGTTTGGTCTTTTAGACTTCCGCAGGTTGGTGCATCGCGGAGACCCTCGAAAGGCGGGGGCGGAGCCTAAATCGCATGGCCGATTTGAACACATTTGCTCAAATCGGCCGTACTTTTTATCTAGTTTTCTTCAAACTCGGCAGCGAGGATCTGCAGTACTGCGGTTACGGTCTCCTCTTCCAAGTCTGTGCGGCGCACCAGCACATCTGGTGTTAGCTCCAATACAGAGCGAGCGGTGTCACAACCGATGGCTTTTAGCTCATCGAGTACCCAGCTTTCGATCTCATCTGCAAATTCTTCGAGGTCTACGTCGTCGATCTCGATTTCATTATTGCGGAATACATCGATCTCGTATTGGGTCATCCGGCTGGCCAGTTTGATGTTGGTACCCCCTTTACCGATGGCTAGAGAAACTTGGTCGGGTTCCAGATATACTTTGGCCCGGCGCTGCTCTTGGTCTAGATCTATATTGGCGACCTTGGCTGGAGTCAGCGCCCGCTGTATGTACAGGCTGATGTTGTTGGTGAAAGGAATCACGTCTATGTTCTCGTTTTGCAGCTCGCGAACAATGCCGTGAATACGAGAACCTTTCATACCTACACAAGCTCCGACTGGGTCTATGCGATCGTCGTAGCTTTCCACAGAAACCTTTGCCCGCTCGCCCGGTAGGCGAACGATGTCTTTGATGGTGATCAGTCCATCTTCGATTTCGGGCACTTCCTGCTCCATGAGCTTGGCGAGGAAGCGCTCGTCTGTGCGCGATACAATAACCACTGGGTTGTTGTTGCGCATCTGAACTTCTTTGATGATGCCGCGCACCATATCCCCTTTGCGGAAGAAATCGCCACGTACTGTTTCCGTTCTCGGCATGACCAGCTCTATGCCGGTCACATCGTCCAGTACGAGAATTTCGCGCTTCAGGATCTGCTGTACTTCACCCAATACAAGCTCGCCTACTCGTTCGGTATACTGTCGGTAGATCTCGTCTTTCTCCAGTTCCATAATGCGGCTGATCAGGGTCTGGCGGGCAGCCATGATCGAGCGACGGCCAAAGTCAGCCAGTTGCAGTCGCTCGTAGCACTCTTCTCCGATTTCGTAGTCGTCGTCAATAGACTCTGCTTCTGAGATAGAAATCTGACTGAGGTCGTCGGTTACCTCGCCGTCTTGCACGATCTCTCGCACACGCCACAGCTCGAGGTCACCCTTCTGCGTATTGACGATGATATCAAAGTTTTCATCTGTTCCGTATTTTTTTCGGATCAGTGTGCGAAATACATCTTCCAGTACACGCACCATGGTTGGGCGGTCTATGGCCTTTCCGGCACTGAATTCGCTGAACGTTTCGACTAGATTGATCATAACTAGAACGTCACTTTTACAATGGTTTTTTTGATGGCGTCGAAGGGTATTTCTACTTCTTCGACACGGGTCACCTTTCGCTTACCTTCTTTGCGGCGCACTTTGGCTTCGAGTTCTATGTGGCTGGGCTCTACGGTTTTCAACTCCCCGGTATACTTGTCGCCTTCTGCAAGTTGTACTTCTACCGTTCGGCCTATGTTCTTCACATACTGCCTCCAGAGTTTCAGTGGTCTGCTCACACCCGGGCTACTCACTTCGAGTACATATTTCTCGCCCAGCGGCTGCTCGACATCCATGTAGTCTTTTTCCAGCTTTCGGCTTATGCGCCTACACTTATCGAAGGTCATAGCCGAGTCGCTGTCTACAAAAACTTCGAGCTTGTTGCTGCTGTGGTTGATGTCCACCAAAAAGCAGTCGTGAAAGTCGGGTTCTTCCACAAAAAATTGCTCCAGTATGTCGGTGATTTTCTCTTCCAAACGGTGGGAAAATTGAACGATTTAAGCCATAAAAAAGAGGGAACCGAGTGGTTCCCTCTCCGAGATGGTAAGTCTTGCTGCTGCAAAAGTAACGCTTTTCTGGGAAAAGGGTTGAAATTGTCTATGCTCTATGCATCGGATCGCGCGCTACTCGATGCGTATCACCGACCAATGGACCCGAACCTCCGGATCGTTACTATTACTTGGGGTGCCTACTTTACTGTCATTGCGTATTTGGCCTACAGCCAGTCCTTTCAGAAAAGAGTTGGAGTAAGTAGAGCTTATATTGATGAAATCATTACTTCCATTAAACCCACCATCAACTTCCACGATACTTGCATCAAAATTTATGGTGCCTGAATTTATGGGTAGATTAATCGCATATTCTCGATTAAAGGTTTTTTTATCCTCATTACCCAGATTAAATTCGCTCGTACGACTTTCGATGATTTGGCCATTTACCCTGAAAGTCCAGGTAAAGTCACCATCATCGAGGCTGTCGCCATCTTTGATGACTTCCAGCTGCCTGAGCACGAACTTGACTTTCATAATGGTGGGTGGCGGCGGATTTCTACGGGCATAGTCGGCTATAGAGTCTTGTCTTCTCTGCGCTGCTAGCTGGTCTTGTTCAAAGGTTTGTATGGAATCTTGTTTGCGCTCTAGATCGGACTGGTATCGGTCTATAGAGTCTTGATCTACTACCGAAGCTCCTTCTTGGTCATTGTTTTCGGTATTGCTCTCTCCTTTTGAAGTGATCCAGTAAATACCGAAAACTAGAAAGGGGATGAGCAAGAGGGGCCATAGCTTCTGGGGCCCTGCTTTTCCGCTGGCACGCTGAGCTAGAACAGACGCCAGGTCCTTGTCTCCTTTCTGGACGCTTTCAGCCAGCTCCAGCAGAGATTTATTGATGTTGTTGATCTTCCTCTCCGCCTCGTCTCGCGAGATGACGTTCATTCTCAGGTCTTCCTTTACCCGATTGAACTGGCTGTTGAGTATGATCAGCTCTTTATCTACCCGGCTAAACTGCACATTGGACAAGCGCTCTATAGCTTGCTCTGTGCGATCATTGATGATCAGGTCTCTTATCTCCTGCTTTAGGTCCTGCTTACTCATGCTTTTGTATGGGCTGTACCAGGGTGAAGATAGGAAAGCAAATAAAAAGACGTTGGTACGTATATATTAAAACGAATCGATGTGCTTGGCTATCGCTCAGGGACCTATGTGGTATACGCCCGTATCGGCCATAGGACATACCCTATGCAAGGGGTTATCGGAAACTGATGGAGGCGGATCAAAGACAGGGATAAATCACGAAGTGTTAAAACCGCAAATCGGTCTCGTAGTACCCTTCGTAGTTATCCTTATTGTAGGTAAAGCGGCTAGCAGGGATGCTCTGGTTGGCCTGGGTATTATCCAGATAGAAGGTGAAGCGGCTACCATCGCGACCGAAGGCAAGGACTTTGACTACTTCCTTTCGGTTTTTGTCGACCAGCATGCGCATTTTGGTGAAGTCACTGTTATTGCGGTCTTCTGGCTTGAGTTCGAGCACCTGAACGAGGCGGCCGTCTTGAGTTTCCTCGCCTTGGAGAGCGATGATGAAGCTGCCCGAATCGTAGAAACTGAAAATGGATTGGGGGGTGAGCAGGCCGTCAGTTTCCCCTTCTTCCGGGAGGTCACTGATTTGAATTTCTTTGCTGCCGTGAAGGATGAAGTAAATGGCCTCGCCATCTGATATGCCTTCCTGAGTGCCGAGCTGGAAATAGAATTTGTCGCCTTGGCGGGCTAGGGTGCCGCTTTGAACTTCTACTTCGCTGCCGGGAATGTCGATCTCCAGGCGAAAATCGGCTTCTATAGTGGAATAGCCCTCGTACTTAGCGCGGAGTGATTCTACGAGCCGAAGGGCAGCTGGATCCGAATCGGCGGCTGATAGGTAGTTGTTGGTTTCACCACCGGGTTGGGCGGAGAGGTATCCACCTGCGGAAGTCCCTAAAAAATAAAGAATGAATAGGGCGTTCAGTAGTTTGGTCATGATTTCTTGATAATTGTAAAGAGTAAACGCTTTTGAGACGCAAAGTGTGTGCATAGAGCGGTTAATGGGGTGTTAAGAAATAGCGATTGCCTCGATTTGTGTAGGATCAGGTGAAGTTCTCTTTGAGGACTCGGAATGGATTAATGGAGACATGGCGCTGCCGTGCGGCGAAGGTTTACGTATGGGAATCTGCTTGGAGGGGGCCGTTTTGCTCAGAATATCTGGGATTGGCACTTGAGCTTAGAGTTCTTTACGGAGCCTGGCTACGGGTAGATTGAGTTGTTCTCTGTACTTGGCCACGGTTCGGCGGGCGATGGGGTAGCCCTTTTCTTCCAGGGCTTTTTGCAGCTTGCCATCGCTCAGAGGTTTGCGCTTGTCTTCGGCAGCAACGATTTCAGCCAGAACTTTTTTGATCTCGATGGTGCTGATTTCTTCACCGTCTGACTTGGTCATGCCTTCGCTGAAGAATTTTTTAAGCGCAAAAGTACCGTAAGGCGTTTGGACGTATTTGCTATTAGCCACCCGGCTGACGGTGCTGATGTCGAGGCCCGTCGGTTCGGCTATGTCCTTTAGGATCATGGGGCGAAGTTGCTTTTCGTCGCCACTGAGGAAGAAAGGTTCCTGGTAGCGCAAGATCTGGTGCATCACACTATAGAGGGTCTGAAAACGCTGTTGCAGGGCGTCGATGAACCAGCGGGCATTGTCGGTCTTTTCCTGGATGAACTTAGCGGCCTCGCGCTCGGATTTTGCCGCTCTAGCAGCCTCTTTTTTGTCTTTTCTCAGTTGAGCCAGCATGGTCTGGTACTGGTCGTTGAGTTTGAGTTGAGGCGCATTTCTGGCGGTGAGCCGCAACTCTAGCTGATCTTCGTTTTTGTTGATGATAAAGTCGGGAATGATCGTCTGGCTGGTTCCCGATCCGGACGGCGTCGTGTAGGCGCTGGCGGGCTTGGGGTTGAGGCGCAGGATCTCGGCCATGGCATCGCGCAGTTCGTCCTCGTCGGCATTCAGGGCTTGCATGAGCTTGTCGTAGTGCTTCTTGCTGAAGGCCTCGAATTGGCGCTCGATAATTCGCTTGGCCAGGGTCAGGTCTGCTATGCGCGCACTGGGTATATCTTCGTCTTTGTCCAGCTTTTGTTCGAGTTGTATAAGCAAGCATTCGCGCAAATCGCGGGCACCTACCCCAGGGGGATCAAAAGATTGGATACGTCCTAGCATATCCAGCACTTGATGCCGGCTTATATCGAGATCGTGATACAACAGCAGATCGTCGGATATGGCATCGACGCGCCGCCGCAAATATCCATCTTCGCCTATGCTGCCCACGATCTGTTCTGCCAGGGTGCGTTCGGCCTCATTGCGAAAATCTAGGTTGGCCAGCTGTTCCTCCAGGTACTCGAAAAAAGATCGCTCTTCTATGGCCAGTGCCCGGGCCACATCTGGCTCTGATCGCTCGCTGGATTGATTGTAGCTGGAGGGATCATCTTCGATGTAGGATTGGAGATATTCGTCTAGCTCGTAGTTGCGCTCTTCACTAGACGAAAACTCCTCGTCTTGGAGTCTCTTATCGCTTTCTGAAGGAGAAACTTCTTCTAGCGCGGGGTTGGCTTCCAGCTCTTCCTTCAGGCGTTGCTCGAGCTCGGTAACGGATAGCTGCACCAAATTCATGAGCTGAATCTGCCTGGGCGACAGCTTCTGTTGTTGGGCGAGCTTGGTAGTTTGTCCGAGCATAGAGAGTTTGTGATAAGGATACAGTTGACATAGCGTTTAGGTTTGGACGAAAATTTCTAGACTTGTGTCGATATCCAATGGAAAATTGTGGCTAATTCCCAGACTTTAAGCCCATGAAGAGTACAGAACGTTTTCAGGCCATTACTGCCATTGCCGTGACCATTATTTCGCTATGTGCCCTAGTCGTCTCGATTTATCAGACTAAGCTATTATCTGAGCAGCAAGCGTTATCGACTAAAGCGGAGAAGGCCCAGCTCTGGCCTTACCTCAATATTACTGCTCAAATGAGCGTAGGTGTAAATGGCTATAAAAGCCTTGCCCTCGTTGCTGTAAACGAGGGCGTAGGCCCGGCCATCATAGATGAGTTTAGCATTCTATTCGAGGGCGAGAATATCGGGTTATGGATCAATGCACTAGAAATGGCTTTCGGCGAAGAGAAGGCCAGTGATTTAGAAGCAGAATTGGCATTGACTACGAATAACCCACTCATGAAAGGCCAAGTTATACGAGCCGGAGAACAGATTAAGCTTTTTTCTGTAGAGCCACTAGAGCCCGGTGGATTTGCCGAAGGATTTGAGCTATTTACCGGCGATAGGCAACCAACGTTCAAGGTTGTTTACAGGTCGGTTTTCGATGATAAATGGCAAATCGAATCCAGAATGATCACGCTGGGCGAAGGTCCGAAACCTTTGCAGTAAAGTGGAGGTATTCTTGCAATAGAAGGGGAAACGGCGATGCTAGGAGGCACTCAACTCTTCCCGAATCTTATTCAGTGCGCTCCCCGCTCTCACCCATCCAATCTGGGCGTGATTGTAGGTATGCTTTACTTCGAAGTTGTCGTGAGAGCCATCAGCGTGATCCAGGCGGATAGTCAGGTTTTTCTTGGGCTGCATGTCTTCGAAGCCTAGAATGCTGACGTGATCATCCTGGCGTATTTTGTCATAGTCGGCGGGATCTGCGAAGGTTAGAGCCAGCATACCTTGCTTTTTGAGATTGGTCTCGTGTATACGCGCAAAGCTTTTTACGATGACGGCTTTTACACCCAGCCAGCGAGGCTCCATGGCCGCGTGTTCGCGGCTACTTCCCTCGCCGTAATTTTCTTCGCCGAAGACTATGGTCCCTATGCCATTATCTCGATAGAGTTTACCTGATTCCGGCACGGCCATATACTCATTGCTGATGTAGTTTAGGACGCTGTTTGTCTCTTCGTTGTAGTAATTGACGGCACCGATCAGGCAGTTATTGGAGATGTTTTCCAGGTGGCCCCGAAATTTGAGCCAAGGGCCGGCCATAGAAATATGATCTGTGGTGCATTTGCCTTTGGTCTTTATCAAGATCCGCATTTGCTGGAGTTGCTCCTGAGTGATGATCTTAAACGGGTCAAGCAGCTGTAGGCGGTCGCTGGTCGGATCTACCTGAACGCTGATACCGCTACCGTCTTCGGCCGGAGCCTGAAAGCCTGGGTCCTCGACATCAAAGCCTTTGGGCGGCAACTCATCCCCATGAGGTGGTTCCAGTTTAACGGCCTGGCCTTCTTCATTGATTAGGGTGTCGGTCACCGGGTTGAATTTCATGGATCCCGAAATGGCCATTGCCGTCACGATCTCTGGGCTGGCTACGAAACTGCGCGTTTGCGGGTTGCCATCATTTCGCTTAGAAAAATTTCGATTGAAGCTGGTAATGATGGAGTTGGCCTTGTCGGGGTCGTCGGTATGCCGGGCCCATTGACCGATACATGGCCCGCAGGCATTGGCCAAAACGACACCGCCTATATCCTCAAAAGCTTGCAGTATGCCATCTCTTTCTACGGTATATCGGATCTGCTCCGAACCCGGCGTGATGGTGAATTCGCTTTTTGCAATCAGCTTCTTGTCGGCAGCATCTTTGGCTATGTTAGCCGCTCGGTCCAGATCTTCATAGCTGGAGTTGGTGCAACTACCGATAAGGCCAACTTCCAATACGGGGGGAAAGCCGTGTTCATCTACTGCTGCAGCAAACTCACTAATGGGGAATGCGCGATCTGGCGTGTAGGGGCCGTTTATGTGTGGCTCCAGGGTGTCCAGATCGATTTCAATGACTTGGTCAAAATATTTTTCGGGTTCTGCGTAGACTTCTGCATCTCCGGTCAGGTGCTCGGCGATCTGATCGGCCATATCTGCAATTTCAGCTCGGCCGGTTGCGCGCAAATAGCGTCCCATGCTATCATCGTAACCGAAGGTAGAGGTTGTCGCTCCGATCTCTGCGCCCATATTGCAAATAGTTCCCTTACCGGTACAGCTCAGGTTTCTGGCTCCATCACCAAAGTATTCTACAATGGCCCCGGTACCTCCTTTGACCGTCAGAATGCCGGCCACCTTTAAAATGACGTCTTTAGAGCTGGTCCAACCGCTGAGTCTTCCTGTCAGCTTGACTCCGATTAGTTTGGGCTGCTTGAGTTCCCACGGCATACCGGCCATTACATCTACAGCATCGGCCCCACCAACGCCTATGGCCACCATGCCAAGTCCGCCAGCATTTGGGGTGTGTGAATCGGTACCAATCATCATACCTCCAGGGAAGGCATAGTTTTCTAAAACGATCTGGTGAATGATGCCCGCACCGGGCTTCCAGAAGCCGATGCCATATTTATTGGAGGCAGAGGCTAAAAAGTCATAAACCTCGGCATTGACATCATTGGCGCGCTTAAGGTCGGAATCGGCACCGTTCTCAGCCAAAATCAGGTGATCACAGTGTACGGTAGACGGCACGGCTACTTTATCTCGACCAGCCATCATAAACTGCAAGAGGGCCATTTGTGCGGTTGCATCTTGCATGGCAACCCTATCTGGTGCAAAAAAGACGTATTCTTCTCCTCTTGCGTATTCGCGCAGTGAACTTTCTGGATGCAAATGGGAATAGAGGATCTTTTCAGTCAGCGTCAGTGGTCGAGCCAGATTTTTTCTAATCTCTTCAAGCTTACCGGGTAGTGCGCTGTATACTTCCCTGATCAGGTTCAGGTCGAATGCCATAGTTGCCTTGTTTATCTAGTCTCAAAAAATGCAAAATTGCTTGTCTGTCAATTTACAACATCGCAAATTTGGTAAAAGATGGTAACCCCTGACTTAAAATGTAGTGAAGTGGTCTAAAACGAAGAAGATGTTTTGAGACCACTCGCTTGATGAGCTTTATGTGTATTTTACCGACCAACTTCAAGCTCATCCAATTATGCCAGATACGCCTTTTACGTTAGGGGAATTTATAATTCGCAACCAGAATGATTTTCCCTTCGATACCGATGAGCTAGCTCGCCTGCTCAATTCCATTCGACTGGCTGCAAAAATGGTTAATCACGAGGTCAATAAAGCAGGCCTGGTAGATATTACCGGCTCGGTCGGTTCGACCAATGTGCAGGGTGAAGACCAGCAAAAACTCGATGTATATGCCCATGATACGTTTGTAAACACTTTGGTCAATCGGCAAATTGTTTGTGGGCTAGTCAGCGAGGAAAGTGAAGATTTTATAACGGTAGCCGGACCAGAAAATCGGCATAGAAATAAATACGTGGTGCTGATCGATCCACTAGACGGCAGCTCAAACATAGATGTCAACGCGCCAGTAGCTACGATTTTCTCCATCTATCGCCGTATTTCGCCCATCGGAACGCCAGTCACGCTAGAAGATTTTTTGCAGCCAGGCAACCTACAAGTAGCGGCCGGATACATTCTGTACGGTACCAGCACCATCATGGTTTTCTCCACCGGCCGGGGCGTACATGGATTTACCCTCAACCCTGCACTGGGAACTTATTATCTCTCCCATCCCAATATGACTCAGTCTACAGACGGCAATATCTACTCTGTCAATGAAGGCAATTATGTGCATTTCCCACAAGGGGTCAAGGACTATATCAAGTACTGTCAAAAAGAAGAAGATGACCGGCCTTACAAATCGAGATATATCGGAGCCCTGGCTGCAGACATACATCGCAATCTGATCAAAGGGGGAATCTTTTTGTACCCTAGTTTTTCGGGCTACCCAGATGGGAAACTACGCCTGCTATACGAGGTTAATCCCATGGCATTTTTGATCGAGCAGGCAGGTGGCATGGCTACCGATGGCCAACAACGTGTACTGGATATCAAGCCAACCGACATTCATCAGCGAAGCCCGTTTTTCGCAGGTTGTAAAGGAATGGTCAATAAGTTGTACGAGTTTATGAAAGCTAAAGCTTAAGACATCTTTATTTAGACTTCCGCAGGTCGAAGCGTTCTCTGGAATGCTTCGACCTGCGGAAGTCCAAATTAAAGCCCGCAACAATTTTAGGAGCTCTCCAGGGGAGCAAAAACAAAAAACACCCGTACATTTAATGCTATGTCAGATCGCCACTTACTGGAGACGGAGCAGAAGGCCCTGGAGATTAACCTCAATCCTCGTATCTACGGCACTTTTGCAGAAATAGGTGCTGGCCAGGAGGTAGCCAGGCACTTTTTTCAGGTTGGTGCTGCGGCAGGGACCATAGCCAAGACGATGTCTGCTTATGATAAGGTCTACTCCGATCAGATTTACGGTTCTGAACCCAGCGGCAGGTACGTATGCGAGTCGAGGGTATATACTATGCTCGATCACGAATACAAACTGATGATCGATCGCCTATCTCACGATCGGCCCGAAGCTACTTTTTTCGTTTTTGCCGATACAATTGCGGCGATAAACTATGCCCGAACCATCAAAGGAAACGGTTGGCTTGGACTCCGCTTTCAGCTGGAGCCAGAGTCAGAGCCCAATGATCTGGTCTTGCACGTACGCATGCTCGATAATGACAACCAATTGCAGCAGCAGGCTATAGGTGTGCTAGGGGTCAATATGGTTTATGCCGCTTATTACTATCAAGATCAGCCAGAGGTTTTGGTCCAATCATTGCTCGACGGGCTCAAGGGGCGAATAGCCGTGGATACCTGTATTCTAAATGGTCGAGACTTTAAAGTGGACAATAGGTTGCTGAGTTTGTACCTCGTCAAAAATGGACTGACCGATGTCACCCTCTTTAATGCCAACGGCCGTTCGGTTCACGCCAGTGAAATGCTCTATCGCAAGGCTATTATGGTCGTGCGGGGTAGCTACAGACCGACTACATTGGTCAACGAAGATATGCTGAAAACGAGCTATGCTCAGTTTCGTGCAGAGTCCGATGCCGATCCGAGTAAATATGCTTTACTAACCGAGTTGACACTAAGCAATCTACAGAAGGGGGCTGAAATAGACGAGCGAGACTTCCTCGACAGGGCCAGATTATTGAATGCGCTGGGGCACACTGTTTTGTTGAGCAATTACGGCGAGTACAACCAGCTTATCGAATATTTTGCCCAGTATAAGGCGTCTAAAATCGGAATTGCAGTAGGTGTGCAGGAGTTGCTACAGATTATCACCGAAAAATATGCACACAACAAAGATGGGCGAATACTGGCTGCATTTGGTGAAATATTTACTCGCCATGTCAAAATGTATGTCTACCCCGCACAGCAGGAAGGAAGCCCAGAGCTAATTACAGGAAGTAAGCTCCCCGTACTCGAAGAAGTAAAATTTTTATATCGGCACCTACTGGATTCGGGGCAAATCGTAGATATAAAAAATGCAAATCACCAACTGCTGCATATTTATTCGAAAGACGTACTAGCCGACATTCGCGCAGGTCATGACGGTTGGGAAGCTAAAGTTTCTGATGAAGTGGCGCGCATAGTGAAAAGCCAGTATTTGTTTAGTTATCCGACAGAGAAGTTGATCTTTAATTATTGACATAATCTTGGTTCAGCTGGTCATCTTTCGCCTCAGACTGCCTAGGGCCAATAGAACCAAAAACCCGGCAATAGCCCATTTCCACCAGTCGTAGTGCCAGTCCTTTTTGAAGCTTATAGGAGATGGGTCTCCAATCAGATTGAAGGCCGCCCAGTAGTAAGGACTTGCTTTTTGGGTTCCTTCATGGCGCTGCCGATAGGCGCGCTGTGCATAAAACAATGCCTCGTCTTTGGGTTTGCCGGCTTGTATTTGTGCGTAAAAGTCGGCCATGATTTCAGCTGTGGCACGGTCATCTACTGCCCATCGGGTACTTAGAACGGACTTAGCGCCTGCCGCTAGGAAGGCCTGGCTTAGACCTATTAACCCCTTCCTATCCCTTCGACCGCCAGTGCCGGTTTCACATGCACTAAGTGTCACTAAATCAGCATTGAGCTCAAAGTTGGGTAGTTGAAAGGCATACAACATATTGTCTATCTCCTCATCTGTGAAATATATTCTGCTCCTATTTCCATTGGCAGCATTGGCCTCTGCATGAGTTGCCAGGTGAATGACACTGTAGTTTTCAGCCTGACGAGTAAATTCAGATAGGGTAGCCGATGCATCATAGACGAAAACTCCCGGAAATTGAGATTCCAAAAATTCCACCTCATCCCTATTATTAGCCAATGCCCCGGCCTGTCTGGTTCCGTCTCCACTCCGGCTACTCAATAAGACAGGGCTATTAAAAGAAGGGGCCATAGCGAGCATTTGTTGCCTGACTGGCTTATTCTCTCGATTGCGTAAACTGTGTCGGGTTCTTAGCGAATATGAGTAATTGATTTTGTGTTTGTCACCAAAATATGCAGGCGTATTCCCTGTACTATCCGTACGCAGAATACTAAAGGGGATGCCATCTAATAATCCTCCAGTAATTATTTCCAGGTTTGGTGGTAGTATATCCGCAAAGTCGCCCACTAAATTTTCATAGATATTTCTGGATAGATCAGTAAGTTCTCTAAGCTCACTTTCTGTTAGATCTGTTCTGGCAGATAGATTTATCAGATTTTCGATGCTTTCTGTGAGATTGTCCAAGGTTTCTTCCTTCGTATGGTAGAGGATCGTATCTTGAAGGACTATGATAGATTTGACAAATAGTTTATTGTATGATAAATATATCATGCCAGTGGAGTCATTCATTTCCTGTTGAACATCAAAAAGAGACACATCTGCATCTAAATCTAGGCTGGCAAAGCTATTGGATGGCTCTTTGTTTAGGAATTCTTCATACGCTCTGGATAGTAAGATCAGCTCATCAAAATTGGAGTCTTCTTGGGAGAGGGCCCGAATTTCGTTTATCCATTGCGTTTCTATATTCTGAGATTGGAAAGACCGATTCGAATTTCTGTATTTTGATGCGTGTAAATACACTGTAGCAGATCGGGCTATATCTGTATGGTTAATACTATTGGATAAATAAGAAATGTCTCCGGTCTGCTGATAGAGATATCCACCAATGAGAAGAATATTGTCATGCCCTATGATTCTATGATTTTGTCTAATGAAGTCAAAGAGATTGATATTCTCAGAAATCAAGGCAAGTTTATCCAAATAAGTTTCTCTATAAATATTAAAGGCTTCTATAACCGGCTCTATCCCTTTACCTTCGCGGGTGAGAAAAAGCAAGGAATTGGCGTAATATTCACGTCTGAAATTAAAAGTCAAAGAATCGTAAAATTGAGGGTTCTCCAGGGTTTCTAGATAGGTTTCAGCAATCGTAAGTCCTTCTCTCATCTTCTGGTTGGCCTCTATATATTCACTCTTAAGGCGATGATAGCTTCTAAGGGCATATTTATACTCGTACTGGTCTTCTGGAGACAGCTTATCAAAAAGGTGCTCTATAGAAGAATGTAATTCTTCAAAAATACTGAAATCTGGGAGGCTTACAACATCAGCTAGTCGATACTCCCAGTATAGGCAGAGGGACCAAAAAATAAATTTAAAATAGGGTTTTGCATTGTAGGCCTCTTCGCGTAGATCGATCATTACTTCACGGCAAAATGTCGATTGTACAATCCTCGCTCTGTTCAAGTAAAGGAGTGTAAGGGCTTCTTCTACAGGCTCATTGCTGGTGTTGTTGCTGAACCGATCTATTAGCGGAGCCATAAAGGCGTCTTCGGAAAGATGTACAGCAAAATACGTCCAGTTCAGTAGCCATTCATAAGATCCTCTGCTTACAAGTTCAAGTCCTTTCCCCGCATAAACGCTTGCGAAAGTGAACATATACTTTTCGGCGTAGGATCTAGCTACCTCATAGCATATATAAGAGAGAAAGGTGTTGTCTACTTCGAGTGCTGATCCAAGATCGTAGGCAGCTACTAGATACTGTGAACGGTTTCCTCTGAAGGACTTTGCTAGACTCAGATAGCTCCAGAGTGCCACTTCGTATCGACCTTGGATTCCTGCTTCCAGGCGTTCTCTGTCGAGAGGAGTAACGTCTATATCATCAAAAGGGTGGAAGTAGTAAGCTTCCCTCAGCTCCTGTACGCTATAGGGTTGGCTTTTTGGGGCTTGTGCGCATACGCTTTTCTCAAGACATGAAAAGAGGGTGAGTATTAAAAGTAGGTGGTATTTCATACCCAAATATAAAAAGGCGCTTCAAAATCTGTATCGATCTTGAAGCGCCGTTCAAAAATGGAGAAATAATTTAGTCTTACTCCTCGCTGTCGTTATCGCCTTTAGCGAGTTGTTCTCTGAGTTGCTCGAAAGCGGACAGATCGCCCAGGGTCGATTGCTTGACTGAAGACTGGGTTTTTTTGATTGCCCTTTCGGTTTGCTTGCGTTCGGCCTTCCGGGTTCTAGTAACTTCTTCCTTGGCTTCGCGGCGCACATCATTCACATACCTGCTGTGGCTGACCATGATACGCTTTTCTTCATGGTCGAATTCGATCACCTTCACAGTCAAAGATTCGTCCACTTCGGCCATGGTGCCATCCTCCTTTCGCATGAGCTTGGTGGGCGCGTATGCTTCGAGCCCGTAAGGCATCTGTACGATCATACCGCGATCATCTTTGCGGAGTACCGTGGCTTCGTGGTAAGAACCTACAGGGAATACGTTTTCGAAGGTATCCCATGGGTTCTCTTCCAGCTGCTTGTGGCCCAAAGACATTTTTCGGTTCTCTTGATCCACTTCGAGGACCATTACATCCAGCGTTTCACCTACCTTCGTAAACTCGCTCGGGTGGCTGTACCGCTTGGTCCATGAAAGGTCACTGATGTGGATCATACCACCTATGCCATCTTCCATTTCCAGGAATACACCATAAGGTGTCAGGTTTTTGACTTTGCCCTTATGTCTAGATGTCTCTGTGTATGTATGCACAGCTGCTGACCAAGGATCTGGCTGAAGCTGCTTGATAGAGAGCGACATTTTCCGGTCCTCGCGATCTATAGTAACCACTTTGGCTTCGTGCTCTTCACCAACTTTGAAATACTCGCGGGCGTTGATTTGCTGATTGGACCAGCTTACCTCGCTCACGTGAATCAGGCCTTCTACACCTGGCTGTATTTCCAAGAAGGCACCGTAGTCTTCGATATTAACGATTTTACCTTTAACGGTGCTTCCCGCTTCAATTTCGGCAGCGAGAACCTCCCATGGGTGTGGTTGTAGCTGCTTGAGGCCAAGGCTGATACGCTTCTTGTTCTCGTCGAAGTCAAGTACGACAACATTGACCTTTTGGTTGATTTCGAGTACCTCTTCAGGATGATTGATTCGTCCCCAGCTGATATCGGTAATGTACAGTAGTCCATCTACACCACCCAGATCTAGGAAAGCACCGAAATCTGTGATATTCTTCACGATGCCCTCCAGTACTTGTCCTCGCTCCAGGCTGGCTATGATGGCCTCACGTTGCTCTGCGAGGTCGCTTTCGATAAGCGCCTTATGTGAGACGACAGCGTTTTTGATGGTTTCGTTGATCTTAACCACCTTGAACTCCATGGTCTTGCCGACGTACTGGTCGTAGTCAACGATGGGCTTTATATCGATTTGTGAACCGGGAAGGAAAGTTTCCAGACCGCCACAGTCAGCGATCAGTCCACCCTTTGTCTTACTGATTACCCGGCCGGTAATCACTGTTCCATTTGCATAAGAGTCGCGAATGCGGTCCCATGCCCTGAGCAATTTAGCTTTGCGGCGGCTCAGCACCAGCTGGCCGCGGTCGTCCTCTTTTTGTTCTACGTAGACCTCTACCATATCGCCAGGGGCCAGATCTGGTGTGTCGCGGAATTCCGATAGAGACAGAATACCGTCAGATTTGTAGTTGAGGTCGAGGACAACGTCTCCATCAATGATGTTAGAAACTTTGGCACTGATAATCTCCGACTCTGAAATCGGGGTGATCATAGCCTCATAGTCCTTTAGCATAGAGGTTTTTTCCTCCTGGCTATACTTAACTCGGGTTCTGTCGGCCTTATCCCAGTCGAAATCATCGTGGGCAGAGCCAGTAGCACCGCTCTGGTCGTCCTCTACGATCTGGACGTCCTCTTCTTTTTGATCGGCATCTTCGTCAACTTTGGCAATTTCTGCCTGATTGATGACCACTGCTTTTTTCTCTTCTTTTGGCGCTTCTTCTTCGGTTGCTTCAGCTGTAGGAGCCTCTTCTGCAGGGGCTGTTTCTTCTACTTGTGCTTCTTCAGTAGAGGCGGCTTCAGTTACGGCTGCTGTCTCGCCTTCTTCGACAAGCTCTTGGGCTGCTTCCTTCGCTTCTTCAGTTGCTTCTGAGAGGACTTCTTCCGCTTCGGCTACTGCGGGGGCAGCCTCTTCTACGGTGTCTTCTGCTTCGGCGACGGCCTCTTCAGCGACTTCAGTTACAGTTTTTGTTTCGGGGGTTGCCTCTTCGGCAGTGGAGGCATCGGCCTCTGGGGTGGCATCCGGGGTTTCAGTAGCATCGGGTGCTGTCTCCTCAACCGGATTTTTTTCTTCTTCAGGTAGCATACGGATATGCTGGGTTTAATTAGAAGATGAGCCGTTTCGGGTACGACTTTTACCCACCTGAGCTCGAAGGGTTCGGCTAAGGCGGCGCAAAGGTACGAGAATAGTGTGATATATTCTACAAATTCTCCGAAGAGGGAAGCGGTAGACTACAAGGCCATATCATGCCACCATGAGATAATCACTTTCGATCATGTACTTTTGCTGAATGCGAGCTAAAAAGTCTTATGGTCAGCACTTTTTGACCAATGAAAATTATGCCCAACGGATTGCAGATGCCCTTCAGCTTACCGATCAATACGACCAGGTACTAGAGGTAGGACCAGGTCAGGGCATGCTCACCAAATACTTGCTTAAGCGAGATCAGGACTTCAGCCTCAAAGTAGTAGAAGCTGATAATGACATGGTATCTTATCTGCAAGAGCACTATCCGGAGCTAACCGATCGCATTATTGCTCAAGACTTTATGAAATTGTGGGTGCAGAAGCATATAGAGGGCTCATTCGGCTTAATCGGGAATTACCCCTACAACATTAGTTCCCAGATCCTGATGCGAACTATAGAATGGCGGGCTATGGTACCGGAAATGGTCGGCATGTTTCAAAAAGAGGTAGCCGAGAGGGTGCTGGCAGGTCCAGGAAGTAAAACCTACGGAACCATAGGCGTGATGGCCCAGGCTTTCTACGAGCCAGGCATGTGCTTTAAAGTCGCCCCCGGCAATTTTAATCCGCCACCCAAAGTACAGTCGGCAGTCATACGCTTGGTGCGCAGAGAGACGCCACTGGTCGCCAATGCACATTTCAAGGCTTTCCGGCGAGTGGTCAAGGCGGCCTTCAATCAGCGAAGGAAAATGCTGCGCAACAGTTTAAAAAGCGTCTTTCCGGGAGAAATACTTCAGCAAGAGGAAATATTCACCAGGCGGCCAGAGCAAATTTCCGTAGAAGAATTTGCAGGCTTGGGCAAGCGGTTGGCCGAGGCTTTTTCTTAGACTTTCGCAGGTCGGAACTTTGAGGAATGCATGCTCATCCCGTTACTTCTGCCACTGGCAGTCGTACGAGGATCTCGCGCATTCGGGGAATGCGCTCGACCTGCGGAAGTACAAAAAATGAACGGGTTCTACTTGACGATACTTGCGTAGTCTAGCCAGTACACCACTTTCAGGCTCAATGATTGAGTGGATGGTGCATCTCGCCACAAGTCTGCAAAGCTGTCGGTATAGCTCCTGCTGGTTTGATCGGAGAAGGCGGTGATCCCCGTTTTGTATACCATAAAGATGTCGGAGCCCGGAGCGAAACGCCATCGATAGATGAGGTCTATATTGAAAGCATCGAAGTCTACATTGTGGTTGCTCTCGTAGTCTGTGTCGCCCAGGCTGCCATTTTCGTTGAGTAGGTGAAAGCTGTTGTACCTGACGCGATCCCAATAGTGGCGGGCACGAAAATTGAGGGTCATGTTAGCTGTGAAGCTGTATTTGGCTTCGATGCCTACTTCATTGATCAGGCGGTTTCGCCGGCCCATAAATACGTTTGTATGTTCTATCGGCTCTTGTTCTGGCTGCTCTACCAGCACCGTTTCTTGATTGACGTATCCAATATTCCCTTTCCAGTCTCCCTGAAAGAAGAAAGCATTGATGCTCAGTCGGTCGCTGGCCCTGTATCTGGCACCTATATTGAAACGAAAACTTCGCTGTAGGTCATCCTGCCAGAAATGATTGATATTGAAATTGCCGTTCAGGCGTAGCTTTTTTCGGCTATCGGTGCCCATCCAGCCGCCTAGGTTGCCCATACCGCTGTTTCTGAAAACACGGCCTTCTACTCTCGGCTCGAAAAAGTCGTATTGCCAGCCTGGATAGTGGTCTGTCCAGAAATTGAAGTTCCAGAAGTGCTTGGTTTGGCCGTATACCCAGAGTTCTACATTGTTGCCGGTAAATTCATTGGGTTGGTACAGTCGGTAGTGGCCGAGGTACATGCCTGCTCCACCATTAAGGAAGAAACCATTCAAGAAAGGTTCGAAGCGATTGTAGCGAACTCTCGCATTGTAGCTGCGCTCATTATTGTTGAATAAAATGCCTAGGTCGTTGGGATTGTATGTATCACTCTCTTCGTGGTACCATACCGAATATTGCCACTTGCCACTGATCTTACCCATTCTGAGCTGAAGGGCATGACCCGTTTCTTTGCTACCACCTTCGACAAATCGCTGACTTAAGGTACCATTTCCGGCTATGGCATATTCATTGGAGGAATTGTGTAGGTCGAAGAGCAGGCCCGTGACATTGGCATCTGTAGCTCCTCCTTCGCGCCATACATTGGTATTTACCAAGGTAATGGAAGAGTTGTTGGGTAGGTTCTGGTCTACCACCATCACGTTGTAGTTTGTGCGCGGATGAACCAACACTTCTCTGCGATCGCCGTTCGCGTCTTCGATGGTGGCGTAACTTCGGCGTTCTACGCCATTGAAGAAACCCAGTCCGGTTCCTCCTGCTGTTCGGCCAGATACTTTAGTTGCATTGACGAGTTGTGCTCGGTTGGGCATTTCTATAATTTCTTCGCCTTCTTCGAGATCATGAGCAGCGCTAGCGTTGTAAAGTCGGCCACCGACCCGGCGACTGTAGAACAAGCCACCTTTATTAAATAGCTCGGTGCCCTCTGTGAAGAATGCGCGCTGCTCGCTGAAAAACTGCTCGAAAGGACCCAGATTTAGTTGGTTGTTGTCTGATCGGGCTTCGCTGAAATCGGGAATCAGCGTCATATCGAGTGTAAATGCATCATTCAACCCCAACTTCAGATCCATACCACCCCCGAAGCTATTGGCGAGCTGACTGGGGTTTTCTGCACTTGGATCATATTGTTTAACACCAACTGCTGTGACAAAAGGCGTGAGCTGAAGGCGAAAGGGAGATTTGATGTCTTTCAGGCCGGTTAGTGAGCCCGCTTGATTGAGGAACCCATCTATATTTGGATCAATATCATCCCAAAAGCTTTGCTCGTTCTTGCGACGGATCATCCTGACAAAGTTGATGCCCCATACCTGCTCTGCCGATGCAGGAAAGCGCACGGCTGAGTAAGGGATAAACATTTCGACGGTCCAGCCTTTATCGGTTATCTGAGCTTTAGAAGCCCAGACGGCATCCCAATCACTGTCTTCTCCATTCACAGATTGAAAAGCGTCGAACTGTACGTCTCCAGGTGTCGTGATGAATGTAAAACCATTGATGCCCGACTGATAAGGATCGAAGACCACGCCAAAAAAATCCGTATTGCCGAGGTTGTCCCTCTCTGTTAGTTCTCTCAGTATGCTATCTGGTCGGCTGTCTGCTAGCTCTGCTCCGATGTAGACGCCTTCATCGTCAAAAAGTACCCAGACTTTGGAGTTTTCACTTGATGGGAGATCGGGGTTTGGCCTAAGTGTGGTAAAGTTTTCACTAGGGCTTGCGCTGAGCCATGATGCTTCATCGAGCAAACCGTCGACCTTTATGTTTTCTTGTATCCGGTATGCAGATAGCTCTCGGCCAGATTGAGTGTATACATAGCAAGCAGGCCATATAAAGGCCAATAGAAGGCTTAAAAATTTCATAATGTGGGGTGTTTTCAATTCGGTGGCGGGGCGGAAACATCAGACCTCTGTAAAAGAAGTGTTTGTCGAATTGACGAAGCTTGATTCGGTAAAGTTGCATGCCAGTAGATGAAAAAGATTCCACAACACTATATTTCCGGTCCGAAAACAAGCACAATCGAACTATGTGGATACTATTTTTAATAGCGTTTATACCCATGCTTACCGGGGCAATCTATTACCATCCTGCTGTTGTTGGAACTGCCTGGATGAAGGAAAACGGTTTTACGACAGCGTCATTCAAAGGGAATAATATGGCAAAGATGTTGGGGCTGGCCTACTTGGCTTCGCTATTTATCGCCTTCGCTCTTTTGCCGATGGTCATTCATCAGATCGGCATCATGAGCGTATTGATGGAGCATCCTGGTTTTGACACCGCCGGCGGGGCATCGCGATTGGTTTATGCCGATCTGATGGCCAATTATGGAGAAACCTCTCGCAATTTTGGGCACGGTATGTTCCACGGGATTTTAACCGGTCTTCTACTGGCAGGAGGAGCCGTTGGTCTAAATGCCATATTTGAGCAGCGCAGTTTCAAATACTGGGCTATCCACACGGTTTACTTTATGATTACCCTGGGGCTTATGGGCGGTGCTATTGCGCAGCTTGTACCATTTCCGACAGCGGAATATGGGCTGTAGAGGCACCTTTGATGTGTCGCTCTGCATGATAACTAGACCGGACCAATGGTCCGCTCTCAACAAAGTCAAAGCCCTTGGCCTCGCCAACCTCTTTATACATCGCAAACTTGTCGGGATGTATAAACTCGGCTACTTCGAGGTGCATCTTGGTCGGTTGCAGATATTGGCCTAGCGTGAGTACATCTACACCTTGTTCGAGCAGGTCGTCCATGATTTTGAAAACGTCCTCTTCGTGCTCACCCAGGCCGAGCATGATGCCCGTTTTGGTGCGATGCCCATAATCTTTGATGCGGCGCAGTTCCTCCAGGCTTCTGGAGTATTTGCCTTGGGGCCGCACCTTTTTATATAGCCGCTCTACAGTTTCCATATTATGAGAAACGACTTCTTGGCCGCCTTCGATCATTCTCTCTAATGCTGACCATTTGGCGCGAACATCGGGTATGAGCGTTTCGATGGTTACTTGAGGGGTGCGTTCCTTGATCGCTCTGACGGTTTGGAACCAAATTTCAGCACCTTTATCTTTCAGCTCATCTCTGTTGACGGAAGTCAGCACGGCATGCTTTACCCCCATGAGGTCTATAGCCTCTGCTACCCGGCGCGGTTCATCGGTGTCGTATTCGACGGGGCGGCCGGTTTTTACGGCACAAAAGCTACAAGATCTGGTGCATACGTTGCCCAAGATCATGAAAGTAGCTGTGCCGGCACCCCAGCACTCACCCATATTCGGGCAATTGCCGCTTTGGCAAATGGTGTGCAAGTTATACTCGTCTACGAGACGGCGCACTTTTTTATACTCGGGGCCAATCGGGAGCTTTACGCGTAGCCAGTCTGGCTTGCGCGTACGAGTCTTTGTTTCTGCACTTACTACGGGTAGCTTGATCATGCTTGTCTATTCACCAATACACTAATAACGCATTTGGCGCTAAATCGATTAGTACCTTTTGCCTATTTGCAAAGCTAGGAAAAGGTTGAGGAAAAGTTGGG
>JBCDFE010000001.1:0-56759 GCA_039178745.1 Bacteroidota bacterium | reverse complement strand
GGTGAGGACCCTAGTTTCTTTTACCTCAATGCAGGCGAACCACTGACGAGTTTGGCCTCTGGCGGTGTATCTGGCGGCGACTGGGGGCTGGTCTCCTACCTGGGCCGCGTGAACTACACCTTCGACAATCGATTCTTGCTGACTCTTTCCGGAAGAATCGATGGCTCTTCCCGATTCGGTGAAAACAACCGATACGGCTTCTTTCCCTCTGTTGGTTTGGGCTGGAATATCAGCAATGAAGGTTTCTGGAACCCCGATGGTATGGTCAGTCGGTTCAAGCTCAGAGGTAGCTGGGGCCAGACGGGCAATGATCGGATCGGAGATTACACCTATACCGCTTTGGTCACCAGCGGACTCGGTGCCGTATTCGGGCCCAATGAAGATCTTTTGCAAGGATCTACGCTAACAAGTCTGGCCAATCCAGGCATTCGATGGGAAGAAACGACCCAGTTCGACCTAGGTATTGAGTTGGGATTTTTCGACAATAAGTTGCTATTAGAGGCCGATGCCTATCGAAGGGTAACCGATGGCGTACTATTTGCAGCGGCTATACCCGATTATCTCGGAGCCAGTGCACCCACCCGCAACATCTCGGAAGTGCTCAATGAAGGTATTGATCTGAAAATCGAGTGGAGACAGACCAGCAGAAGTGGGTTCACCTACAGCATAGGTGGCAACGCCAGCTTCATCGACAACGAAGTGCTGAAGGTTGACGATCTCGACAGCGATCTATTTGCCGGTGGTCTTGGTGTCGGCGGACAGCTGGGCACCAACTCCCGGGCAGGCTTTCCCATCGGAGCCTTCTTTGGCTACGAACTCGACGGCGTCTTCCAAAACGAAGATGAACTGGAGCGCTTCGCCCAGCTAGGTGTACAGCAACCAGGTGATTTGCGGTTCCGCGATCAAAATGGTGATGGCATAATTACCGCCGATGGCGATCGGGTTGTACTCGGATCGGCCATCCCGGACTTAATTGTTGGTATCAACGCTTACTTCGCCTATGGTGGCTTTGATTTCAGTTTCGATTTTGTAGGCCAATTCGGGAACGAAGTCATCAATGCCAAGAAAATGGCCCGTTTCGGTGCCTACAACTACGAGACCGATTTCTTGGACCGCTGGACAGGAGAGGGCACTAGCAACACAGTACCCAGAATGACGCTTGCCGGACAGAACTTCGAGACCCTGTCTTCGAGATTCGTAGAAGATGGTTCGTACATTAGATTGCGCAACATTCAAATTGGCTACACCCTTCCCGGCCGATTGACAGAACGCCTTCGCTTGCGCGAGGTCAGGTTCTATGTAAACGGTACCAATCTATGGACAGACCAGGAATACAGCGGCTATAATCCCGAAATATTCAATGGGTCCGTCTTCAACAACGGCATAGATAGAGGTACGATCTACCCCATTGCCCGAACCGTCAATGTAGGCGTAGATCTCAAATTTTAATCATTAGTAAACGCATCAAAAATACCAAGCCATGAAAGTCAAGAGCATACTATTCGCCTTACTCGCATTGGGTCTCACACAATCTTGTACCGATGTACTCGACAGAACCCCTCAGGGTGAGTTTACCTTAGACAATTTCTTTCAAACCGAAGAGCAGGCCGTACAGTCTGTCAATGCGATTTACAACCAGTTGCGCGAATGGCAGGTGCACGTCTTCAGTTTTATTGGCATGACCGACATCGTGAGTGATGATGCCGACAAAGGAAGCACACCAGGCGATGCTTTCTCTATTTTGGGAACTATTGACGAATTCACCCACACAGCTACGAATGTCGCGCCAGCCAGCGTATGGTCTGGCTATTACGATGGTATTTTCCGAGCCAACCTCGCCATCGAGAATCTTCCAGAAGTACCTGAGTTGGAAGAGCAATTACGCGATCGTCTCATTGCGGAATCCAAATTTCTGCGCGCCTATTTCTATTTCAGTCTGGTTCGATGGTTTGGCGATATTCCACTGATTACCGAACCCTTTCCCAGCGAGTTTTCTATTGCCAGATCACCTGCCGAAGAGGTCTATCAGCTGATTATCTCAGACCTTATGGACGCAGCTGCTGTACTGCCCGAAGCTTCAGAATATGCAGCTATCGATCTGGGAAGAGCGACCAGGGGTGCAGCCAACGGAATTCTGGCTAAGGTATATCTGACCAGAGGCGAGTTTGGCCAAGCGCTGGATGCGGCCAACGAGGTAATCACCAGCATGGAATACGATCTCTTTCCCAATTACGCCAACTTGTTCCGCGAGCAAAATGAGAACTCGGAAGAAAGCGTGTTCGAGGTGCAAACTGCAGCCTTTGAAACCGGTGGTGGTGGGTCTCAATATAATGAAGTGCAAGGCGTCAGGGGCCAACCCAACCTAGGCTGGGGTTTCAATCGGCCCAGCGACGACCTGATTGCCGCCTACGAGTCGGGTGATCCCCGAAGAGAAGCCACCATACTCTATGTTGGAGAGGTATTGCCCGACGGTTCTGATATCGTTCAAGACAACCCGAATATCGTCGGCGAGCGCTTCAACCAGAAAGCCTGGGTACCCGACCACCCCGGTGGCAATGGGAATGGCCCCGGCAACATACGCGTACTGAGATATGCCGACATACTCCTTATAGCAGCCGAAGCCGCCAATGAGACCAACGACCCAGGAACCGCTCTTATGCATCTCAATCGCGTACGGGAAAGAGCCCGCGGAAGCAGCAATGTGCTCCCAGATGTCACCACAACCAACCAGTCGGCACTCCGCGAGGCCATCTGGCGCGAGCGCAGGGTCGAATTGGTCATGGAGCAGCAGCGGTGGTTTGATCTGGTCAGGCAGGGGCGAGCAGCAGAAGTGATGAGCGCCATCAGCCCGAACTTCGTCGCAGGCAAGCACGAGCTGTTCCCCATCCCTCAGGGAGAGATCGATCTGAGCCAAGGGGCATTGGTACAGAATCCGGGGTACTAGAATTGAGCCACCATCTGTTTCAATCGCTCCGCCACACTCCCCCACTCTTCCCGGTCAGCTACGGACAATATCTGATCGGGTTTGCGCGAAGACCTGGCGTAAGCCTTATCGTAGTAGACCAGTGCAATTTCGGCCGCCTTCGATAGATCTCCTGCCTGTAGAGATTCCAAAGCGGACTTAACATGCTGGCCGCCGAGCCGCTTCGTGATGCGCGTGAAAGCATCTGCCAGCTGGTCTTGGGGAAACTGGCCGTACTCTTCGACTAGCTGCTGCAACCGACGATCGGTAGATACCTCTAGCGCAATAAGTGGTGCCGACTGCATGCGATCGAAAATGGCGTCGGGTATGCAGGCCGTACCGATCATTCGGCTTTCGTCTTCGAGATATACGCCTTGATCGGGGGGTATGGCATAGAGTCGAGCGAAGAGTTCGTTTTCGAATTGTTCGGTAGTAGGCTGTGCTTCTGGCTGGCCGATGGCACCAAAAGAAGAGCCTCGGTGTCGAGCCAGACCTTCGAGATCTATGACGGATTCGCCTTGCTCGGCCAGCGCCTCCAGCAAACGGGTTTTACCGGCACCGGTAGGTCCGCCAATAATGATAAAGGTATGGGTAGACTCGGCTAAGTAGCGACGCTGCCACCTGCGGAAGTTCTTGTAACCACCCTCCAATATCTGTACATCCATCCCGGCGCGCTCCAATAGCCAGCCCATGCTCTGACTGCGCTGACCGCCGCGCCAGCAATGAACGGTTACCGGTTTTCCTTGGGTTATTTGCCGGGCGCGCTCTACGTAATGGCGCATTTTGCTTCCGGCAATTTCGAGCCCTCTGAGGAGGGCGGCATCCGGGCTGTCTTGCTTATACAGGGTGCCGACCTCTGCTCGCTCTACATCGTCGAAGAGGGGAAGAGATTGGGCTTGAAACAAATGCCCTTGCTCATACTCGCCGGGCGAACGCACATCGAGCAGCACGCGATCTCCCGCGCAGCGGAGGTAATCTTCGGGCTTAATAATCTTGGGCATCCACCTCAGGTTTTCTAGCTGGCAGCAGTCGGCTACCCAGTGCAATACCCACTAAACCACTCAGCATGGCGAGGGTTCGAAAGGGGAATCCGGCTGGATAATCCAAAAAGGCAGGAATGCCAAGCGTAGCATCGCCGCCGCCAAAGCGCAAAATCGCTGCCAGCAAAAAGCCGATGAGCGCTCCCTTGGCATTGGCCTTCGAGTCGAATAAAGCCATAACTAAAGCGGGAAACAGTAGGCAATACACAAAGTCAGAACAGAGGAACCACAACTCGTATACGCTCTGCACTTGAAAGGCGATGAGGGTGGCCGCTACACCCACAATCCAGATGCACCGCTGAATGAGTCGGCTCAATTCGGAACTGCTCATATTGGGTCTGACCAGCGGCCGGTAAACATTCCAGATGCCCATGCTACTAGCCGAGAGCACCGAAGAGTCGACCGATGACATAACCGCCGCCGCTACAGCTCCTAAACCGACCACGGCCAAAAAACCCGGAGTGCCATATCTGACCACCCAGGGCAGAGTCGCTGCTGCTTCGGCCGGAGCCTCCGTGCCCAAAGTCGACCAATCTACGACGCTGGCCACCATGCCGATCAGAGCGGGTGCTACGGCAGCAATCACACAAACCAGACCCGCGATCAGACTCAGTCGCATAGCCGTACGCTCGTCTTTGCTAGCCAGAACCCGCTGAAAATAGACCTGCCAGGGTATGCCCCCAAATACGAGCAACAAGGCATAGTCCCACCACGTCCAATAATCTGCGCCGAGGGCTTCGCGGCTCGGCAACAGACTGGCTGAAGTCCCGAATTTATCTTGATAGGCTGCCCATGTAGCTGCCCAGCCGCCAGTCAGATCGAGTGCAAACCAGGCCACTAGCGCCAAACCGACCAGCAGTATACTCAGCTGAATGACATCGGTCATAGCCACGGCCCACAATCCGCCAAGGGCCGTATAGGCCAAAGCGATCACAGCCGATAAGCCTATGGCCAGATGCAGCTCTATGCCCAAGACGGTCCCGAAGGTGGCGCCCAGAGCCGTTAGTATAGCCGCTGTCCAGAAAAGCTCTCCGGTCAGGGCGGGTAGAAACAAAAGGGCCGTCATGCGCTTACCGTATCGCTCGGCCAGGGGGTCGAGCATGGTCGTATATTGGCGTCTGCGCATGATGCGCGCAAAAAACAAACCACCGACCACCAAGCTCAGGGCATATCCCCATGGCGCTTGCACCCAGACCAGGCCACTAGAAGCTACAGACTCGGCCGTACCATTAACGAATCCGCCACCTACCCAGGTAGCGCTCATCGTAAAAATAGCCAGCACCAGCGGCAGACTGCGCCCAGCCAGCATGAGGCCTTCGGCCTCCTGATCACTCTCCTTTCGCCTTTCGGCTGCCCGTACGCCCACCACATAGATGAGCGCATAAAAGACCGACATGGCACCGAAAGCGGGCCAGTCGACCTGATCGGGCTGCCAGATCAGCAGGGCTAGGGCCGTGAGTCCTAGCAGGGCGAGTAGGAGGAGAAGTGGACGGTAGGATTTAGTCACTGTCTGCGGTTGGTGTATTTTGTGCGCTTACCAAAATGAGTCGTAGTTCTATTCAGTTAGGCGCACAAAATAAATTTTAAATGGAAAAGATTGCCGCATGGGCGGTACACCTCTTCACTGCTTCAGGCCTGGTCGCTGGCTTCTTCGGCCTTTTGGCAGCCATAGAGAGCGACTATCGCATGGCCATGTTTTGGATGCTCATTGCTCTCATCATCGACGGTGTAGACGGCACCTTTGCACGCATGGCCCGCGTGCAAGAGATCCTGCCTGGTGTCAGTGGCAAAACCATAGACTACGTCATCGATTTTTTCACCTACGCCATCCTGCCCGCCTATCTATTCTACGTCGCCATTCCCCTAGATGGCATTCTGCAATTGGTAGGCTTGATCGCGATTCTCATGAGCTCGGCCGTTTACTACGGCATAGACGAAATGGTCAGCGAAGATGGGCATCACTTCATCGGCTTCCCTGTCATGTGGAACATGGTGCTCTACATCTACATTTTCCTGATGCCAGACGCGCAACCGATCATCTTTTTCATAGCAACTATAGCGTTTGCTGTCCTCCATTTTGTACCCATACTCGTACCTTATCCCAGCAGAGGGGGACGTTTTTTTAGACTTACGCTGGTAGTTACGGTACTATTTCTCGGTTCTGCTCTTGTCAATGTGTACGTCTATCCCGAGCAGTCTGTAGCCGGACAAGTGGTGGCCTGGCTATCGGTGGCATACTTCGCCGGGATTACCGCCTACAATACCCTATCTCAAAAGGCAGGTACTTAATATGCAGATCAAAGCCTCTGGTGCTTCCGCTCAAGTCCGGTTTGATTCCGCCTAGTCAGCATACAAAAAATAAGTACGCGGAATACGCTGACAGAAGCGGATCGTGGACGGAATTTTATATGTACAAGAACAAAAAATAACTACCGATCTAAGAGTTATTCGATTAGATATCTACCACCTATGGTCAACACCTACTAACGGCAGCGGCGACTCTGTACTCACATCTCCGGTGCCCCAGAAGAAACCGAACCGAATGCGCCATCTCTGCAACTGACAACTGGCGCTGAAACTCGGCAACAGACCGGAGTCTCTGAAGCCCCGGTTCTCAGCAAAGACCCACTCGCTATACAAATGCCATTGATCGCTGATTTGGCCACCGGCCATCAGGCTCACTCCACGGCTATCCTGACTAAAAGCATCGGTAGAATAAAAAAAGTGGTAACCCATACTCATGAATAAACGATTATCGCCAAGAGTAAGTAACCCTGCCAGATCGCCATCCAGATTGCCATAATTAAATCGCTGTAAAGACATCACCATCTGATTGCTCAGCCCCACATGAATTTTCGAACTCAAACTCACCCGTACGCGCTGGGAAAAGACCAAACCGATAGGCAGCAACAAACCAGCTCCCAAGCGCAGATTTTTATTCAAATCAAACTCGGCCAAATTACCGAGCACGGATACGTTTCTGAACCGCCCGCCGCGGTCGGCTCCGGGTAGAGCCGTTTGCAAATACGTACCGTCTGTGAGATCATTACCCGCCAGACCCGCCCGTAGTACCCGCAAAGATCGGAGCTCAGACAATAGAAAACGACTAGGTCTATCAGCAAACCTGGGACGAAAGACCAGATCTTGCCCATCTACATCTATGGCGTAACCGACTAGCTTATCGTAGTTTTTGGTGGTGAGTACGTGCAGCTGAGTAGTATCATTAAGCCTTACACCCGGTGCGATGGAAAGGCCTAGTGATTGGGCATCCACGGTATAAAAGATTGTGCTCAGCAGAAATAGTAAAACCGAGAAGCATAGTTCTTGAATGTACATGGTGTAGTATGGTGCTTTTGCAAAGGTATAGACGAGTTTGATAAGCTATTTGTTAGTCAGGCCACTAAGCAGACTTCTTTGAGCAGTAGATAGGCAACTTTTTCCCCGAACTGCTCATTCCAACTACTATGGCAGCGCAAGTAGACGGGCTTAAGTCCACCATATCAGCAAGCTCCGAGATGGAGCAGGTCCCACTAGGACCGGAAATTATTAAGCAAAAATCGAGTCGGCTATTCATTATCCTTGGCGGATTCTTTGTGGCTAATGCACTGATCGCCGAATTGATAGGCGTAAAGATATTCGCCTGGGAAACCACCTTTGGATTAGAACCACTTAACTTCCAACTCTTCGGTCAGCCAGGGGCACTGCAGTCGAGTGCGGGAGTGCTGCTTTGGCCCATTGTGTTCATCATGACCGATCTGCTCAACGAGTACTATGGCAGAAGAGGCATTCGATTTCTTTCCTATCTAACGGTTGGACTGATCATCTACGCCTTTTTTATGATCTATGGTGCCATTGGGCTGAGTCCTGCCGATTGGTGGGTTAGTCAAAATGCAGAAAAAGGCGTACCCGATATGCAGCTGGCCTTCCAGTACACATACGGACAGGGCTTGTTCATCATTGTGGGGTCGATTACGGCTTTTTTAATTGCCCAGATCGTAGATGTTTTGACCTTTCACCGCATCAAAAAAAGCACAGGCGAAAAAGCGCTTTGGTTAAGGGCAACTGGCTCTACTCTGGTGAGTCAATTAGTGGATAGCTTTGTCGTATTATTTGTTGCTTTCAAACTCGGCCCCAGCTTGGTCAGTGGAGGAGCTGATCCCTGGTCCTGGGCGCAGTTGGCAGCAGTTGGCCTGACTCAATATACTTTCAAGTTTGTCATGGCCATAGGCCTAACCCCAGTGATCTACTTAGCTCACTACCTCATCGATAATTACTTTGGAGAGGCTGCGGCAGTCATTAAGGCAAAAGCAGCAGCATAAAACCGTATTCAAAGTCTTAGCTTTGTGGCCCAAAACCAAATAAAATGAAAGTTTCTGTTATCGGTGCCGGCCAAATGGGCAATGGCATCGCACAGGTATTTGCCACAAAAGACCATCAGGTAACTATGGTCGACCTCAACCAAAATGTACTCGATGCCGCCCATCAGACCATCAGCGGTAGCCTGGACCGATTGATCCGCAAAGAGCGAATGACCGAAGCAGATAAGCAGGCTACTATGGAGCGGCTACAGCTGGAAACCGATCTGGCCACAGGCGTTGCGCAAGCTGAATTGGTAGTTGAGGCAGCCACAGAACGTCTAGACCTCAAGCTCAAAATTTTCGAACAGTTAGATGCCTCTGCCCCGGCGCATTGTATCCTGGCAACCAATACTTCGTCTATATCGATTACCCAAATTGCAGCCGCCACAAAAAGACCTCAGCAAGTTATCGGCATGCATTTTATGAACCCGGTTCCCATCATGAAACTGGTGGAAGTCATTCGCGGCTACGCCACTAGCCAGGAAACAACCCAGCAGATTATGGATCTAAGCCGGGAACTCGGAAAAACACCTGTAGAAGTCAATGACTATCCCGGTTTTGTAGCCAACCGCATTTTGATGCCCATGATCAATGAAGCCATCACTACTCTTTGGGAGGGTGTTGCTGGTGTAGAGGAGATAGATACCGTCATGAAACTGGGTATGGCCCACCCTATGGGCCCACTTCAACTAGCAGATTTTATTGGCCTGGATACCTGCCTGGCCATTCTTCAAGTGTTGAATGACGGCTTTGGTCGGCCCCACCATGCGCCATGCCCCTTGCTCGTCAATATGGTCAGGGCCGGTAAGATGGGTAGAAAGTCTGGCGAGGGGTTCTATGATTACAGCCATGGAGGGAAAGAGCTCATAGTGGCAAGCAGTTTTGCATAAAATAAGTAGGCGAGATGTGGAACGGACTCCACACCTCGCTGAGAGCGTATCCGGAAAGGATACTACAAACTTATTTGATACTGATTTCCATTGATGATGACAATAGCTTGGCCATCTCCCAAGAAGGTAATCTCTCCAACAATGTCTATAGATCGATCAAATGCTGAGCTACCAGAAATCGTGAAATTTGCCTGCCCACCTTCGATACGGAAGTTGAATTTATTGATGCTGATATTGTCGTAGTTAATGTCGATCTGAGTATTGAAGGAATTGGAGCGATTCCGCCTTTCAATGATCTGAGTACCCGTACGGCTGTAGTTACCACTAATTACGTAGGCTGTACCTTGAATGATATTTCCGACTCTTAAATGCCCCGTGGAGCTGTCTTCGCTCTGCATCCGTGAAGTGGTGTAGCTACCCTCGGCAGCGCTAGACACTTCTAGAAAAGAAATCAAATTCAAAGGACCGTCGCAAAACGCAGTCAGGCTCGTACTAATACTATAGTTAGCTGTAAGATAATTCCCTGTAAAACTGAAGTTATAGGTACTATCAAAGGGTGTACTACAAGGAACAGGGTCCATACTCTTTAATTGGTCCACCTCTCTAGCTGCTGTCTCCATATCAGCGGTAAGTCCTTGAGCGTCGCTTTGTAGAGCAGTTTCTACAAGCTGAGCAGCTTGCTCTTCGGTAAGTTCAAAATCATCGGCAGGTGTGTCAACATCTGTACTGTCGCTATTACAGGAAAAAAGAAGTGCTGAACCGAGCAAAGCAACCAGACAAACATTGATGGCGCGAAAAGAATAAAACGATAAATTCATAATGAGGCTATTTTTGAATATTGACTTCAGAGAAGACAGCTAGTTAATTTGTAGCATATCTCATCCTTTGCGTAGGTAAGGTCTAAGCATATCAAACTACAGGCAAATTCATTCAACCAATGGACAGAATCGTTCAACCAATGGAATTGAGCTTTCTAATAACCGTTGATTGAATGTACCATACCGTTCGTTGAAGGTCTCTTGGTAAATGAATGCGATACCACTAGCTTAGCCCGATAACCCACTCTATGTATTCCTTCAGCACCTCTTCGATCACCGCAAGAGACAATCCGTTCTTCCACTTATTGGTTTGGGTTGGGGTTTTTCTTGTCAACTTAGGGGTGTTCAGTCGATTTGCAGTATTCGATATAGTTCTATGGCGCAGCCTGCTCAACACACTGCTCATTGCAGGTCTTTACTACACCCATTGGAATCTGCTGAAGCGATTTACCAACCCCATCACCAATTGGCGACAGTGGTTCATAACCCTGCTTCTGATCAGTTTCTTCACCGTGATCAGAGCTGTAGGTAATGAGTGGATAACCGGTGAATCATTCTCGCCTTTTACAGGCATCAACGGTCCAATTCCCTGGTATATGGGCAGTCTGCTCTCCAACGTAGGAATTATTGCCCTGAGCGTTTTTCTATACATCAATAATAGGAGGTTAATGGCCGAAGCTGATCGTGAACGCCAGGAAAAATTGCGCATCGAGTCGGAGCTTCAAATGCTTCGCACACACATCAACCCACATTTCTTATTCAATGTGCTCAACAACATGTATTCCTTAGCCTCAGCAGGATCTAAACAAACGGCCGATACCATTTTGCAACTGAGTAGCCTGTTGCGATATGCTACCTATAAAGGGAAAAGACCTGTAGTTTCGCTAGCGGAAGAAATCGAGCAAGTTGAACAGTATATTGCTCTTTTCCGATTGCGAAGTAAGCAACCACTAAATATCAAATTAAGTATAGATGAGAAGGTCGCAGGTCACCAGATAGAGCCTATGCTGCTCATCCCACTCGTTGAAAACGCCTTTAAGCACGGCGACTTTATCATCAATTCGGATGCTTTTGCCCACTTTACACTGAAAATCATCAATGACGATATACACTTTTCTGGAAGTAATTCTTTCGACCCATTCGAGCTTGAAAAAGATGAACAAAGCGGGGTTGGTCTGGATAACATTCGCCGAAGGATAGCGCTGGCCTATACCGATACCGCTATTCTACACACAGAAGCCAAGGCCGAGATTGGTCAATTTAATTTTCAACTTATCCTCCCACCCATCAGTAAAATCCAAGTATCATGATCTCAATGAAAGCCATCGCTGTAGACGACGAGCACCTGGCTCTTGATTTGGTTGAAAGATACATTGCGGATACACCTAGTTTAGATCTGACAGGTCGGTTTCAGTCGGCCCCAGAAGCGGTAGCTGCGATTCAAAGAGAGCGTCCGGATATCTTATTTTTGGATATACAGATGCCTGGTTTGAGTGGTCTAAATCTGCTGCACGCCCTCGCCAGCCCCCCCGTTACCATATTTACAACTGCGTATCCAGATTATGCCGTCAATGCATTTGAACTGGATGTAGTCGATTATCTATTGAAGCCTTTTTCCTTTGACAGGTTCTTACGTGCTGTGGGTAAAGCCCGCGAGAAGCTATGCTCAGGAGTCGTGGCCGCACCCACAGAAATATTATCTATAACCGTCAAGGTAGATGGTAAATTAATTCGGGTAAAGCTGAAAGATATCATATACGTTGAGGGCATGCGTGAATATGTGGCCATTCATACCACCAATGGCAGATTGGTGACCTTCGAACGCATGCATCAACTGGAAGAAACCTTGCCCAGCCAGCAGTTCATGAGGATTCACAAGTCTTATCTAATCGCTACTAGTCAGGTCCGGGCCCTGGAAGGAAATCAACTGGACGTAGCCGGAACGCTACTTCCTGTCAGCAGAAGTCGAAAGGAAGACGTTATTAGACGAATATTCAATTTGGAATAGGTGATTCAAATCTTGTCTGCTGAATGTTGTCCTAAATCATCTGTTTTCCACAGCTTTCCACAATACAAGTTATCACCATTCCCTATTGAAAAGCTATGTTTGCCGAAACTTCGGGATTAATCCCCTTGAAGTCGATCATACTTAAGCCAAAAAAGGTCTGTTAGAGTAGCTTCTGCCGCTCATCAGACCTATTTTTTTAGAAAGTATAACAACCGGTTTTACTGCTTCCGCCAGTACCGTTTCCTATAATAATGCCCAGTGTTACACCGCCGGTAAAGTACCAATCATTGAACTCACCTCCGCGCACGTAGTCGGTATCTGCATCTGTTAAATCTGTGATGAATGGATTGGAAAGACTGGCAGAAGTCGCACCAAAGTTTTCCAGCAGATCAGCATAATTAACGCGGGTGTTAGAAATGTCATCGAGGTAGTCGGTATTGGTTCTGCGACCTACGACTTCCACTCCGATCACCAAGCGATCGCTGGCTCGCCAGCGCAAACCGCCGCCGAGTAGAAAAGTCCAATCGGTGAGTTCATAAGGAGCCGCATCGTAGCGGTCGCCACCGATACCCTGGCCTTCCGTCCGAAAATCTCTTAGCTCGAAGCTGGTCCCTTCGCGTGTAGTTTCAGGGTTGAAAGTAAAAATACCCGCACCGCCACTAATGTATGGGGCTAGGTGGTTTCCGTTCTGATCGCCTATATAAAAGAGATCTAGCTCTGCCTGAAGACTGAACTCTGTAAGGGAGGATTCGAAGTTGTAGGGAGCGATTCCCGTACGTGCCGACAAATCCAGCTGTTCGGGGCGACTATCGGTCGCTTTAACTCGACCGAAAACGCCATTCAGGCGAAGGGCTATGCGGTTAGTTGGTCTAAATCGCAAGTATAGACCACCGAAAGCTTCCAGGTCTTCAAAAAAGAGGCCGAACTCATTGGGCCGCAGGTCACCGCTATATCCAGCAACACCACCGGTTAGTCCGATTTCCAATTCAGATTGTGCATGGAGGTAGTTAGTCGTCAGCCCTGTGCAAGAAAGAAGCAGGACAGCAAGAAAAAGCTGCTTAGTATTGATCATTGTTCTCAGGATAATGTTACAAATGGGATTCCTAAAACGAATTAAGCAAGATAGACAGCATACAAATTTCAAACTTACATCAAATATTGTGCTCAGGTAGACATTTTGACACAATAAGCGTTTCTTTTGCGGAATGGCAAGATCAAAAACCGAAAATACGGACAAAGAGCGGCCAAAACTGAGTAAAGCCCAGTTGAAGCGATCGGTCCGGATATTTAGCTACGTACTCCCTTATAAGTGGTACTTTATAGCATCTATGATCGTGCTGGCGGTCGGTAGTTTGCTCTTTTTAGTCATTATGCAATTGCCCGGTGAAGCGCTGGACACCGTTCAGGGCAAAGGGAGCTACGGGCTAACCCTTAATCAGATTTTCACCCTACTAGCGGTTCTGCTCATTGCCCAGGCTATACTCAGTTTTTTTCGTGTACGGCTTCAGGCTATCGTAAGCGAGAAATCTATGGCGGCCCTGCGCGAAGACCTGTTCCAAAAAATACTGTCTTTACCCCTCAGCTTCTTTGAGCAGAGAAGGAGTGGCGAGCTGATCAGTCGCATAACGAGTGATGTGACCCGGCTACAGAGCGTTTTCTCCATTACCCTCGTGGAGTTCATCCGCCAGATTATTATTTTTATCGGAGGCACTATCTATATTCTGTTTACTGTTTTTAAACTTGCGCTGGTCTCTTTGGCTACACTGCCTCTGGTGGTCATTATGGCCCTTTTCTTCGGTCGGTATGTACGCAAGCTCACCAAACAGCGACAGGACCAACTGGCCATTAGCAATGTAGTGGTGGAAGAGAGCTTTCAAAACATCATGGCCGTCAAAGCATATACCAGCGAAGACTTTGAAAAGAGTCGATATGGCAAGAGCATACAAGAAACAGTACGCATTTCCCTAAAGACGGCAACCGCCAGAGGACTATTTGCTGCTTTCCTGATCACCATCATGTTTGGTACTCTGTTCTTCATCATTTACCGAGCCATGATACAGGTCCAGAATGGGGAGTTGGATGCAGGCGAATTATTGAATTTTGTGGTATTCACGGGCATAATCGGTGCGGCCATTGCCAGCCTGGGTAGTTTTTACACAGAGATCGTAGCTGCTCTTGGTGCCAGCGACCGTATAGTAGACATACTAGCAGATCAGATTAGTGAAGAAGGGGAAGAATCTGGAGGCGAGGTGGAGAAATCCGGAGGAATGTTGGAACATTCCACCATAGCTTTAAATCAAGATAGACCCTCTACCCAACCACACATCAAAAACGGTCAAATACAGTACCACAACATTCACTTTGCCTACCCTACTCGTCCTGATTTACCCGTTTTAAAAGGAATAGACCTCACCATCGAACCTGGCAGTCAGGTGGCTCTGGTAGGCTCGAGCGGTTCTGGTAAGTCGACCATCGTAAAGTTGTTGCTCAGATTTTACGAATTCGAAGAAGGCCACATCACCATAGATGGTCAAGACATAAGGCAGTTTCCACTGAAAGCCTGGAGAGACAAACTGGCCCTGGTACCTCAAGAAGTACTACTCTTCGGGGGAACCATCAGGGAAAACATCGCCTACGGGCGGCCAGACCTGAGTGAAGAGGCCATAAAAGAGGCCGCCAGGCAAGCCAATGCCCTGGAATTCATTGAAGCTTTCCCAGATGGTCTAGATACCATGGTCGGAGACCGGGGCATTAAACTCAGTGGTGGGCAGCGCCAGCGAATTGCCATAGCGAGAGCCATATTGAAGGACCCACAGATACTGCTACTAGATGAAGCCACCAGCAGTCTGGATGCAGAGTCGGAACGCCTGGTGCAAGATGCGCTCAACAAGCTGATGAAAGGCAGGACCAGTATCGTGATTGCTCACAGGTTATCGACCATCAGAGAGGCCGATCGCATCTACGTTTTGGAAAACGGAGTGATCGTAGAATCCGGCACCCACGACGAACTGGCCAACAAACCAGATGGCACGTACAACACCCTGGCCAAACTGCAGTTCGAAAATGCCGACGCTTAAGAATGAAGCCTGGCAAGGCACCATCTTTGGACTCGTATTTATTGGCCTTATTATAGGTCTGACGGTGGAGCTCAATTTCATGAGTCGCTGCCTGGATGCCAGAGACCTGGCTGTACTTTGTGCAAAAGCATCGGTAGCTCTGGCCTTCCTGGCGAGTCTCATAATCTGGGACAAAAAGCAGTGGTCTGATACCAATAGATACAAGGCCATAGTACTGGCCGCTCTAGTGTGTATGACGCTCGCTGTATGGGCTACATTATTTGTAGTCAGAATGGGCACACACCCTGCTGTTGCTGGAATATTCAACCTGCGGAAGTCCCAAAAAATCGAAGTCGAATTGGTAAAAGAAACCGCTTACTATAAGGGCGGAGTGGTCATTAGCCCAGAACAAGCTGCCGGAGAGCCAGACCGATATCTGTCTGTTTTCAATTATGAAGGAGATACCTACGAACTGAGTCTGACCAAACCACTATTTTCCAACGAAGAGCCTGGCGAGATTACAGAAATGGAGATCGTAGTTGGCTTGTTTGGCTATCGTTATGTGGTGCTTAAGCGAGATTGATCTATCTTGGCCGCGATGAATTGGAGCCCAAGAGATCTAACCCCATTTAACACCTTTGGATTGCGGTCTACAGCGGAAGGATACGCTGCCTTATACAAAGTACAGCAACTGACAGATTGGGCGCCAAAATCGGCACCAGATTTAGTGCTCGGAGGTGGTAGCAACTTGCTAATGATGAGTCAAATACCAGGCAAGACACTACACGTTTTGATCAAGGGAGTGGACGTGCTAAAGGAAGAAGGACCCCGAACCTATGTACGGGTAGGCGCAGGCGTGAACTGGCATCAATTTGTGCTCTATGCCTTGGAAAACCACTGGTATGGGCTAGAAAACCTGGCCCTGATTCCAGGCACTGTCGGAGCAGCTCCCGTCCAGAATATAGGCGCCTACGGCCTGGAGGTATGTGAGCGCATCACGCACGTACACGCCTACGAATATGGCCACGGAATGGTGACCCTCGCTGCAAATGATTGCCAGTTTGCCTACAGAGACAGCCTCTTTAAGCGAGAGCCGAACCGATTTTTGATCACTGCGGTAGATTTCGAGTTGGGGACGGACTATCCCGTACGCACCCATTATGGAGCCATACAGAACAAACTGGCAGAAAACGGCGTAGACGATCCTGCCCCACCCGATATAGCCAGAGCAGTCATTGAAATACGAAATCAGAAACTACCCGACTGGAGTTTGCTGGGCAATAGTGGAAGCTTTTTTAAAAACCCCATAGTACCAGCAGCACAGGCAAGAGCATTGAGCAATCAAGACCCCGATATGCCCAGCTATCCGCTCGAAGATGGTCGGGTGAAACTGGCCGCCGGATGGCTGATCGATCAATGTGGATTTAAAGGATTGCGCCGGGGGGCTGTGGGTTGCTACAAAAACCAAGCGCTGGTAATAGTCAATCACGGTAGCGCTACAGGCGAAGAGGTATTGGCTTTTAGCCAGGAGGTGCAGCGGGCAGTGCAGACCAAGTTTGGTATGGAATTGGAACGCGAAGTCAGATTGGTTGGGTGACTCCCATTCAATCCTCTTTTTCCGGATCTTCGATAGGATTTATCATAGGTAGCTCTACCACCTTGGCCTCCTTGGGTCCGATGGTAATCCAGCGAAGAAAACCGCCTTCTGTGCGTGCTATGGCAGTTGCCAGGCTGATAAAATCGCTGTAAAACTGATAAGCCAGCTTTTGATCCATCTGCTGCAATACGGCATTGAGGTTCGCTAGCCTATCCGAGGCGGCTTTTGTTCGCGTATCGGCATGCTGGGGCAACTCGCCGAGCAAGCTTCTCACTCTGGCTGCAAAATCGTACTTCACCAAATCATAATAGGATTTGAGCTCCGACTCTTCATCGTAGGTGCGTATTTTTATGGTCTTAGCCGCTTTGTCTCGCTCTGCATCGCTGAGGTCATCGTCAGCTCCACCGACTAAGATGGTGATCAGGGCAGGTGCATCCAGCAATAATTTTTGATCTTCTTCTCTGAGGTTTAGATAGCTTGTGATCATTTAGAAGTATTTTCGGGCTCAATATAACAGCAAGCTATTGCAATATCTGCTCATTTTATTAGCTCTTCTGGCCGGTGTCGTTTTACCGATACAAGCAGCCGTCAATTCCAAATTGGGCGAAAGCGCAAAAAGTGCCGAGTTGGGTGCCTTGCTGTCTTTTATTATCGGTATTGCCGGACTATTTGTTTATTGCCTCATCGCGAGAATTGATTTATCGGCCTGGAAAAACACCCTGTCCCTGCCCTGGTACTATTGGCTGGGTGGCTTACTCGGCGCTTTTTATGTGGTCAGCCTGATCATTTTGGCGCCCAAGTTAGGAGTCGGACTCACACTGGGTCTGAGTGTAGCCGGACAGATGATCTTTGGCCTGATCATGGATCACAACGGCTGGCTGGGGCTGGAGCAGCGCAGTGTTAGTTGGCCACAACTACTAGGGGCCGCTCTCATTATAGCCGGCGTACTGCTGCTGCGCGTAAAGAGCTGGCCGTGGGTAGAAGACTAGTGGGCCCGATGTGCCTACTCTACATCTTCCCTCAACAAACGATATACCAGATAAAATAGCGCCAGCACGAGCACCACGATAATGGCTAATACCAAATAAGCTTTCGGACCCGTACCGCCCAAAATCGGTGGAAAAGCTAAAAACATAAGTGGTCAACTTTTACCACCTAACAATTCGCTTTGCAAAAAAGGTTGTTCCACTTTCGTCAATTCCACGCAACCAGTAGATACCTGAAGCCAGGTCGTCTACCGATATAGCCAAATTCTGGCCGGGCACAAGACGGGCTACAGCAATTTCGCGAATCTCACGCCCCTGTGCATCGTACAGATTCAAGCGATAATTGTCAAGCTGCTGCTGGCTTGATAAACTTAGACTTCCGCGGGTCGGATTCGGAAACAAGCTAATGGTTGCACCCAGGTCCTGCAAATCATTAATATTGACAATACACTGCGGATCGGATGGTGGATCGAGGACGAAATTTTCTACTACTGCGGTATCGCAGCCCAAGTCTGTGCATACAACTAAGGAAATATCATAGGTTCCTGGCGTAAGCTGATCAAGGACCGCATTCTGACCGACACCACTGAGTTGACCATCTAGATACCAAGCAAATTCGTCTACCACACTGGCGCTGGTACTCTCCAATAAAATGCGGTCATTACAGGGTGCATCCACAACGATATTAAAGGAGGCAGTAGGAACCGCAGGTGCTATGCACTGCCAAGTCAGGTCAAAACCTTGATTCTCAACATTATTCTCCTCAAAGCCCATCTCAAGGCTAATGACCAAGTGATTGGTCGGAAATTGTATGCTGGTATTTTGCAGTTCCGCACCCGTATACTCATAGGCGAAGGCCTGGGCAGAGCTACTACTGTATGTACCACTAGAAATTAATAGCTTATCATCTTCCTGTAGATCGAATACGCTAAAGTTCAGTTCTACTGCGAATCCTGGGTTCAATATGATATCAAAGCGCGTGTTAAATTCGAAGTAGGGGTCATCCTGGTTCACATCTCTCAATCTGCCCGCACATGCTGCAGAGCTGGAGACATCTGCCATGACAACATCCGTACAGCGATCAGATTCTCCATCCAGATAATACAGATCTTCCAGCACCATTTCGTCACAGCCTATGTCATTGCATACAGTTAGGCTTATGTCGTAGAAGGTGTTAACCTCTGGAAGGAATATGACGGGGTTTTGATCGGTAGATACGATCTCGCCGTTGGCGCGCCAAGTCCAGCTATTGGGCAGGCCTGTTGAAGCATCGAAGGGGCTAATGGTTCTTGTGCATTCTTCACCAGAAGAGAATATAAAGTCGGCCGTTGGCGCAACTGAAGCTTCCAGGCAGCTCCATCCCAATTCGATACCCGTTCCTGCTGGCGAATCAAAGTCGAACACCCGAATCCGTATCCTGGAATAAGGTACTTCTACAGTAATTTCCTCATCTGGAATAGGAGATAAATTTTGTACTTGCACCAGGCTACCTGCTACTTCTGCTGCGACACTGACCGACATTGCGGAATTTCCAATTCCGGTGAGGCTCAGCTCATAACCGTCTATATCAGGGACATCGATGAAGAAAGTTCCGCGTAAAAAGTTGGAAGTTTCTCCTTCTCCTATTACAAACATCGATCCGCTGCATTGGGTGATATCATTTTGAACAGCTTGCTCGATACTGACGACCGAACAATCAAGATCTGATGTCAGCACGCGTATGTCAAACGGCAACGAAAAGGAAAAACTACCTGCGCAAGTCTGCCCACTGGCCGTAACGGTGTACTGGCCAGCTGCTGAGTAAGTATGAGAGGGGCTGATTTCGGTAGTGGTGGTTCCATCTCCGAAGTTCCACTCTACGGACTGGATCTCGCCCGACAGACTAAAATCCACTACATCTGCCAAATTGCAGATTTCGTACCGACTAGCAGATCCGCTGGGCTCTTCGATAGGCAAACCGATGGCGGCCCATGCTTCTTCAACAGCAGCTAATTCGGCTCCGCAACCATACAATTCTATAGTAGCAACCATAGTCAGTCCTGCGGCTGAGGGGTAGTCGGTACCCGCGCTGAAATAGTAGGTCCAGGCGTGGTAGGCTATGGCTGATGCCTTGTCCATACCTATTGCTGGCACATTGTAATTGTAGCCCAGATCATTTATACCGCTTCCTCCTTCTACCAGTAGGTAGTACCAAAGATTAGCCATGGAGCTGCCGCGATGCACAGGCAAACCAGACTCCCAAAACTCACCTCCGTAGGTACTTGGCATTCCCAATGATTTTGGGTCGGCCATATCTCTGAAGTAATCACCATTGGAAGAGAAATCATTGCCAAGCCTCCAGTCTAATTGCTCCGGCACGGAATTGGCCTGAATGCTAATGCCCACGATATCGCTGAAAGCCTCATTGAGGCCACCAGACTCACCAGAGTAAATGAGGCCTGAGGTAAAGTGGGTCATGCCGTGCCCAACTTCGTGCCCCACCACATCGAGGGAAGTAAATGGGTTGTCGAAAAGCCCAACCGAAAACGGCGAGTCGGATCCTTCGCCAAAGTAGACAGCTGTACCTCCTCTGATGTAGTAAGCATTGGCAAAGTTATCGATCATAAATGCCTCTTGAGCGACGCCGGTATTGTCGTAGCTGTTACGATTGAATCGCTCCAGAAACCAGTCATAGGTTTCGCCCATGCCCCAGTGCACGTCAGTAGCCACGTCATCATTGGCTTCGTTTTCGTTATCCCAATAATTGTTGAAGTCGTAAAAATCACCGAGTTGGCTATGCACCGTTCTGATGCCATTGCCCCGTGTTTTGTCCAGTAAAATATAGCCGCCATTGTCTTGCTGCTCGGTCTGTATGGTGCGTATACCGCTATATCTAGTCACAGCTGTTCCCGGATCGAAAGTACACACGCGATCTTCCAGTAAAAGAAGCTCTGCATTTTCGACATTGATATACAAGCGCAGATGCTGATGCTGATTTTTGGTGTGTAGGTCTATTCGCTCTGTCAGTACCAATCGATTGGTATTTCGCCAGTCCAGGTTTTCTGGCATCCAAATCCATTTGCTGGTTTCCAGTTCCCAGTCCGGGGTTCCGATAATGGTTGGAATCAGGCTGATCCGTTCCTCTTGAGTCGTCTCTACTCCAGACCATTCTACAGGTTTTAACTCCATGGTCGGAGAAACTATCCGCGACTGTCCGTCTGTTCTTTCGTGCAATAAAAAATCTACCCCTTTAATCTGATGCCCATGTAGTAAGACGGGGATGCGGTAATGAGCAAGCCCATTCTCGTCGATCATAAGCTGGGCTCGGCCAAGGCTATAGCCATCGGGTAAACTTTGCGCAATTTCTGGCAGATGGGCAGATGGTTTGCCGTTCTTTATCTCGCTAACCGGGTTCAAACCCTGGGCCGATAGACTGGTGCTTAACAGGAAACAGATCCATGTGATGTGCAGGAATGTAATGCTTGACTTCATAAGGGGTGTGTTTATGGACTGCCAATAGAGGCACCCTAAATATTGAGTGATACTGTGAGCCCTGGATAAATTTGCTTTGTAACTAAATTAAACTAATTGATCCGCTACATTAGTAACTATGCAAGTTTTAACCTCCTTTTAGGATTTGAGTTTGTCAGACAGCAGACGATGCGAGGAGGCGCTATGAAGATGGCGTACCAGCAAACTACCATCCTTGTTAGCTGTTGATCTATGTATGGATGCCGATAAGACAAGCAAACCCAATTGGTTAAAGCGCCTAGGCTGGGGAGCCTTTCTGTTTTTTTTGATTAAAGGCATTATTTGGCTGGCCGTATTTTTTGGACTGAGTAAATGGCTTGGCTGCTAGAAAAGTCCATCTTACCAGGTAAGATCATCTACTTGCGTAGGCCTTAAGGATAGGCCTGGATGCTAAGCCTCCTTATACTTGAAGGTCAATCCTGCCTTGTCGATCAAACGATTCAGTAGAGCTTGCCCCATGGCGGTGGAAGGCGTTAATACTCCTCCCCCACTCTTCAAGTCGTCTTTAGCCAGGCAAATGGCACTTTCAGCCAGCATCTTTGAGGTAGAGCCATAACCGGGGTCGCGGTCGCCAGTGACGGTGACTTTAGCTTTTTGGCCATCTGCAAATGATAGAAAAAACAAGAGCTTGTAAAAGCCATTTTCGCGTTGCGATTGGCTGGGGCCTTCTCCCGGATCAGGCAGAAAGCGATCGACGAGCTTCTTGCGCAATGATCCCGGCTTGGCTGTCATGACAATACCGAGGCTCAGAGCCGCAATATTGGATTTCATTCTGCCGGTAAACCCTTTGCCCCCCATCATGGCCTCGTCGTATCGGAAGTCTTCACCGTATGGATAAGCTGAAAGCGCATGGCTCCGCCTGACCACCTTGGTATTGATGCCAGCCATGATGAATGGAAAAATATAGCTTTTGGAGACTTTGTCGTATTTGACGCTGCGCAGGTCCCTGCCATCGGGGCCTTCTCGTTCACCATCGGGATTTAAGCCGTAGGGATTAACCAGTGTTTTGTACACCTCTCGGTCTTGAGCGGCTTCTTCCATGACATTGCCCAGGCTGGCATAGGTACCGCCGCTAATGCCTCCTTTTGCCGCCCTGACTCGCATGTTAATCCGTTTGGCATACTGGCCGGTTCTGGCCTTTGCCTCTTCCTGGGCAAAAAATACGCCCATGTCAGAAGGAATGGAATCGAAGCCGCAGGTGTGTACGATTTTAACACCTGCCTTTGAGGCGGCATCGTGATGTTGATCGATCATACGGCGCATCCATTGAACCTCGCCCGTCAGATCGCAGTAGTCGGTTTGGTTCTCGACACATGCGGCTACGAGCTTAGAGCCGTATTTGGCATAAGGCCCTACCGTGGTACAGACTACTTTGGTACGCAGGCACATGGCATTGAGGCTATCAACATCCTGGCTGTCGGCTGTGACGATGGGCACAGAGCTATTGGCGACTTCATCTCTTATCTCCTCCAGCTTTCCTCGATTCCGGCCGGCCATCGCCCACTTTAGATCGCTGCTGCTCCCGTATTGCTGAAATATGTACTCGACAACCAGGCGGCCGGTAAAGCCAGAGGCACCGAAGATGATAAGGTCGAATTCGCGGGGTGTGCTCATTAAGTGCTCAATATTTCTGTGTTCAAATGTAAAGATAATCAGCACTATCGTGATTCTGCGATAGCACATAAGGAGAATCAAGTAACCTCTTTTTATATTTGGCCGCTGAGACTTTCGTCTCGGCGGCTTTTAATTTATTTAATGCAACCTTGTTGCAATAAGATAGATCCTCTATCTTTGTGGCTCCTTTCCTTAATAGTCTCCCAAAATTGTCTAAAGTGCTTACCAGCAACGCCCCATTTCAGCCCAAGTCAGACGTAGTCGGAGCCCTAGCCAGTGGGCTTTGTGCAGTTCATTGTTTGAGTACGCCTTTTCTATTTGTGGCACAAACTTGTTCGGTCACCGGCTGCTGCGAGACGAGTCCGGGATGGTGGAGCATGCTCGATTACCTATTTATAGGCATTACCCTGGTCGCCGTTTATTTTTCTTCCAGGAACACGAGCAAGTCGTGGATCAAATATGCCCTGTATGGCAGTTGGGCGGTATTGACCTTACTGATTGTCAATGAAAAATTGGAACTGGCCCCTCTCTCTGAATTGTGGAAGTACGGTGCTGCTTTTGCACTTGTCGGTCTACATTTATACAATCTGAAATATTGCCAATGCGACGATCCCGATTGTTGCGTTAACACTTAATCTATAGAGCGCATGCAAAGAATTCCGGTATTACTAATCACCGGTTTTTTGGGTTCGGGAAAAACGAGCTTCCTAAATCACCTGATTAGCGAGCGGTCTGATGAAAGGCTATTCGTCATAGAGAACGAAGTGGGCAAGGTCAATGTCGACTGCGAGCTGGTCATGAACGGAGATGAAGATATTGCAGGATTGACCGCTGGCTGCTTGTGCTGCTCTTTGCACGACGAGTTGCTCAACGTCTTGGAAGAGGTAAGCATGCGGCGGGGTGAATACGATCGCCTGGTTATAGAAACCACTGGCGTTGCTGATCCGACCTCCATCATTCAGACGTTTCTGGGTAACCGAATGGTAGAACGCGTTTTTGACTTACAACTCGTTATTTGCCTGGCAGATGCGGCCTACATAGAAGAGAATCTAAATACTACCGACGAAAGTCGCCGTCAATTGGTCAGTGCTGACGTCGTGTTGGTCAACAAGTCTGATCGAGTCTCTCCATCAGAACTTGAACAGGTTTCGGATCTGCTTCGCGGCATTCATCCAACAGCTTCAATTTATACTGGTCAACAGGGTATATTCCCCATTGACGAGATACTCGAAATTAAGCCCTTTCACGATGAACAAACGCGTCAGATTGCAGAACTGGCACCAGTAGGTTCTCATAGACACAATGACATAACGACTTTTACACTGAGCTTCGACCGGCCTTTTCGATTGGATTCATTAGCTCATGAATTGGTCAAGTTGACCAGGCTATACAGGCACCAGGTATATAGAATCAAGGGCATCATAGCCGTCGAGCATGCGCCGACTCGCGTTGTCATTCAATCTGTACGAGACAGTTTTGTGCTGACCGATGGACCCATGTGGGAACCGGGCTCAGATCGCATTAGTCAAATTGTCTTTATTGGCAAAGAGGTGAAAAAAAGTGCCATTGAAAAGTTATTGAGTAGACACTTGATTCAGGAAGTGCGTTCTGTTGAAAAGTGATCCTTTCAGATCCACGTTAAAGGCATGATGAACATGGTTCAAACCAATAAACTATCCTATCGGTATCCGGGCTCGGAGCCAATACACTTTCCCAATTTACGGATTGAAGCGGGTCATGCATTACTTATCCGAGGGGAATCTGGTTGTGGTAAAACAACCCTATTGCATTTGCTCGCTGGATTGAGAAAGCCGACAAGTGGCGAAGTGATCATTGACGATCAAAAAATATCTGATTTCCCAACGCCTCAGCTGGACCAATATCGGGGGCAACATATTGGCATTGTTTACCAGCAGTCCTATTTCATTCAGTCGTTAAACATGCTAGACAACCTATTGATTTCCCCTTTTGCTGACGGCAAATCAGGAGCAAAAGCTATTGCTAAACGCCTGATGATCGATGGCTTGTTGTCGCGCTATCCCAATCAACTCAGTGTTGGTCAGCAGCAAAGAGCCAGCATAGCCAGAGCCGTAATGAATAAGCCTAAGGTTATTTTAGCCGACGAGCCTACCAGTGCATTGGACAATAAAAACTGTTCTCAGGTCATAAATCTACTGCTGGAAGAAGCCTCAAAAAACGAGGCGGCCCTTATTGTGGTGACTCACGATGATCGGCTCAAATCAGAGATCGAGACTAGTGTGGAGTTAGAGGCTTTAACTCAAAGCGCATAAAATGATCGGAAGAATAGCCTGGAAGAATATCCTCCATAAGCCACTGAATTCCATTCTCTGCGTTAGCCTGCTTGTTTTTGGTGTAGCGATTATTTCCCTATTGATCCTCATACAGCACCAATTCGAAGAAAAACTAGAGCGAAATCTAAAGGACACCGATTTGGTGGTCGGTGCGAAAGGCAGTCCGCTACAACTCGTCCTTTCCGCTGTTTATCATTTAGATGCGCCGACTGGAAACATCAAACTGGCTGATGCTCGGCAAATTATGGAAAACCCCATGGTCGCCGAGGCCATTCCATTGGCTTATGGCGATAGTTACAGAGGTTATCGTATCCTAGGAACGACCGAAGCATACATGGAGAAATACGATGCGGTCATCAAGTCCGGTCGGGTCTTTGCCCAACCTATGGAGACTACCATTGGGGCTCAGATAGCGGAAAAAACAGGTTTGAAAGTGGGAGATGTTTTTGTAGGTACACATGGAGAGGTCAATGGAGGTGGTGATGTGCATGAGGATCATCCCTATACCGTTGTTGGAATCTTGGAAAGGAGCAATACCATTCTAGATCAGCTGGTCCTTACGTCGGTAGAGAGTGTTTGGGGTGTGCACGACCATGGAGGGCATGATCATGGAGAACATTCAGATCATGGACATGAGCATGAAGAACATGAACACGAAGGACATTCAGATCACGGACATGAGCATGGAGAACATGCAGACCACGAAGGGCATTCAGATCACGGACATGAGCATGGAGAACATGCAGAAAATGATCACGAAGGACATGGCCATGAGCATTCAGAAAACAATAACCTTTCAGGATCCGTATATCTCGAAAGCACTCCAGGGGATCAGGATCTCTATTTAGGAGAAAATGACAACATGGAAATCACCGCTGTACTTATACGCTACAAGAGCAAGCGGGTTGTGTACAGCATGCCGCGCACCATAAACGAGCAAACGAATATGCAGGCTGTTATTCCGTCTTTGGAGATTAACCGCTTGTTTTATATGCTTGGATTGGGCGCAACGACCTTAAAGCTTATTGCAGGCGGTATTATGCTCATGGCAGGATTCAGTGTTTTCTTCGTACTCTACAATCGCATGCGGGAACGCAAATACGAATTGGCGCTCATGCGGTCGGTTGGTTACAGGCCTTCGGATTTATTTGGTTTATTGATACTCGAAGGCCTTATACTTGCCGCGCTTGGCTATGCGTTAGGATGGATATTAAGCCGCGCGGGTATGTACATCATCAATAGGCAAACAGAAAGCGACTTCAACCAGCAATTTGACATGGGCTACGTGGGTGGAGAATTTTGGCTGCTTATCATTACATTCCTAGTAGGCATGATTGCTGCTTTCCTACCCGCATGGCAAGCTATGCGGATGGATGTGTCTAAAACCTTGTCTGAAAACTAATTCGATATGCAAAAGAGTGTAAAACTTCTGCTGGCCTTCATTTTGTGTACGGTTGTACTAACCCAAGAAAAAGTCTGCGAGCATTTGGGCTTTGGTAGAGCGGCCATACACCAGCAGCTCGCAGACAATTATCCGCCAGTAGAAACCAAGGGTCTCGTGGATGTATCGATAGCGACGAGCTCTTCACCAGTAAATAGCCCAACCTTAGAAGAGCCATCTCCAAATCTGGAAATTACACGGGAACCTGAGACTATTGAAACTCATTTCACATCAACCACCTATCTAGCCAATACGAGCGCAAAACCCGTCGAGATAAGATGGGATTTTTTAACGAATATCGAGTATGAACTCAAGTACTTCGAAGAGTTGGAAATGGAGATATACGTACCCGTATTCACCGATGAGCACAAAGCCCTGGATGGACAAGAGGTGCTTATAGAAGGCTACGTGATTCCATTCGATTTGGATGGCGAATTCTTGTCTTTATCGGCCAATCCTTATGCTTCCTGCTTCTTTTGTGGGCAAGCGAGCCCGGCATCCGTAATTAGTTTATATCTGAAAAGTGACCGAGTCAGATACAGTGTAGATGACTTCAAAAAATTCAGAGGAACCCTGCACCTAAACTACGATGATCCCAATGAATTCTATTACATCTTGAGGGACGCTGTAGAGGGATAAAACAGACAGCTAATCTAGTTGGGGCAGGTTGGATCTTTGACAAGTTAAAGGTTGTATAAACGCAAGTACTTGATAAATAGGCCTAAATCACAAAGACGTGAAACGGCAAATAGCTAAATTCAATGCTCATTAGCCGAGATCCTGTGTTACTTTTGTAGGCAACAAGGTAACTATCATGAACACCCGATCATTCTCTCAACTGCTTTGCACTATATTCTTAGTCTGCAACATTACTGTAGGTGTTTCAGCCCAGAATCAAACCGCTGAACGAACCGCTCAACTCGAAGATGCTAATTATGTCATAGATGGTCAGGCCCATCTACGCGCTTTCGATGATGGCAGCCTGCAAGTGGTATTGTCTAACGACTTCGATACGCCCGTTGGGCCAGATGTGCGCGTATACTTGAATAACTCCATTAGCTTGTCAGGGGCCGTACAAATTGCCAATCTGAGCGATCTCAATCACTTTAGTGGTGGCCTTACCATAAATGTATCTGACGGAATTGGGATTAACGACTACGACTTTTTGGTATTTTACTGCGTGTCTTTCAACCTACTGTGGGCAACCGGAGACTTTGGTGAACCGGCAGACGAAGGAGACCCCAATGTATGTACAGAACACGCTACAGCAACTACTGGCTGGGTAACCCTGGTAGATATTTGCCCTACAGATGGACAATCAGATAGCCTGGAGCTCCGAAATAGTATAGGTGGTACAGTGGGTGAAAACTACGCCTATCTCCTTACAGATACCAACGAGATGCTACTGGAAGTCATTCAGGATTCCGTGTACGACTTTGAGGGAACAGGCGATGCTACCCTTAGGGTATATGGCATCAGCTACAACGGTGATTTAGATCCAGCCATTGGCTCCAATAGAATGCAAACTACCGCCAGCGGATGCTACGCCCACTCCAGGTCGGACCTCTACCTAAGTGTCACCAAAAATGCATGTGCCACCTTTACTTGTCAGGAAAGCCTAACGGCTGGCTTTGCCTGGGTAACCGAAGTAGATAATTGCGCCACAGATGGAGAAGATGATATGATCCTGATCCAGAATAACATCATGACGCCTCCAGGTGAGCACTATGCCTTCTTACTGACCGACAGCGACCAAAATTTAATAGAAATCATACTCGACTCCTTCTATAATTTTGAAGGTGCCAGTACTGAAGAGCTCAGAGTATACGGATTGAGCTACGACGGTGAACTTAGCCCGGTAATTGGCGAACATCGCAGCCAGACGACTGCCAGCAATTGCTACATCCACTCTGGCGACAATCTATATCTGACCATCTTCCAAACAGCAGCTTGTGCTACCAGTGTAGTCGATCAGTCTCTCAGTGATGAATTAATGATCTATCCCAATCCTGCTCAAAGTGAACTCTATCTCGACCTTCCGACAGCAATTAGCTGGCAAGAATTGGAGCTTGTAGACATGCTCGGTCGGCAGGTCCTTACCCTGAGCTTAGGTGATTCCAGCTTGAATAACTCTCCCATAGACATCTCCATGCTTGATCGCGGTATGTACAGTTTGAGGTTATTCAGTACAGATGGAAGAGCTGCTGTAAAAGTCTTTCAGGTCAGTCGATAGAGCGAGCCTATCACTCCACTCTCTTTGAAGCTGTCATTGCTCCAACGGCCACACTTGTGTCTTGAACAATAGCTTTTGACCTGACTATGTAATTCTCCGCCCACTTCCGCTTCTTTTTCTTCCGTCTTTGAAACCAGATCAGAAAGCCGGATATAGGCAAGGTGGCAAAAAATAGAGCACAAAGCGAAGCTATGATCTTGGTCGGCGTTCCATAGATACTGCCTACGTGAATGGCATAGTTGCTATTTCGCCACTTTTCGCCCAACTGCTTCTCGTTGTGGGTGAATGTATGGACAACTTCGCCCGTTTCCGGATGGTATCGGTACTGATCTGTAGTTTCCCACCAGGAATTTTCGTGTTTATAATTCATTCTGGCGGATATCACCCCTTTCTCACTATCTGCACGTGGGATACTGAACGACATTTTGTACCAATTGGGTTGCTTCATCTTTGCATCCTCAAAAGCCAGATTAATGGCATAAGTCTGATCGGCCCCGCTTAGCTCTGGTGGGTCAGGTCGTTCAAATACCTGCTCAGGATCACTACCAAACAAGCGATACAGTCCATCACTCCACCAGCCATAAGACCAAACCAGACCTGTGGCTGCAAAAAGAATAAGGAGTAAATAGGTGTAGAATCCACCTACGCTGTGCACATCCCAATTCACGCGCTTGAACCTGCCATTCCATTTGATTTTGAGCCGCCGCTTCAGCATGGCTTTGTTTCGGGGCCACCACAGGTATAGTCCACTCAAGGCGAGAAATATCATAATTAGGGCAGCAGCACCCACTATCTGTCCTCCGATATCGTGCTTGAGCAACAAATTCTGATGTAGGTAGCGAGATAGCGTAATCCAGTCGCGCTTCTTATCAATCTGGCCTGCAACCTGGCCCGTGTATGGATTGACATACACTTGTAAGTAATATTCGATACCCGACGCCCAACTCAATCCGGGTTCTTCTGCCCGCTTAAAAGTGCTAAAAACATAGTTTCGGCTCGCCTCTCGATATATGCGCGAAAAGGTAAAAGACTTGTCGGGATATGCTTCCTGAACAGCTCCAAAAACCTCGCTGACGGGAAGTAACTCCTCCTCAGTATACACCCCATCAGTGTATACCATATCTGTATACCACCAGTTGGTCAGATTTTCCTCCCAAACAAAAATAGTCGCACCCAGCATGCTGATCACCACAATGATCCCTGCGACCATACCTAGCCACAAGTGTAACCAGCCAAAAATTCTTTTACCTAGTGGTTTTTCTTTGCGCTTGCGCATTGTCTCGATAGTTCTGTACTAAGCTGCTAAGCTATGAAATTATAAGCTAGTTTAGAATTTGTCTATATCTACATTAAATAATCTTGATCATTCCACAGCAGCCAACCCTGGGCGTGAGGATCTTGTTTTATTTACAATTCCATCCAGCGCTCGCACATGTTTAGAACCACTATCCCCCAAAAGGCTGATCACTTCATAAGCCGTCTGATGGGTCGCATCAGCCGACCCGCTATTCGCATTTCTTTCGGCATCATTTTCATTTGGTTCGGTATTCTCAAGCCTTTGGGTTACTCTTCGGCTGAAGACTTGCTGCTGACCCTGGAAGGTCAGTATATCATTAAGAATCTAATGATCATCTCTGCAGCAATGGTGCTGGGTGGATAAGTCGTTGTTGGGGCTGGAAAGGAGACCTAATCTTTTCCCAACTACCGGTAGGGTAATCTGCAACTGGCTCGTTCAACTTCAAAATCAGCGAGCAAATCATGCAAAAACTCACCCTACTCGCCTACAGCTGCTTGTGTATCGGGCTTACACACGCTCAGGTGTATACAGATTATCTAGGCGCTGGCCACGACATAGGCATCTCCATCAGTAGCTCACCCGCTTTAGAAGGTCTGGAGGCCCATCAGATCATAGACGCCGACGGATTGGACAGTGCCTCCATGCGCATACAAACTTCCAGATTTTTATCGCAGGCTACCTTGGGGGCAAATCGGGAAGACATAGAGGCTGTGCGCGCTCAGGGATTTGCCGAGTGGATAGATGAGCAGGTACAAATAGAACCGACCTACCTATTGCCAGAATTGGAAATTGCCCTGGCTCATCTCAGCAATCTATGCTACGATGGCAATGGACCAGAAATTACTTGCGACGAGCTCGAAAACGGAGTCGCCCAAACCTTTCAAGCAGCTTGGTGGCAGGCGCTCATGACTGGGCCGGACATACTCAGGCAGCGAGTTGCCTTCGCGCTGAGCCAGATCTTTGTAGTCTCAGGTGTGCCCTTTGGCAATAATTTGTATGGTCTGACACTGGCTGACTACTATGACATACTACTTGAACACGCCCTCGGCAATTACGAAGACTTGCTCATGGATGTCACCCTGCATCCGATCATGGGCGTGTACCTCACCCATTTCAATAATCCCAGAACCATCCCCGAGGCCAACATCAGACCGGATGAGAATTACGCCAGGGAGGTCATGCAGCTTTTTTCCATCGGACTATTCGAGCTAAACCCCGACGGAACGAGAAAAAAAGACGAGCAGGGCAATGATATTCCCACCTACGACAACGACGATATCAAGGAGTTCGCCAAGGTATTCACTGGCCTGGGCAATGGAGCACCAGATGGAACCTTCGGCCAGACACCCAGTCCTGGTATAGTCGATTTCCTGCGCCCGATGCGCATGTACGAGTTCTGGCACGAGCCAGGGCCGAAGTTCTTACTCAACGACTTTGAGATTCCCGCAGGTCAGTCCGGAATGGAAGATATAGCCGCGGCCATCAATCATCTGGCTAACCATCCCAACACGGGTCCATTTATATGCTACAGACTCATTCAGCACCTGGTCAAGTCCAATCCCACCCCGGAGTTTGTAGAACGCATATCCAGCGTATTCGCAGACAATGGTCAGGGCGAAAGAGGCGACCTGGGAGCCGTGGTAAAGGCCATACTATTAGACCCCGAAGCCAGAGATTGCAGTTGGATATCTGACCCAGAAAACGGCAAACTCCGTGAGCCAATAGCTCGGTACACCCATTTCCTGAGGGCCTTCCGCATACGCAATCAAACCGATCGCTACTACAACGATCCATTCTGGTTCCTGGGCTTGCAGCAACAGATCCCGCTCTGGGCCCCTAGTGTATTCAACTTCTATCTGCCCGACTATCAACCCAATGGTCTCATCGCCGATGCCGACTTGGTCGCGCCAGTATTTCAGTTGCACAACACTGCTACATCCATCAGCTACGGCAACATTCTGAACGCCTGGAACTTTAGCGATTTCTATATGGACAACGGTTTCATATACGAGGCCATAGGCGAAGATATTCCTCCAGAAGAAGAATTGCAGCCCTTCATAGACGACCTGCTAAGCTGGGAAAGTACCGAGGTATTGATAGACGAATTGGATCTCGTGCTTTGCCACGGGCGACTATCCGAAACAACCAGAAATGCGGTACAAACGGCTCTAGACCAGCTAGACGACACCTTTGGCCCAGAACCGACTTTCAGGGTTTCCCTGGCTGTATATCTCATCATGCTATCACCCGATTACACCGTCCTCCGCTAAAGCAACCTCTATCATGAATCGCAGAAATTTTCTAAAAGCCAGCAGCTGTGCAGGCATGGGCCTACTCCCATTTTTCTCTTCCTGGCACAGCCTTAGCAAACTCAATGCCGCAGCCGCTCACAGCGTCATGACCAATACTAGCGAAGACTACAGGGCCCTGGTCTGCATACTACTCGCCGGCGGCAATGACAGCTACAACATGCTCGTTCCACGAGGCGATGCCGAGTATGCAGCCTACGCCAATACGAGATCTAATTTAGCACTTCCGCAGGTCGGTCTCTTGCCACTATCTCAGACGCTACAGACCGGGCTCGACCTGGGGTTACACCCGGCCATGCCAGAGGTTCAAAGTCTATACGATTCGGGTCAGGCGGCTTTCCTATCCAACGTCGGCACACTCATAGAACCGACTAGCCTGATCGACATCCAAAATTTCCAGGCGCAACTACCGGTCGGCCTCTTCAGTCATTCCGATCAGATTATGCAATGGCAGACTTCGGTTCCCCAAAACCGGGCAGCCATCGGTTGGGGTGGTAAAATGGCCGATCTGCTCGCCGCCGGAAATGCCAATGAGAACATCTCGATGAATGTATCACTGGCTGGCAACAATGTCTTTCAAGCCGGCAACGAAACCATATCCTTTACCGTCAATGGCCCCCAGGGCGGAGTAGAAACCCTCTTCGGATATGGTGATCCAAGCCCCTTCGAGCAAATAAGAACGGCCGCCGTAGACAACATCCTCGAACAAGAGTACCAAAATCTCTTCGAGCAGAGCTACGTCAATACCATCAATGTGGGTTTGCAAGCCAATGCAGCTTATACCGAAGCCCTTCAGAATACACCACCACTAAATACCCCCTTCAATCCCGACAACCGGCTTTCCGTAGATCTTTCCCTCATCGCCAGGACTATTGCCGCCAGAGAGACCCTCCAATTCCGCAGGCAGGTGTTCTTTGTAGTTGTCGGCGGATGGGATCACCACGATGAGGTCATCAATATTCAAAACACCATGCTGGCAGGTGTAAGTCAGGCCATAGGCGAGTTTCAGGCAGCCATGACCGAACTCGGTGTATCCGACTGTGTCACCACTTTTACCATATCCGACTTTGCGCGTACGCTCACCTCCAATGGAAATGGCTCCGATCACGGCTGGGGCGGCAATGCCCTCATCGTAGGCGGTGCCGTCAACGGAGGCGAAGTTTACGGTTTGTATCCCGACCTGGGCTTACAAAACAACCTCGATGTAGGTGGAGGTATCCTGATACCTACTACCTCTACCGACGAATATTTTGCCGAGTTAGCTCTCTGGATGGGGGTCAGTGCGACCGATCTACCTTTGGTCTTACCCAACATAGGCAACTTCTACGCCAGCAGCAGCAATGAGCCACCCATTGGTTTTTTACTGAATAACTAAGATCCAGAAACATCAATATATATCCCGATGATAAAGATATACACCCTCCTTTTTGGCCTCCTCCTGTTGATCAACGAATCAGAGGCTCAGTGCTGGCCCACGGGCTTTACCCACGACACCAGACCAGAAACCATGTGGCTGAGTTGCGAGTCTTCAGCCAGTCCCAATCCGGCCAGACCGGAAGGGTTGTGGTTGCAGTTCGATTTCGGGCAGCCGTATGCCCTCAGTACCACCACCATCTGGAACTTTAATGAGCCCACCTACTTAGCCCTGGGTGCAACTGAATTGGAGATTGATTATTCTACAGACGGAATCAATTGGGTAAGCTGGGGCGCATTTGATCTAAGCCTAGCTCCAGGCACAACCGATTATGAGGGCGAAAACGGACCAGACCTCAGCGGCGTAACTGCCCGATATGTATTGCTGACTGTGCCAAATGAAAACGATGGTATCGGTTGTGCAGGCTTGTCGGAGGTGCGATTCAATATCGACCAAACGGTTTCTGTACAAGATATTGTTATCAGAGATCTACTTGATGTTTATCCAAATCCAAGCGACGGATGGATAAATTTCCGATTGCCCAATGATTTACAACTACAGTCCATATCCTTACACGACCAAAGAGGGCGACTGATCACCAACCGGGCCAGTTCGGGCCAGTTTGACAGAATCGATCTGAGTATTTATCCCAGCGGTGCATACCTGCTGGTCGTAACAGATGTCAATGGCAAGTTGTATAGAAAACGGGTTACCGTTGTGTAGATTGATGCACTTCTACTTACTAGGATAGAACTCCAGCAACCGCTTGGATGAACGATGCAGATAAAACCTCGGTTCCACCCCATATTCATTGATGTAAATACCCGGCTCGTCTCGCCGATCGATAAATTTATCGATAATTTCAGGTTCTGAATCTTCAGGTAATTGATTAATTATATGCTCTTTGGCTTCGATCCACCGCTTGCCAATTTGCGATCTGATTATGCGAATAATCAATATATCCTTATCGTCGAAACTACTCATTTAGTATTTTATTTTACTGGGTTAAAAATGCTGCTATTTGGAAAATCTATCTACCTGCGGAAGTCCAAAATAAAAAATCAATTTCCAATAGACTTACATATAAAATCGGGAATAATACCGGTTCTGGATATTTCATATTCCACCGTTTGCTGACGCGTATTGCCACTCAGCACCAAAGCCGTATCTAGACCAAATTTATTCCCGCCCAGAATATCGGTTTGCAAGGTATCTCCTACCATTAAAATTTCATTGGGCTTTAAATCGGGTAAGAACTGCCCCACCCGATCGAAGCCAAGCTGAAACATAGGTGCAGAGGGCTTTCCGAATTTGATGAATTTTTTCCCCAGCACTGATTCCATCAACTTGGCGATGCTACCCGTGGCTATGGCCACTTCCGATCTGCTCACCGGATAGAGCAAATCCGTATTGGCTACAACAGTTGGCACCGGGCGCTGACGCAGTAGATTGAGCAATTTATTCAAATCTATATTGAGGTCATAGCCTTCATCGTCTAAAAACGCAACGGCATCGATATCGGCTAATTCATCGAGATTCACCTTGCCAACTGGAATGGCCTCAAATTGGTTTCCCAATACATAATTTGCAGACTCTTCTGTGCCTAAGTATGCAACGCGGCCCGATTTGACTTTCAGCTCCAAAAACCGCCTGGTCGTAGAGCCAGAAGTAATAATTTCACCAGGATTAATACCTTCCAGACCATAGCTAGCCAAACGGCTGGCAGCTTGTTCAGGAGACCTCGCGGCATTATTTGTCAGTATTAAAAATGGAAGATCTCGCTTTCGCAAAATGGCTATGGTTTCTTCCGCTCCTGGTATAATGCCATGATAATTGCGAAGCACTCCATAGCTATCAAAAAAAATAGCTCGATAAGCAGACATCAATTCCAGAAATGACGTTATTTTCAATTTCAAGTTTATTTAATGGCTTTCCAAAGTCGGAGTGGGTCAAATGCATCATCTAAACCGGGCAGATGAATTTCCAGTACATCTTTGACCAGTTTATCGGCGATAGTAGGTTGAAAGAAAAAACGACCTAATCTCAGCACATAGTTGAGCAAGAAAAAGCGATAGGCTTCTTTCAAAAAAAGCACTTCAGTTTTTCGAAGTGGAAAAACCTGATGGTAAGCGTACAAAAATTCAACAAACCGATCTTCCATCAAACGATCTACTTCATAGGTAAATGCCGTTTGGTCTCCCACATCCGAAACTACTCTACTAAAAAAGTAGAAATCGGCCACTCTAGTAGACATTCGAAACCAATCATAGTCCCATCTGCTGGCTAGTCCACCATGATCTAAGCTGAAGTTTCCAATATTCCAATCTATGAACACTGGTATTTTGTCAAAGCCCAGCTTATTATTCCTAAAGGTATTTTTTAGAAATCGACGACAGTGTTTGGTGATGAGCTTGGCGTGCTCTGGAAAATCCGTATCAACCTGACTCAATAAAACATTGACATCAGTAGTCATGTCTCTGTCACTGCGAGGTAGCGTTTGAGCAACCAAGGTGCAGTCTTTATGAAAGGCAGCCATTTCGCGCCCTAAAACTCGAACTTGATCTAGGGTGAATCGTTTGGGTGGCTTGCTATAAATCTCAATAGGCCGATAGAAAATGACCCACGCATCAATCTCGTCATCTACGTGGCGATGAAAGAATATATTAGGCCCTTTCATCAGAGCCCGGCTAAGCAGATTACCAAACCTTACGGGCAGATTATTGGCCAATACATTGATGATGGTGTGATCTTCCGCAAAGTTTTCGAATGAACCAAAGACCGTAATCTTGGCGATCAATTCGTTACCATCTTCCATAAGCATTCTGTACACGCGGTTGGTGCTTACTCGCGCACTGATGTCTGTGAGCGATTCGATATTCCGAGTATGGTCGTAAGCCCGCCAGGCGTAATGAATGATGCGCTGAAATTGATGGTCTATATCCATTGGACGAAGTTACGCCAGTTCGAAATAACGCCGCCTCTCCCAGTCGGTAACTGCTACTTGATACTGCCTCCATTCTTGCCTGCGTGTCTCCAAAAAGTGATCGACAAATGCTTGACCAAACAACTTAGGCAAACGCATGTCGGCAGATGCCAGTCCTATAGCCTGAGCCAAGTCGCTCGGTATAAGTGATGTTTTCTCATCTGAAGGGTTAGGGGCAGTTGCGCTTCGATCTGTGTTCTCATTCATTAGTCCGCCATCGTATGCACTGCCTTGTATGGGCGCTACATCCAACGGCAGCTCATTCTCGATGCCATACAGGCCGGCAGCCAGGCAAGCTGAAATAGCCAGATATGGGTTAGCATCGGCCCCTGGCAGGCGAGCTTCTATTCGGGTACCTTTAGAACCACCGGGAATCACACGATAAGCAACCGTTCTGTTATCAATACCCCAATTGTATCGAGTAGGTGCCCAAGAACCGGGAACATAGCGCTTGTAGCTATTGACATTGGGTGCAAAAAACAGGGCGATAGCAGAAGACATGTCCAGTAGACCCGCCAAATAATGCTCACCTAGCTTACTCAGTCCGTATCGGCCATGCGCATCGTAAAAAATATTTTTACCATCTCGCCATAGAGATTGGTGCAGGTGCCCACCACAGCCTGGTAACTCTGCCGAGGGCTTGGCCATAAAGCTCGACATAAGGCCGTGCCTGTAACTAATGGACTTAACACCTTGCTTGAATAGTATGGCGCGATCTGCAGCTTCAAGTGCCGGTCTGTGTTCGATAGCTGCTTCCAATACGCCAGGTCCGGTCTCTGTGTGTAAGCCCTCCAGCTCGACATCAAAAGCCGACAACTGCTCAAAAAGGTCATGGTGATATGCGCTATTCTGGCTCGTTCGCAAATCCGAATATCCAAACATGCCCGGAGATAAAGAAGTAAAATCGTTATAGTTCTTTTCCGCTACACTACTCGGAGATTCTCTATATAAAAACCACTCATATTCGGGACCAAACCGAGATTCTAGGTCCATACTTTCCGCTTTTTTAATCAAGCGCTTGAGCAAACCTCTCGGACAAAGTTGGGCGGCAAAATCATCACCAGCACCAAAATCTGCCAAATAAAATTGAATATGGTCTTCCCAGGGAATACTTCGTTTTGTCGATGTATCAATGAATAACTCAGCATCGGCAAATCCATGATCCGGCGCATAACCCTCGTACAGCCTATCATGGATGTCCCATCCAAAGATAACGTTACAAAAGCCGATACCTGGCTCTTGCTTTCCTGCTATTTTATTGCTACTTAGATATTTGGCACGCAATACCCCATCGACATCGGTGACTCCGATTTTTATGGGTCTTACAGCTTTCTGAGCATCCTGTTGCATGAAGCAAAGCTAGATAGGATTTTACTCCTCAGCCAAAACCGTGAATCCATGCTCATTCGCCAGTTCGGCAAAACCAGGCAAACGACGATGGTGATACTTGCCCAAAACTTTGCCCTTCTTGAGCAAGACCAATCCCGGATTCGAGCGTATAATCGTCTTAAGCATAATATCATCACCGCGCAAAAAGGTGAGATTTTCCGCACCGATCTCTCTGGCAAAAGCCCTCAACTTCTCATCTTCAGCGAAGGCCGTAAGTACAATAGCTTGATGCCCCGCCTCTCGAGCTTCTGCCAGTAGAGGCATGATGTTATCTCTCCAATTTCCAAGGTATGCCTCGTCAAAAGAATAGATAGGTTCCTGGCGCTCTGTCACCTGATCTACATAACCCGTGTCAAACTGCATCAGATCTTCAGATTGATCCGTTATAGTATCTATCACCATTTGCTGGGTCGTATCATAGACCGTGCGTTCACCTGTTTGCTCTCCTTTTATTTTGTAAGCCACAACGGTAAAAATATTTCCGTCGAAGCCCAACAACTGATCTGTTCTATCCTCGCCTCTGGCATCTTGCAACTCAAAATCGGAAATTTTAGTCGCTTCTATTTCGGGCTCTGTCTTTAGCTGAACGTATTCGAACTGATCTTGTGGAAACTCCGTGTAACGCTCAATAAATTCATCTACAGATAGCTCAGCTACGACTTCCTCAGATTCCTTATCGACAATGTGATAGCCCATCAATTGCACATTGGCGGCAGCGTCCATCTCTGCTTGCTTAGTAGCAGCAATATCGGTTCCGACCCTGAATGGACGGAAGTCTTGTCCGGGGATGTCCCACATAAAATTAGACAGGCAGTACCAAAGGGAAAACAAAACAGCGCCTCCCACAGCCAGGGATCGTCTCCTAGGCGTAAAAAGCTGATGCATCTTGGGCTGTGCAACCAGAAATGCGATGGCCGGAACCAGCAGGAAGATATCCTTCATGAAAGAGGTGTACGGCTTGAGCACCAGAAAGTCTCCAAAACAACCACAGTCGGTCACTTTCATATTGGTCTCCACCCAGTCTCCCCACTGACCAAAGGCAAAGAAATTTACACCTTCAGGCACATAGCCCGTTAGATAGGTAAAGCCCGTCAGAAAAGTAAAAAAGAAGATGATACCCGCAAACAACCAGCTCGTGAGCTTCAAGCGCCAGCCAGCAATGAGTGCAATACCCAAAGCTATCTCCAATACGATCATAAAGACCGAAAACCCGATAGAAAAGCTACTGAACCAGGGGAATACAGGAGCCAAAAAGCTTATACCAGTATCGGCAAATGTCGTTTCGAACTCTGCGAAGTATTGCTCCATCTTAAAGGCAGTACCAAGCGGATCCGCGGCTTTCACCCAGCCTGAAAACACAAACAGAATTCCTGAAAAATGCTGAATAAAACTCATGGGCAAGCTCTTGACCCGCCCCATTATCTTACTGCCACCTGTGAACAGTGCTGCCATTATACCTACACCGACCACCAAGTTCATCAGGGTCAGCTTACCGATGTAAAGCGCCAATGCATTTATACCAACAAGTCCAACCAGCAGGGATAATCCCACTAGCAAATTTCTTTTTGAGTTGCTGCGTGCTTCTTGTACCATACCGCAAAATTAAAGATTCAATCTAAGCCTTGCTAACATCCGGCGTCAATGAAATGTTATCAAAACGCTCGTCTTAGACCATATTCGCATGCCAGCTTTTACTCAGTGGCTTTTCAAAGCCGTCAACCAGCGCACCCACCGAATCTATAAGTGGATCGAAAACTACAGTCAATTCATTAATCAGGCCAGTTCGGTAAGATTCCGCAAAGTCTGCCCGGCTCAAACTGTGCACCTCACCCTTTTCATCGCGATAGTGGAAAACCATGCGATTAAAAAAATCCACCCCCAGTTCTGCTCCGAGCCGCTGTACAAAATGCACACTCGCATCTATCGAACAGCCACTGGCACCAGCCGAGCGCTGATCTACAGCCAGTATCAAAAATCGGTCGTGAAGGACGCTAGCCTCTGCCTCCAATGGCCTGCCATGACTCCCCCACTGCTGCACAAATGCACTAGCGGTTTGTTGGGCAAGTTGGACTTCCGCAGGTCGGAGTCTTCGCTCGGCAGCGTATATCCAAATTCTGCTATCAGGAGATAATTTCATGATTTCTAGCTATCGCTTACTACAGGCTTTTAACGATCAACTCGCTCAAATCCATAACCATAACGTCATCCTGCTTCTCCCGGTTTTTGACACCGTCCGTCATCATAGTCAGACAAAACGGACAATTTACAGCTATCACACCCGCACCCGTTTCCAGGGCTTCGTCGGCACGGGCTATATTGATTCTTTCGTTGCCCGGTTCGTCTTCCTTCCACATTTGAGCACCACCAGCACCGCAGCAGAGCCCCTTAGTACGCGATCGCTTCATTTCAACCAGATCGCCATCTATAGCTTCTAAGACAGCACGAGGCGCTTCATATACACCATTCACGCGCCCTAAGTAGCAGCTATCGTGGTAGGTGATTTTCTTACCCTTGAAAGCACTTCCGTCGGTCATTTTTATACGACCCTCATCGATGAGCTCTTGCAACAACTGAGTATGATGTACGACCTCGTAGTTGCCGCCAAGCTCCGGATACTCGTTTTTCAAAGTGTTGAAGCAGTGCGGACAGGTGGCCACAATCTTCTTGACTTCGTACATATTTAGAATGGCAATATTTTGCTGGGCCATCATCTGAAAGAGAAACTCATTGCCAGCTCTTCTTGCCGGATCCCCCGTACACATTTCCTCATCACCTAGTACGGCAAACTGGATTTCAGCAGCAGTCAATATATCTGCAAAAGCACGAGTTACTCGCTGCGCTCTATCGTCAAATGATCCGGCACATCCAACCCAAAAGAGGATTTCGGGGCTCTGCCCCTCCGCCATGTATTGTGCTAAAGTTCTTACTGCCATGTGTAGTGATTGGAAAATCTCGATCTTTTGATTTTTGGATAAACGTTTAACGCTTGGTATTGGATCTGGCCTTAGCCATTACTGCACAGATTTTGTTAGCTTCAGGAATCAAACTTTCCACCCGAGACTTATCACACTTTATATCACTGTCTTTCAAAATTTCGAGCCAAAATACGGTTTCATCCCTTTCTTCCACAACAATACTCATCTTAAGCATCACTACATCAAGAATTAGCCCAATCCATACGAGAACTTCCCACACTCCAAGCCGCGCCACTATTCTCTATCGAGTTAAACAATGGCAACCAATCACCAGGGCCTGCACTTTCCATGAGGATTTCGTGCCTGCGAAGCTTGTTGATCATCTCCAGCGGATTGATGAGCACCGGACAGGCCTCCACACATGCATTACAAGTTGTACAAGCATGGATCTCTTCTCGGCTGATATAATCCCAGAGGCTTTTGCCATCCTGAAAGTTGTCGATAGTGAGTTCTTTTGAGGCATCGACCTTGTATTCTTCTGAGCCCGTTCGAAGCTTTTCTTCCACTTCGGTGGCTCTGTCCCTGACGTCCATCACAATTTTTCGCGGACTCAGTTTCTTACCAGTTTGGTTAGCCGGACATTCTGAGGTACATCGGCCACACTCCGTACAAGTATACGCACCCAGGATGTCGATCCAGCTCATCTCGTGTATGTCGTGCGCGCCGAAAGTGGGCAGCTCTTCCATTTCTGCCTCTCCATTGCCATTCGTAGCGAAGGCCGCTTCAGGATCCATCATGCTCTTGACCTCATTCATGATAGTCGGCATGTTCATCATCTGGCCACGAGGCTGCAAGCGTGCGTAAAATGTATTGGGGAACGCCAGTATGATGTGTAAGTGCTTGGACTTAGGCAAATAGTTGAGAAACCAAATGACCATAGCAAAGTGCCCCCACCAGCCAACACGCTCCAAAACATGTAGTGTGCCTTCAGAAAAACCACCAAACAACATAGGACCCATCCAGCCACTGATGGCCAGATAACCCGTGTCGGGATAGTGGGCTGGATCGAGACCTTGCAAAACGATATCCGTACCATTCATAGTGAAGATACAGATGAGCAAAATGATCTCAAATATCAAGATCAGATTGGCATCCAACTTGGGCCACCCATTCATCTCCGGCTTGATGAACCTCGGAATTTTCAAGGCGTTCCTGCGCCAAAGAAATACGAACGTAGCAAAGAAGGCCAAAAATGAAAGCACCTCGATGAAACTGATAATGAAGGTGTAAAAGCCTCCTAGGTAAGGCGCAAAGAAACGATGAACACCAAAGATGCCATCAACAAAGATCTCTATCAGTTCGATCTGTGTAATGACAAAAGCGGCATAGAGAATAAAGTGAAGAACGGCTGGTATTATACGCTTGAACATCTTCTTCTGCCCGAAGGCCACCAATAGCATATTTCGCCATCGTTGCGAAGTCGGGCCCTCTATCTGCTCGTCCTTTCCAAGCATCACAACCGAGCGTATGCGGGAGAACTGCCAGCCTGCATAACCCAGGCCAACTACAGAAACCAAAATGAAAATGATCGACTGAGCCACATTACAAAGTTACCTCAAGCTGACTTTATGAGCAATGTCCAATTTTAACGGAACTCTTATTTCGACCTATTCTCAATAAGTAGGCCAGATACAACCATTGCATACATCGCAAGATCAACAGTTGTTATAGCAATGCACTGAACCAGAAACAGTACACCCACAGCTGATATCCACACCAGGTTTTCACCTGATCTTCGACATCGCTACTGGTTTTAACATACTTGAGGTATTGATCCGGCTGTAGGCTATACCACGCTCACTAGACAATACCCGCTGATAGTAGATGGATCGCTTGAACATGCCCAAGTCCAAAAAGAATACCTCTTCATCCGAAGTCATCAGCCGATCCAATTCTTCAAGGCTCACCAGTTCAAAGTTATCTCGATAAAGTTTGCTAGCCCTTTCCCGTCTTATTCTGTTAGCATTGAGATATGGGTTGTCAAAATAACTCTCCAGAATATAAATGGGCTTCAAAGCTAAATCATCTCTAAATTCTTCGACCTTGAGGTCCCGGTACCCATTGGAATTTCCGTCCTTGCTTTTAAAATCATCATTAATGGCTTTAATAAAGGTTTTTAATAATTGGGGCGACCAATTAATGATTACCTCAGAAGCATACAAAGATCTGTAAGATTCCAAATACCTATTATAATCATCGTAATTCCAGGAAATAGGACTTTCGAGAATTAAGCTAATCGATGCAAAAACTTTTGAACCTTCTCTAAAATCGCCATTGCTTTTATCTATCCAGGAAGGAAGTACCAAACTCAACTGCAAATAGGGTAATGGTCCGGAAAAATGCGGTTGATCTATATCTTGTCCATGCGCAGGAACATCTAGCATAAAGAATGTAGCTCCATCAGATGGTGTATTATCCAAATCATCAAAAAATACAAATTCTAAAGGGGTGATCTCCCATACTTCTCGAATGGCTTCTTCGTACTCAGATCTTCGGTCGCGATCTTGATCTCTCAGCACAAAATAGGTTACTGTAGACTCCAGCACCTCCATTTCTTGTGGTGTGTATTTCACATCAGCTACTGTGTTAAACTGGCTATCACTGGCAAGCGCTACCCCACCCAATGCCAGCAAGCAGGACTGAAATACAGTAATCGAAATCGCCGAAGCAATCAAAATAACAAGTCTCTGCATAAGAAAATTCAATTAATCATTTAAAACGCTGCTATATGCCATAAAACGCCACTAGGATCGTGTATATAAAAAACACTACCCCACTCCTCTTTTCGAATAGGACTGACTTTAGCTAGTGGGAAACGATCTGTCAGGTTTAATGCCTCTACCTGCGAAAGTCTAAATGACAAATCGTCTACAACTAGAAAAACCATACTATTTTCCATCCACTCCTTGACATAATAATCCTGCAAATGAAAGGAAAAATGCTCATTGACCTTAAATAGGGATAATTTCGGTCCAAGCACCGCTTCCTCAAAACCAAGGGTTTGGTAAAAAGTCCTAGACTGGGCAAAATCACGGCTGCCAATAAATGGACGTAAGGAGCTGGTAGCAGACCAATCGGGTTTTGGATAACTCATCGTAAATCAATTGATAGTAAATATATCCCGATCTTTTAAAAATGGCAATTTATTTCGGACAGCTTTTAAATGACTAGCCGAAATAATCTGAGTAAATATGCATTCGGCATGGGACAATTCAGCTAAAGTGTGTCGCCAACCCGGATCTATGACGCAGCTATCTCCACGATAATGGTGTCCATTGGCATCCGATCCCACCCGATTTACCGCCGCCACATAGCACTGATTTTCGATAGCCCTGGCCTTCAGTAAAGTCCGCCAATCATACGCCCGTTGATCGGGCCAATTGGCCACATACACGAGCAGATCGTAGCCTAAGTCATTGCGCGACCAGACAGGAAACCGCAAATCGTAACAAATCTGCGGACAAATGCGCCAGCCCAGATATTCGATGACCACGCGCTCACTGCCGGGCTCATAAAATTCATGCTCTCCGGCCATGGCAAAAAGGTGCCGCTTATCGTAGGTATCTATGCGCCCATCGGGATGTGCAAAGATGAATCTATTGACATAGCTGCCTTTTTCTTTTATAATCAGACTTCCGCAGGTAGCTGCACCTAGGGCAGACGCTTGTTGCTGCATCCAAACTACGCTGATTCCATTCATGCTTTCAGCCATTGCCCTAGATTCCATGCTAAAGCCCGTCGTGAACATCTCTGGCAGTACGATCAAATCGGTTTTGCCCTTGAGGGGCGCTAGCATGTCTTCATAGCGCTGTAGATTTTCCTTGGGCATCTGCCAAATTATGTCTGTCTGCACCAGGCTGAGGTTTAGTATCTCTTTCATAGGGCAGATAGTCTTTTCCCCGCTTCCATAAGTACCGAGTCTTCCTTAGCAAAGCAAAAGCGCAGTACATGCTCATCGGTATCATTAGAGTAAAATGCCGATACAGGAATAGAAGCTACCCCAATCTCTTTGGTCAGCCACTCGGCCATATCCATATCCGATTTATCGGAAAATTGGCAATAACTGACCGACTGAAAATAAGTGCCGCTGCAATCGAGTAGTTCAAAAGGGCTATCGGCTATGGCCGCTCGGAATACATCGCGCTTTTGCTGAAAAAATTCCGGCAGTTTCTGATAGCGTTCTGGTCGCTGCAAATACTCGGCCAATGCATACTGAAAAGGGCGATTGATGCTAAAGGTATTGAACTGATGCACTTTTCGGAGTTCTTTGGTCAATTCAACAGGTGCTATGGTGTAGCCCACCCGCCAACCGGTTGCATGAAAGGTTTTGCCGAAAGACATGGTCACCAAAGCACGAGATCTCAAATCTGGATAAGAGAGCACACTCTCATGACGAAGTCCATCGAAGATCACATGCTGGTAAACCTCGTCGGAAAGGATCAATATATCGGTTCCATCTACCAGCTCGCGTAGCTCATTTACATCGGACTTTGTCCAGACCGATCCGCTTGGGTTGTGGGGAGAGTTGATTATGATCAGCCTCGTCTTTGGACTCATAGCCTGGCGAACCCGCGACCAGTCGATGCGGTAATCGGGACTTCCCAGTCGAATGGGCACCCCCACCCCACCGTTGAGTTGTATGGCCGGCAGGTAGGCATCGTAGGCTGGCTCGAAATAGATCACCTCATCACCGGGCCTGATCAAAGTCGTCAGCCCACTAAAGATGCCTTCTGTAGCACCGTGTGTGATGGTAATCTCTTCCTGAGGATCTAACTCGCAGCCGTATAGCAGCTTTTTCTTGTTGGCGATAGCTTCCAGCAATTCTGGCACACCGGCCAGTGGCGCATATTGATTCTGACCTAGCTGTATGTATTTATCCACCAGATTCCTTAACTCCCCATCCAATTCATAACCCGGAAAACCCTGCGATAAATTGATCGCACCAGCTTCATTAGCCATTTGCGACATGACGGTAAATATGGTGGTACCCACCTGCGGAAGTTTAGATGCTATTTCCATCCTTTCATCATAATCCATCCAATCATCAGTCCCATCAAATTATCCTTTCATCAATTCCCCATACACCCAATCCAGCTCTTCGTCTCCTTTTAGATTGAGGAGAAACTCATCCTGGGCCAAACCTCGCTGGCGTGCCTCTGCATAAGAGAGATCGGGACGAAAAGTGACGAGGGAGTACTTGGAGTAATAATCCGTTTTCTCGCGCTCGAGCTGCATTTCGATCATGCGCTTGTGGCGGAAGTTAGCATCATCGACCTTGTCGCGCATCTCTATGAAGTTTTCCAAGGCCAGATCTGCGATGGCATCGCCATTGGGCTTGCGCGTCTCTTGAAACTCGTAGAGTAATTTGGACCAATCGTTTCCGTGGGTTTCCAGCAGCTCGTCGAATACGCGCACATCTTCGAAGCTGGCATTCATCCCTTGCCCGTAGAAGGGTACGATGGCGTGAGCCGCATCACCCATGATGACCGTTCGCCCGTAGGCCTGCCAGGGATAGCATCTGATCGTACCCAGGGTAGCCGTGGGATTAGTCTCGTACTCCTGGTGAAGATGCGGTATATATGGCAATAGGCTCGGATAGTACTTTTCGAAAAAAGCCATCCGGGCATCGCGGTCTTTCAGGTTGTTGAACCCTGCTTCTCCATCGTAGGGGTGAAACATGGTGAGTGTGAAGCTACCATCCAGATTGGGCAAGGCTATGATCATGAAATGACCTCGCGGCCAGATGTGCAGCGCTTCCTTGTGAATTTGCCAGAGATTATCTCCCTGGCCCGGATGTATGCTCAGTTCCTTATAGCCGTGGCGCAGGAAGTTCTGCTCGTAGTTGAAAAGCAGATCGGTCGTTTTGGCCATCATGGCACGGCGTACCACGGAGCCTGCACCATCCGTACCGACTACGATCTGACCGCTTGTTTGCCCATGACCGGAAGGCCCGCGGAAGTCCACCTTACCCTCATCCAGATAAACTTTTTCTACCTGCGTATCGAAGTGAATGCGCACCCCTTCATGCTCGTCAGCCGCTTCGATAAGCAGCTGATTGAGTCCTGGTCGGGAGATGGAATTGATGTAGTCTTCGGCCCGACCGCTATATGGCGACAAAAAGGAATCGCCTCCCAGGGGGTGTATCATACGGCCGCGCATGGGTATGCATATCTCCCTGACCTCATCGCGCAGCCCGGCCCGCTCCAGAGCCATCAGTCCGCGGGCAGATAGGGCCAAATTGATCGACCGGCCTGCTTCCAGCTCGATCGATCTCGGGTCCGATCGCTTTTCGAATAGCTCGACCCTGTAGCCACGCTGAGCCAATCGCAGGGCCAATAGGGAACCGCAAAGTCCGGCGCCAACTATGATAATGGGTGAAGTATCTGACATAATTTACAAGCAGTTTTTCAGTCGCTCTACAAACTCGAACACCTCGGCATAGCTCGTGTACAGGGGCGTTGGTGCCACGCGAATCACGTCGGGTTCGCGCCAGTCGGCTATGACTCCGCTGGCGGTGAGTCGGTCGAAGAGACTTTTATCGGCCCCAACCACCTGGAGGGAAAGCTGACAACCGCGCTGATCGGGCTCGGCGGGTGTAATGATTCGAATGCGATCGCGGCCCAGTTGGTTCAGTAGTTGCTCCAGATAGCCGGTCAGTTTGATCGACTTTTCCCGCAAAGCAGTCATACCCACCTCGTCAAAAATTTTGAGTGAGGCCCAGACCGGGGCTAAAGCCAGAATGGGCGGATTGCTGAGCTGCCAGGCATCGGCACCGGGCATGGGCTGAAAATCGTCGCGCATACCAAAACGCGTGTCCTGATCGTGGCCCCACCAACCTTCGAATCGGGGTAAGTCCATTCGGTTGCTGTGGCGCTCGTGTACAAATGCACCCGATATGGCTCCAGGACCACCATTGAGATATTTGTAGGTACACCAAACGGCAAAATCGCAACCCGAATCGTGTAAATCTAAGGGGCGATTGCCAGCACCGTGGGCACAATCGAAGCCAACGGCAATGCCCTTGGCGTGCGCCCGCTCCGTGATTGCTTTCATATCCAGAAACTGGCCGGTATAGTAGTTGGGGTTGCCCAGCATGATGAGGGCAATCTCGTCGCCTTGCTCTTCTATCAGTCGGTAAATATCCTCATGCCGTAGGCAGACTTCTCCTGGTCTTGGCCGTATTTCTATTTTGGACTTCCGTGGATAGAGACCATGGAACCTCAGCTGAGACTCGACTGCGTACTTATCTGACGGAAAGGCGTCCGATTCTATAACGATCTTGTACCGCTCTGCAGTTGGTCGGTAGAAAGAGACCATCATCAGATGTAAATTAACCGTCAGGGTATTCATCAGCACCACCTCCTGCGGTTTTGCCCCCACTACGTTGGCCATAGCGTCGCGCAAAAAATGATGATAGGGCATCCATGGGTTTTTGGCCTTGAAGTGACCCTCTACGCCCCATTTTTTCCAGTCTTCCAACTCCTGCTGAATGGCAGCTTCGGTTGCCTTGGGCTGCAAGCCCAGCGAATTGCCACACATATAGACGTATTCTCTCCCATGCTCATCTATCGGCCGATGAAACTGAGATCGATAATGCGCCAGCGGATCATTCCGGTCGAGTTGCTGAGCGTGTTCCAGCGTATATTGGGTTGCCGTTTTCATGAGGAGTGAAGGTACGGCGAAACGCAGTTTATTCTACTCAAACTCCAACCTGGCCTTAAACGCCCCTTCCACAGTATCGCCGTTTTGCAGATTAAAATGCCAACTATCGCCCAGCACAGATTCGTAGCAGACAACCAGATTGACTTTATATAGCTGATCGACTATGGCGTGGGTTTCTTCATTCCAGGGCAGGAAGAGAAGGTCTCGGTCTTCTTCTGGTTTAAAAACAGAACCATTCAGATCATTCACACCGATCTGATCATAGCCCATGGTGCGGCCGGGATAAAGCTCGTCTAGCATATCATTGATGTCTTTAACGGGCTCTCCATCTATGGTGACTTCTACCGACTTGACAATGGCTGGCCCCGTGCCAAAATTGGAGCCTATGATTCGGAAGCCCTCGCTGTTGTAGCTCTGATACACTTTGAGGTGGGGCCAGACCATAGCCCGCTGCTGGGAGTTCATGATATTGACCTCGTAGATACTGGTCAGCATAGCAACAACACTAATCACCAAAGCAAGTAAAGTGCCTATAGTTTGGAAAGAAAGTTTTTGATTGGCCATGTGAGAAAGAGACGATAACTGGGTAGACAAAGTTGCAATCTAATCAATCTAGGTGGTAGGCAGGGCGTTGAGCAACCACTGACGATCGAACAGCTGAGCGGTATTTAAAATTTTGGCTTGGAGTTTGGCAGATTGCTTATCGAGCTCCTCCTTAGACATGTAGGTCTGCCTTTCCTGTAGACGCCCTACCCTTTTACATAGTCTTAGGAAACTGACTATGGACTGGCGATAGCTGGCCGCCACTTCTCGGTTTCGCTGTAGCCTGATTTTATAAGCATCCAAAAAATAATGGAAAGACTCGTAGTCTTCTTGAGCCAAATAGGTCTTCAACAAAATGATGCTCCCGTTTATGTCGTAATAACGGTCAGTAAAGCGAACATTGCGCAGTAAACGAATGGCCCGATCATAGGCTTTGGTAGCAAAGTAATATTGGGCCAGGCCATAATTGTACACATTCTCGTATTGATCCGGCGATAGAGAATCATGAAATTGCTCCATAAACTGCTCGACCCATTCAAAATTTTCCAATCTGAGACCAAGTGTAATGATATTTTTAAAATCATTGGCCGGAAAATGGCCATCAACTAAAAATAGTCGCTGATCGATTTGGTATTGATATAAGCTCAATAAATGCGATTTAAAATCAGAAACTCCTGCATTGATTTTTCTAATGCAGAAGTTCTGTGCGTATCTATAAATAGACCTGAGCTCTTCGGATTCAAATACATTGGGATAACTAGCCAGCAGTTCAACCAAACGCGCATAGTCATCCGTACTTCCTTCGGCTTGCAAGGTCAGCCATACGCTCCAGTAAATGGCAATGGCTGGCTCTTCTTTGTAGACACCATCTTCAGAAAGACGATGCAATACTTCTTTCAAAAATGCCGGATGATACCGTGCATCGATGATCCGGTTGCGGTTACTCATCTCACAAGCTATGCGCAACTTCTGTAGGATAAAGTATCGATCCAGGGCCTCCGACTGTTCTTGTAGAGCGGAGTCATACCGCCTTTCTTGTTGTCGACCAAAAAACAAATCTCGTTCTCGACAAAAGGTCTGCAAGTCAAAAAAGTAGTCTACATCGCGCCTCTCGGATTTTTCCAGCTCATTGGATAGCTGATTGGAAAATAGCTGAAAATCGCGGTCGAGTTTTCTTTCCTGAAGTTCATGTAGAAAGCTCAAATTTGATGACTGACCACTTTTAGCTTGCTTCTGTACGAGCCAGGTCTTTAGGGCTTGGTAAAGCAAGTGCGTCTGCTTGCGCAAGTAATCTCCTTTGTAAGGATGTCCGGGGAAGGTTCGGCTAAAGATCAATTTCTTGCTTAAGGCTACATGATTCGCTTCACCGATGGCCGCCAGTAGCTGAGCCAACAACTTGACGGCAGGGCTGTTGCAAAAACGCGGGTGAAGCTCGAACCAATCCTCAAAGTCTGTTCTCTCGTCGAGTGAAAGACGCTCTAGCAATCGAACCAGCTTGGTGTTCTTCATAGAATAATTTTACACTTTATTAATTTGATTATCAATAATTTACAAGTCTATATATATTAATTCTTAAGAATAGTTCAAGACTTTTGTCTTTGTTTTCCTCTACACACCTTCGAATATTTGCAATCATAAATAGAACCGCCGGATTTAAACAACGCTAAAACATTGAAAATCAGCATTATGCATCGTAAACTATTACTTCTTTTATTCTGTGCTCTCGGAGGCATTAGTATAATGGCTCAAACCGAAGTGAGTGGCGGTATATTTAGTCCAATGACCTGGGAGGCCGCCAACAGTCCCTACCTCGTTACTGGAGAGGTGGTCGTTTTCCCCGGAGCTAGCCTGACTATAGAAGCCGGAACAGAGGTGCGCTTTCAGGCGGGTGTGGGCCTTGAGTTGAGGTCGGGTTCTATTACGGTGAATGGAACAGAGACAGCACCCGTTATTTTGACCATAGACCCCAATGAGCCAACGGGTTCTAGCTGGAAAGGCATATTCTGCACCGCAACTTTCCCCGACTCATCATTTTCTATGGACTTCGACCACTTCACTATCGAGCATGCAGATACCGGCATAAAGTATAATGGTGGAGGCTACAGAAGCATCAACAGCGGTACGTTCCGCTTCAATGGCATTGGTGCAGAACATGGCGATGCCGGATACGACTTTCTGACTTTTACCGATTGCAACTTTAGTAATAATGACGTGGGCACCAAAGGAAGGGCTTCTTTCTTTAACTGCAACTTCAATGACAATGTGCATGCTACCGAAGACCTCTATTCCTTCTCTAATGGAAGTGAAGGAGCCAGGGTGGTCGATTGTAGTTTCAGCAACAATGAAGCCTGTTTCATTAATGACGACATCATCATAAACCGCGCCATCATACGCAACTCTGTATTCGAAAACAACGGGACAGTAGCTACTGCTTTTTTGATCGACGCCGATAGCTCGCTATTTATAGGTAGCGAAGGTCATGCTATTTATGCGTACAGGACGAATGTCCGAAATTGCACGTTTACGGCTAATGGCATAGGACTGCGAACTACAGAAACATCCGAAGGAGATACTGTTAGGAATAATTTCTTTCGCAATAACAGTGTTGGCATACAGCTCGATGGTCCTGGTACCGCCTTCGTAGACAATGTGATCTGCGACAATGATACCGGTGCTGTAGTCAGCACGCCGCTTAATGTAAACCTGGCCAACAATTGCTGGTGTACGGCCGATCCGCTGGAGATCGAGGACCAGATTTTCGACGCCTTCGACGATGTGTCTAGCGGTATCGCTCAGTATATACCCTTCAATACCGACTGTGCAGGCCCCTTGTTTTTTGCGGGTGATTCTGATAATAACGGACGGGCCGACGCCTGGGATTTGCTGCCCATCGGTATACACTATGGCGAAGTTGGACCAGCAAGAGAAAACGCAACAACTAACTGGGCAGGACAGCTCGTAAGCGATTGGGACCAAGAAATGATCACTGGCCTGGACCTCAAGCATGTCGATGCTGACGGCAGCGGTATGATCGACATCGATGATGCGGAAGTAATCATGGACAATTACGATCTGACACACAGCAATACCAGCAACTTCTCTCCGGTATTTGCTGATGAAGGGACTTATGAACTTCGTCTGGTCATGCCCGAAGAGGTCTTTGCCAATCAGCTTGTATCTCTTCCCTTGGAAATTGCTGCCCCAAGCGATCCACTCTCCGATTTTTACGGAATTGCTTTTGCTATGACCGCCGATGTCAGCTTTTTCAATGAAGGCAGCTTTTCCATCGATTTCAATGGGTCATGGCTCGGAACACCAAGCGAGTTGATGTACGTCTATCAGGAAATTCCGGAGCTCGATCGGATTGAAATCGCCATTGTGCGAAGAGATGGACAGCCGGTAAGCGGCTATGGCCTGATTGCGAATCTAAACTTCGTAATGAGCGAAGATCTGATCCTTTCTATAGGAAGTTCTCAAGGATTTAGCCCAATTGCTAATCCATTTATCGACCTGATTGAAATTGAGGCCATCACGCATGAGGGGCTTATCATCAATACCAACTATAAACCCCAGGAATTGGTTATCTCGAGCACCACATCTACCGATCCGGAACTGGACATCAGCATATTCCCAAATCCGGTTTCAGACCAACTTTACCTGAGCGGAGATTTATCGACGATCAATTCCTTCAGAATCTACGATCAAAGGGGGGCTGTGTTAGTAAACGGAGCCGCCAACCAGACGAGCATAGATGTAAGCGAACTAGCCAGTGGCCTATACACCATCGAGTTTTTCATGGATAAGACCTCTGTTTCGAGGAGGTTGCTGGTCCAATAACCCCAAATTGGTGAAGGCGACACCGAGCGGCTTTACAGCTGACTTGGTGTCGCCCAATTTAATCGATTAGCCGCCAGCTGATGCCAATTCGTAAAGCGCCGTCTGGATAGGGATGGTTGGCCGTAGCAAACAATAGCTCGGCATCGTCTGAAAGAGCGGTATTCAGCATGGCATATCTTAGGAAGAATCGGAAACTGCCAACCCGCATACTGAAGTAAGGCTCGATCTGCAAGTAGCTATCTACCTCGTCGGCATTACTGAGGGTAAACTGCTGGATAAGCGGGTTGAAGTAGTAGGGTCTGTATTGGGCCAGAAAGCGAAAATGCCCTCCAAGATTGACATCTAATACGCCAAACCAAAAGCCCTCGTAGAACAAGCTATGTTCGCTGACTAATCTGGGCAAAGGCAGCAACTCGCTATCCCGCAATTGGCCCAAAACACGATTGTTGAGTTGTACAGCACCGAAGTCAATGTTGCGCTCCAGACTGAGTTGAATAAGGCTGATGGGTTCGCCAGACTGCTGAGGGCTTGCTGTGGAGTCGAAGTAGATGTAGTTGTTTAGCAGTACAAAACTGAGCTCTGCCCTGGCCTCGATAAACGGTATGGTATATGCCCCTCCGATTCGAGTCTCCAGGGTCTTTTGGAAATCGGTATCCCAGATGGTTTCGCTGGTCAGGCTATAGTCTCTTTGCACAAGCGTGGGCGAGTAAAGCTGGTTTCGAAAGGAAAACTCCAACTTCCCGGCTTTGCCCAAATCAAGCAGGCCATCGGCTCCTAACCGATAATCGCCGATCTGGCCGACTGCTTCGAGCTGCCCTTCGACCAAAAGCTGCAATTTGTCGCTAGGACGAAAACCCAAACGAGTGTGAAGTAGCACAGACTGCAACCTGCGGAAGTCCAAATCATCACGCAAACGATGAAATTGGTGGGTGACACCCAGCTCCAACAAATCGCGCTGCACCCCTTCGCCCCGGTCAGACTTGCCGCCGCGAAAAGTTGACAGCCGAAAGCTATTCTCGAATATATTGTACTGGATGGAGGACCGCTGCCCGCGCTCATCGATAAACAGCTGGGGAAAGCGCGCAAAGAAGGCGGAATCTGCCGGATTAACAAAGGTCGATGCCAGCCGATAGCGCTGCCTGTCGTAGCGCATCTGGTGTGAGATGGTGAATGCCCTTCTGCTGCGGCCGGTACTATCTATGCGGCCGCCAAACTGCAAATACTGCGTCAGCATCCACTCGCGGTAAGCATACCTGACCTCGGTATTGTCCAGGAAGGGATCTGCGGATTGTGGCGTGGAAAATAAGTCTTCTTCATCTGGAAGTATTTCCAGACCACCGTTCCACTCTTGCTCATAGGTATTGGCGGCATGGCTGATGAAGGCCTGATAGCGGCTGCCAGGAGGGTGAATCCAGAAACCTCCCCGGGTGTGGTTATTCAGCAATCGCTGACGGGTGTACTGGTCTTGCAGGCCAAACTGGCGCCATCGCTTGTGGTCGAGTACAAAGCTGATGCCATTGGCGAAGTTGCGACTAAAATTTGCCTCGATATAGCTATCGTTTTGGTTGCTGCCCCGCATCCACCTGAGGTTGGTATATGGCCGGGTGAGTCGGTAGTAATCGAGATTCTGGCCAGTAGACTGGTAGAGGTCAAAATGATTGAGGCCCAGTTCAAAGCCCCGCCTCCCCCTGGTGCTATATCTGTAGGCATAGGCCGGCGAGCCCACTACTCCTAAGTGGCCATAGCCAAAGGCAACCTCATCGGCTGGATCGTAGATTGCAAACCCTGTCAGTGAGGTATCGCCAAACTCTTGCTCCTCGGCCGGGTTATCGACTCTAAACTCGAAGACCCCAAAGGTATCGGGAATGATTTCACGCTGCTCCTGGGGTTGGCGCTCGCGGGTTCCGTCGTTGAATCCCGTACCTCCGTTGCGGTTAAAGTCGGGGTTAAAACCTCCTTGCGCACCAGCAATAAGATTCGACAAAACAAAAATACAAGTCCAAAATCTTCGCCCCATAAAGCTGGCATCTAAATGGCAAGTTCTACAGACAGTGCCCTTAGAACTTACTTACTCAATTAAAGCCGGGCTCATGCCCATGCTGCTGAATCCGCCATCGTGATACAGATTCTGCATGGTCACAAAGCGTGTCAGATCACTAAAAAGCGCCACGCAGTAATCGGCACATGCATCTGATGGTGCATTGCCTAGTGGAGACATTTTCTCTGCATAGCCAAAAAACTCATCGAAACCCTTTACGCCTTTGCCCGCTGTAGTCATGGTAGGACTCTGACTAATGGTGTTGACTCTGACGTGGTTCTTCTCCGCAAAGTGGTATCCGAAGCTGCGGGCAAAACTTTCCAACAGCGCCTTGGATTCCGCCATTTCGCTATAATCGGGAAAACTGCGCTGAGCTGCGATATAACTGAGTCCCAGTATGCTACCCCAATCGGCCATGTGATCATTTTGATAGAGCACTTGCATCATTTTGTGAAAACTGATGGCACTCACGTCAAAAGTTTTAAGCATCCAGTCGTGCTTGAGATTGGTGTACTCGCGCTTCTTGCGCACATTGATAGACATGCCAATGCTGTGCAATACAAAATCGAGCTTACCCCCCAGCACCTCTTCAGATTGGCTAAACAACTGCGCCAAATCTTCCATATTGGTTGCATCGGCAGGTATGATCTCCGCGTTGAGCTTTTCACCAAGCTCCTGGATCTGACCAAAGCGCATAGCCACCGGCGCATTGGTCAGCGTTATAGTTGCACCTTGTGCAACGCACTGCTCGGCAACTTTCCAGGCGATGGATTCTGAGTCTAGTGCACCAGATATGACGCCGCGCTTTCCGGCGAGTAGATTGTTTGACATATTTCACATTTGAGGCAAAGGTAAGTGCTTGCTTCGGAATTATCCTGCACCCTGTTTATCTACGATTTTCTGCCTTTTTGTCCGCGTTCATATTGCAAAATTCTAATTGAGTTCATTAATTTCACTCTTCTAAAAGCAAAGCCATTATGTCTAAATCTACCAAGCGCAAGCGCAAGATCAAGGCCGACGAGCGGGCCAAACTCAATAAATTTTTCCTCGTGGCAGCTGGTTGTACCGCGGCCTTATTGGTCTTGTTATACGTCCTTTACAACTAACCCTACAACTATTGATTGGCCAGGATCTGCCTTATAAACACCGCCATATTTTTTGCTTCGGCGCTATAGTGCAAACGCTGCCTGATTCGGCTCACATGATCATAAGTGTCCTGGGCCATTAGGTACTTGGGATGTTCCTGGGCGGCATATCTGTGCTCTAGCTCGAGTAATCCGAACGGATGGGTGCCCGTCAGTTCGTAGGTCACCACCATAGGCCTGGCCCCAACGAGTAGTTCGAGCAGGTATGGACCGTCGAGGTAGTGGTCGGCTTCCAGACGCAGAGAATACCGCACATCGCCATATAAATATCGCCTCAGACGCGAAGGAATGCCCAGTCCGGCCAACAAGCCACAAAGCAATTCCAATTTAGCTTGCATATCT